>NZ_JAKZJU020000001.1:1825000-2125000 GCF_022809315.2 Mesosutterella faecium | reverse complement strand
GCGTGTTCACGTGGTCGGTCACCTGGCGGTTGATCTGCTCGATGCCCGCCTCGCCGTCGATGAGGATCGTGTCGAACTGGTTCACGAGCTGGGCGAGCGAGTCGTGCAGCAGGTCGTTCACCGAGCAGAAGCAGCCCTTTGCGTTCATGTGGCCCATGGCGAGGTAGGAGAAGCCGTCGGCCTCCTGCAGCGCGTTGAGGATCAGGTAGTCGAGCTGCTCGGCCACCTCGGCCTTCTCTCCCGCGGTGCCTTTCTCGGCCGCCTCGAGGATCTTCTCCCTCACCGCGCCGATCGACTTGCTGGTGTCGACGCCCAGCGCGTAGAGCAGCCCCATCGCGGGGTCCGCGTCGACCACGAGGAGCCGCCCGGTCGCGGGGTCGTCCTTCAGCACTCGAGTGAGCATCGTGGTGAAGGCGGTTTTCCCCACTCCGCCCTTGCCGCAGACGGCAACAATTTTGCCCTGGATATGCTTTTCAGCCATTTTCCCTGTCCTTTTCTTTCTTTAAGTTCGCCCCGGGGCCCCTTTGGGACCCCGGGCGAGGAATGAAAATTACGATCGGCCGCGCCTTTCAGGCGGCGGCCTGCGAGGCGGCCTCGCGCCGGTGCTTGAGCTTCACCCTCGCCTCCATCTGCCGGATGGAGGAGCAGGTCTTCTTGTCGGCGCACGAGCCGCAGTGGCCCGCGAGCTGGCAGGACTTGTAGTCAAACCCGCGCTCCTTCCAGACCCCGGCCTTGATCGAGGTGAGAAGTTCGGAGGCGGCCTCGGCCTTCGCCTCGAGCTCCTTCACGAGAGCCTCGTTTCCGGTCACCCAGAGGAGATCCACCGCCTGCACCTGCGGGAAGGCCGCGTGGACGCGGTCGAGGAAGGTGGCGGAGACCGCCTCGAGTCCTTTGGCTGCGGCCTCCGGCAGGACCCGGGCCATCAGCTTGTCCTTCGCGGTCTTCACCATGAAGCCCGGCTGGTCGAGGAGCCTCTGGTGGCGCTGCATGAACTGGTAGAAGACCTCCGAGGTGACCCCGGGCCCGTAGAGGACCGCGGCCTGCGCGAAGGCGACGGGCTCGCGGGGAAGCTCCGAGAGCTCCCGCCCGATGAGCCTCACGCGGTCGCCGCCGGGCAGCTCCGCGTTCGAATAGAGGAGGTAGCGGGCGCTCGGGATCTCGGGCGAGCCCAGGTTCGCCCGCGCCTCGCCTTCGAGGATGAGGCCCGCGCGGCCGTTTCTCGCCGCGGGCTCGATCCCCGCGGTCGATAAGGTTTCCGCGGCGCGCCCTTCCAGCGCCTTCTGCAGCTCTCCCACTTCTTTTTCCAGCGTGCTCATTGCTTTTTCTGCCTCTTATCTTTGTCAGGCGGCGGCCTTCGAGTGCTCGAGGGCGAAGATCGCGGCGCCGAAGGCGCCCATGATCTGGGGGTTTTCCGAAAGACGAGCGAGCTTCACCCCGAGGTGCCGCTCAAGCGCGAGGGCGAGCGCCTTGTTCTGGGCGCAGCCGCCGGTGAGCGCGAGGTCCTCCTCGAGCCCCACCTTGTAGATCATGCCCTTGATGCGGCGCGCGATCGATTCGGTCACGCCCGCGCAGATGTCGGGCAGCGGCACGTCCTGGTTCACGAGCGAGATCACCTCGGACTCGGCGAAGACTGAGCACTGCTTGGAGATCGGGCTCGGGTTCGAGGACTTGAGGGCGTTTTCCGAGAGCTCGGTGAGCGAGATGCCGAGTACCCGCGCGATCACCTCGAAGAAGCGGCCGGTGCCGGCGGAGCACCGGTCGTTCATCTGGAAGTCCATCACGCGGCCGCGGCTGTTGATTGAAATCACCTTGCAGTCCTGGCCGCCGATGTCGACGATCGTGCGCACCGAGGGCGCAAGCTCGTGGGCGCCGAGCGCGTGGCAGGAGATCTCCGAGATCTCCTCGTTCTTCTGCTGGAAGCTGTTGCGGCCGTAGCCGGTCGCGGTGAGGTAGGCGACCGGAGTGTCCTGCGGCAGCCCCGCCTTGAGGAAGGCCTCCGTGCGGGCCCGCGCCGCGGTCTTCTCAGGACCGCCCACGGCGGGGACGATGGACCAGCCGAGGATCTTCTTCTCGTCGTCGATCAGGACGACCTTTCCCGTGGTGCTGCCAAGATCAAGGCCTGCGTAGATGTTCATTTCGTACTCCTTGCTTCCGGGCTGAAAGCGCTTCCCTTTCGGAGAGGCGCGCCGGACTTCGACTAATTATTTTTATCTATGGATAGGTTACCCGAGAGAGGAAGAGCGGACCGTTGCCCAACTGACACTTCTCTTTGTGTCCATGGGGCCCGCAGCAGGTTCGTATCCTCCCAAAAGCGATCCCGCCGCCTCCGGATGGACCGGGGCGGCGGGATGGCAGGGCTGTTTCTCCGGCGGGGAAGGGCCCCGCCGGGGAGGCTTCAGGCAGCTTAGTCCGGATTGGGCTTGAAGCCGTTCACGGACAGGAAGTTGCTGATGTCGTTCTCCACCTTCTCGAGCGGCGTGTAGCGCTCGTCAAAGAGGCTCGTCGTGAGGTTGAGCAGCGGCACGCCCATGTCGCGGCAGACCTTCTTCAGGAACTGCGTGTTGCCCGCCTTGTCCTTGTGGCCCATGTGGCCCGGGGCGATCACGACGTCGGGGTGGTACTCGTTGATCATGTCGGTGAGGTCCTCGATCAGCACGTCGACGAAGCCGCGGCCCTGGCGGATCATCGGGACCTCAAAGACCGCGCGGCGGGCGAGCCCGTAGAACATCGCGTCCTCGCTGCTCGTGTCGATCACCTCGTAGGGCTTCGAGTACTGCTGGTCGGTCATCACGACGGTCGCGTTCCACTTCTTCGCGAGCCACTCGGTGAGCGGTCCGTTCCAGAGCGGATCGAGGTCGGGCCAGACGATCCGGATCTCGTTCTTCATCACCGGGCCCACGTGCTTCTTCACGTTCTCCTGCGCGGCCCCGAGCAGCATCCGGGCCACCGCCGTGCAGCGCGGGTCGCCGGCGGGCAGGTGCTGGGTGAGCGGCCACATCACCTCCGGCACCGTGAAGCCCGGCAACGGCGCGGGCGAGGCCTTCATGCACTCGTTGATCTCCTTCCAGATCCGGTACTGCTCGTTGGTCTCGTCCACCACGGTGGCCACGCGCTTGAAGTCGTACTTCGCGCCGGTCACCTTCTCAAGCCAGTGGGCCATTTCCTTCAGCTGCCGGGCGACGTACTCGAAGTCCTTCCTGTCGTGCCCGTAGGAGGGGTCGATCTGGTAGATCGGGGCGCTGCCGAAGAAGTCGCTTTCCTTCATCGCCTGGTGCACCATGAGCTCGCCGTCGCAGGGCTCGCCCATCGCGATGATGACCGAGGGCTTCACGAGCAGCCTGTTCTGCACGGCGTAGATCGCGTAGCGGATGAGCGAGCAGACGTTGCCGTCGAGCGGGAACGAGTCGCACTTGTAGGCGTCGGCGTAGTTCGTGAACCCGAGGTGCATCATGAGGTCGACCACCGGGTTGTAGTTGAGGATGCCCATGCCGTTGAGGATCTCGGGGGCGTTGCCGTACCAGGTGACGGCAATGGGCTTTCCCTCGCGGTAAGCCTTGATCTTGTCCTGGTTCCAGTCGCGGAAGAGCCCGAGCAGGGCCTCGACGATCGGGTTCCTCTGCTCGGCCGGCGCCTTGGACATCTGCGCGAGAATGCCGTTCAGGCGGTCGACGTACTCCTGGGTGCGCTCGGTGCCGTCGAGTTTGGAAAGGTCAGTTTTCGCTTCTGTCATTTTCTTTGTCCTTTGTTCTCTGTCAGGCGGCCGCGGTGCGCGAGGCGATGCTTTCCTGGAAGGCCTGGATGCGGGTGCGGATCTGGCCGATGCCTTCGGGCCTGTAGGTGGTCTCAAGCTGCATGAAGGGGACGCCGTTCTTCTTCGCGCGCCACAGCAGCATGAGCTGCTCGAAGGCCTCCTGGTCGCAGAAGGCGATGCGCATCGCGATCACGCCCTGGCACTTGAACTCGCGGCAGAGCGCCTCGACCCGGTCGAGCCTCTGCTTCTGCGTGCCGAAGACGCGCGGCTGCGGCACCTTGTCCCAGTAGTAATAGTGCATGACGTTCTCGATCGGGTCGCCCTCCTCGGGAATGTCGCAGGCCGCGGAGGCAAGCCCGTTGCCCTGCGAGTCGCAGACCACAACGCCGCCGTCCTGCTCGAGCATCCCGATGATCTCGGGGCGGTCGGCGTGGAAGCCGTCGTAGAAGAAGCGGCAGGCGGGCCGCACGGTTTCTTCCCCGGCCCTGAGCTCTTTGATGAGCGCGGCGAGCTTTTCGTTCGCCACGGCGCGAGGCACGGAGCTGAGCGTCATGAGGACCGAGGCGGTCTCGGCGCCGTCCAGGTACACCTCTTCGCCCTTCTTCAGCTCATAGAGCTCCCGGATGAGGCGGCGGGTTTCGTTCGTCGCGCGGATCGCCTCGCGGACCTTCTCCGGGGTGATTTTGACGCCGAAGCGCTCCTCGGTCGCCGCGATCATCGCGCGCACCTGGTCCTTGAAGAAGCCGTAGCCGTTGTCGTCCCTCTTCTTCGGAAAATAGATGAAGGAGTAGGCCGGGCAGTCCTTCCTGCAGGCCTTCCAGTTGTCCCAGATGCGGCGCATGTGGTCGCAGTTGTTGAACCAGACCGCTCCGTCGAGGAACCCGTACCTGCCCTCGAGGATCTCGTTGAAGGTCGCGCGCGTGAACTCGCAGGCGAGCGGCTTGAAGTAGGCGTCGGCCATCTCCGTGCCTTCGGCGGTGTTCCCGCGGAAGGAAAAGGTCATCGCGCCGGCCGCCTCGAGCAGCTCCACGGGCGTGTCGGGATAGAACATGCCGATCACTTTCCCGCCCGCGGCCTTCCAGGCTTTGGTTTCGGGATTCTCAAGCACCTGGGCCGTACGCTTGAACCAGTCAAGCACCGGGGTCGGTTTTGTCCGTTTCATGAGAGATGCCTCCTGTTTGTGCGAACCCCGGCTGCTTTTTTGCAGGCTCGGGGCTCTTCCTTTTTTCTTCTGCGCGCCGGGAGCGAATCCCCGGGAACCGGGGGCCCCACAGGGCGCCTGAATCCGGAAGAGGGGGGTCTTTCCGCAAGGAAACCATCGGGCGTAAGGCCGCCTTCTTCTAGTTATTTCTAACTAAAAACAGATTAGCCTCCGGAGGGATTTGAAACCGTTGTCCAATCGACAGTTTCTAAGGAGGGAGGGCGGCCCCGAAGCGCCGGGGAAGCCCATCCCCGCCCGATCCCCGCTTCAGCTCCCGGTCACTTTCGGGATTTATATTGGAAGCATGCCCTCGGGCGTCAGGGAACAAAGAGGAGCCAGCCATGGAACGGAAATTCAACACGCTTCAATTCGAGCTCTTTGACGCCGTCGCGGCTGGTGAAGAGTGGGCGCTGGACCCTGGTTTCTCCAGCAATCCTGCCGTGAGGATCCTCATCGACGGCCGGGACCTCAACGCGATTCTCGTTGAAGCCGAGGCGCGGTTCGAAGGACTGTCTCCCTGGAGGGCGGACAGTGAATACGGCCACATGTCTGCCCGAGTGCTGCTGGGAGGGCTCAGGCCCCGCAAAGGCCTGAGGCCCGGCGAAACCCATTGGGCGGATCTCAGCTGCTGCCATGCCTGCCAGTACACGGACTGCTGGGGCGTGTACGCCCTCTGCGAGGAAAAGCCGCAGGAGGTTGTCTGGCTCCAGTTCACGCACACGCAGGTGAAGCGCTCCATTTATCCGTACGATCTTGAATTCCATTTTGAGAAGGCGGCCTATGAGGCGGCGCTCGACAGGCTCGCGGAGCTCGCGCGCGAGGAGGAGCGCATACGTTCTGAAGCGGGTCAGGAATCAGATGAAAAATGGAAAGAGCTGGAGTTGTGCCAGCCCTCGCGGGGGGAGCCGGATGGATCGGCCGCAGGGCAAAAATTCAACACGCTCCAGTTCGAGTCTTTTGACGCTGCCGCAGCCGGAGAAAAATGGGCGCTGAGGGAAGGATGGCCCAAAAATCCTGCCGTGAGGATCCTCGTCGACGGCCGCAGGCTCGATGCGATGATCGTCGAGGCCGAGGCCCGGTTCGACGGAAGGGAGCCCGGGAACCCGGACGATGAATACGGGCATATGCACGCCCAGGGCCTGCTGTCTTATTTAAGGCCTGAGAAATCCGAAAAGAAGCCGGAGCGCAGCTATCTGTCCCTCTGCTTCAGCGCAGAATGCCTGAGCCCTGTCCAATGGGGCGTTACCGCGGTCTGCCTCGAGCGGCCCGGGGAGGTGGTTTGGTTTCATTTCACGCACTCGCAGGTGAAGCGCTCCGTTTATCCGTACGATTTTGAATTCCACTTTGAGAAGCAGGCCTATAAGGCGGCGTTTAAGCGGCTCGAGGAGATCGTGCTCGAACAGGAGCCCGTCTTTATCGAAAGGAATCAGGAATGGGAGCGGAAACAGAAAGAAAAGAGGGCGCAGAAAGAAGAACCCCCGGCGCAGCGCCCGGCGCTCACTTCCTCCGCAGAGACCGCGGCCGGCCCTTCAGCGTAGGGCGGAATACTGCCGCGGGGCGGACGGAGCCTGCGGGCGGCAGGGAAAAAGGAAGCCCCGCCTGCATGGGAGCGTTTTCCCTTGAGCGGAAAAGCCGCTGCCCGAAGCGCTCGGACAGCGGCTTAAGAAAAGGGGCTCCGGGGGAAACGGGGCGGAGCTTTCATTCAAGGGGAGGAGAGAGGCCCCTTTAAAAAAGCGCCGCACCTTAAGCCCGCCCCGCGGAACTCAGCACCAGGGCTTTTCGGCCGCGGCCGTGCGGCCGGCGATCCGCCCGAAGACGCAGGCCTCGGAGTTGTTCGTCGCGCCCTGGTAGATGTGGCCCCACATGGATCCGAGCTCGCCCGCGCTGTAAAGGCGCGGAATCGGGCGCTTGAAGGGGTTGAGCACCTGGCCCAGGCCGTTTCTGCGCGGGCCGCCCTGCGTGTTGAGGAGGCTCGGGTAGAGCGCGACCGCGTAGTAGGGGCCGTCGCCCAGGGGCCGGGCGAGGATCGGCGCGTCGCGGCCTTCGAAGACCGCCTTGCCCTTCTTCTTGATCGGGCGGCCGAAGTCCTTGTCGGCGCCCGCGGTGATCTGCTCGTTCCAGCGCTTCACGGTGGCGGCGAGATTCTCGGCCGGCACGCCGATCACCTTCGCGAGCTCCTCGAGCGTCGAGGCCTTCTTCACGATGCCCTTTTCGATCTCGACCGAGTTGTCGCGGCTCCAGCGGTAGCCCTCGCGGTTGATCGCGAAGCCCGAGGTCGCGCCGCCCACCACGGTGCCTTCCCTGCGGGCCGCCTCATCGAAGACGGCGTAGCAGGGGATGCGCGGATAGCGGTGCTTCACGGCGTCGAGCACGTTCACCGCGTAGACGCCCGTGTGGTTGTCGAACTTCTCGTTCACGAACCGGCGGCCGTCCTGGTCGACGAAGATGTAGCTCGGGGCAAGCATGCCGAACTGCAGCGCAGTCTTCAGGCCCGGAACCTGGACGCCGAGCGGGCAGGAGAGGGCATTCATGTGCCAGAGGTCGGCGCCCGCGGCCTGGGCCATGCGGATGCCGTCGCCGGTGTTGCCGGGGCTGCCGAGGCGGTGGAACTTCTGGCCCATCGTGTAGTTGGAGAGCATCACGTCATCGAATTCGAAGCCGCCGGTGGCGAGAATCACGGCGCGCTTCGCGCGGACCGTCTTCTTCTGTCCGTTGATTTCAATCACGGCGCCGAGCACCTCGCCGTTTTCCTGGATGAGCTCGAGGGCCCGGGCCTTGTAGGTGACCGGGATCTTGCGCACTTCCTCGACCGCGTAGCGGTAGTTGGAGAAGAGGACGTCCCCGCCGCGCAGCTTCGAGCCCTTCGGGGTGCGGAAGCGCCACTTGTCGATCGCCTCGGCGCCCGGAATGTTCTGGAAGCCCGCGTGGCCATAGATGTAGAGTTTCTGCTCGGGCCGCAGCGACAAGAGGAAGTCCTTCGACTTCATGGCCTCGGCCACGAACGCGCGGACCTGCTTCTCGTCTTTTTCGGAATTGGCGAAGTCGAATGTCTTCAGGAGGTAGGAGATCGCCTTGTCGGCGTCGTTCGGGATCATCATGCCGCCCGAGGAGACCGCGGTGTTGCCGCCGCCCTGCTCCATCTTCTCGAAGATCATCACCTGCGCGCCGGCGTCCTTCGCCGTGATCGCAGCGCAGGCGCCCGCGCCGCCGTAGCCGAGCACCACGACGTCGGTCGTGATGTCCCAGCTCTTCGGAAGCTGCGCGGGGCGGGCCTGGGCCTCGGCGCCGCACAGGGCCGCGGCCGCCGCGGCCGCGCCACCCTTCAGAAAGTTTCTCTTGGACAGCTTGATCATCTTGTCTTCTCCTTGGTGTCGGATCAGCCCGCTTCAGCCGGACTGCTTAGGACATTGTGCTTACGAAACTACTTAAGTACCTTGCGAAGCGTCAACGGAAAACAAGATAACATATTGATTTATTAATAATTATTGTTTTGCCGCCCGTCAACCTACTTAAGTAGTGCGGAGGTACACAATGTGCATCATGGCGGCCGCCTGGGGCGGCGCCGGAAAGAAAAGAACAAAGGAGAAAGACCATGAAGAACACGCTCATCCTCGCCGCGGCGCTCGCGGGGCTCCTGCTTTCGGCCACCGCGGGAGCGGCCGAACAGAAGTTCCTCGCGGACCGGCATGCCGCTCGCGGAGTCGCCTGCGAGAGCTGCCACACGGCCGGCAAGGACAAGGCCCCGGACATGAACAGCTGCCTCAAGTGCCACGGCGGCAGCTACAAGGCCCTGGCGAAGACGACGGAAAACCTCGACGTGAACCCGCACGACTCGCACCTGGGCGAGGGCGCCTGCGACAAGTGTCATTCCGGCCACAAAAAGCCCCTCCTCGTGTGCGACCAGTGCCACGAGTTCTCGATGAAGGTGCCGTGAGCTCCGGGGCTTCGGGATGAAAAGGGGGCGCCCAGCTTTTTTTTGCCTCAGCGCTCGATTTTCTCGCCCGCGAGCTCGAGCAGCGTCGTGAGCTCCGGGGCGCTTTTCACGCCCAGCTTCCGAAAAAGGGTGAGGCGGTGCGCCTCCACGGTGCGCACCGAGATCCCCAGCCGCTCGGCCGCCTGGCGGTTGAGAAGGCCCGCGGCGACCATGAGGGCGATCGAGCGCTCGCGCTCGGTGAGCTGCGCCACCCTCTTTTTCGCCTCGAAGGGCTCGACGTCGAGGTTCGCAAAGCCGCTGCTCGACTTCCCGACCGCGCTCCGCACGGCCTCGAGTATCCGGGCGTTGTCCGCGGTCTTCTCGAGGAACTCGACCGCGCCGTGCCGGATGGCGGAAATCGCCGACTCGATGCTGCCGTGCCCGGTGAGGAAAATGATGGGCAGGCGGTACCCGCGCTCGTTCATCACCCGCTGCAGGTCGAACCCGGAGGTGCCCGGCATGTTGATGTCGAGGATGAGGCAGCCGGGCCTCGAGGGGGCGTCCTCCCGGAGGAACTCGCCCGGGCTGCCGTAGGCCTTCACCTCCCAGCCCTCGCCTTCCAGCAGGAAAGTGAGCCCGTCGAGCACCGCGGGGTCGTCGTCCACAAGGCGGATGAGCGCCGTCATGATTTTTCTCCCTGTTCCAAAAGCCTGAAAGCCACCCGCACGAGAAGCCCCCGGGGGTCGAGCCGCTCGAGCTCCACGCGGCCTCCGTGGTCGCGGGCGATCGAGCGCACGATTGAAAGCCCGAGGCCGAGCCCCGAGGCCTTGGTCGTGGCGGGCCGCTCCTCGGTCATCGCCTGCCAGCGGGCGTCGTCGATCCGCGGGCCGTTGTCGCTCACCTCAAGGAGGGCCTCGCCGCCCTCGCGCCGCAGCGCGAGCACGATGTCCCCCTGCGGGGCGTCCTTGAGCGCCTGCGCGGCGTTTCGCAGCAGGTTCGTCACGATGATCCGGATCTCAAGCGGGCTCGTGAGCACCGGAACGGGTCCGGGCGGGATCCGGAGCGTGAGCCTCGTTTTGCTCCCCTGCAGCGTCTTGGCCATGTCGGAGGCCGCCGCGCGGGCAAGCGCCGCGAGGTCCTGGGGGCTGCGCTCGCGGTTGCCCTTCGCGTAGGAGCGCACCTGCCGCACGATGTCCGAGGCCCGCTCGTTCTGCTCGCTGATTTTCTGCAGCGAAGTGACGACGGTCCCGCGGTCCGCGCGCCCGTCCTCGATGCGGCGGATGAGCCCGTAGCAGTACATCGAGATCGTGGCCAGCGGCTGGCGCAGCTCGTGGGCGATGATCGAGGACATCTGTCCGATGATGCTTTCTTTCTACAGATCTTCTAGCCTCGAGGCGGCAAGGGCGCGCTCGCGCTCGAGCCGCTTTTCCCTCTCGAGCGCCTCTTCGAGTTCGGAGGTGCGGCGCCTCACGAGCCAGCCCACCGTGACCGAGTGCAGCAGGAGCGCGGCGAGAAGGCAAAGCCCGATCCCGATCGGCAGCGCGTGCTCCGTGACGAAGCGCCGCAGGCTGAACTCGCGCAGGTAGGCGTAGGGCCCGATCTTCAGCTCGAGCAGCAGCCGGTCGACGGCCCGGAAGTCGGTCGCGACGCTCCAGCGAAGCCCGTTTTCGATCTCCGGCATGAAAAAAAGCGCCTTCGCGACCCGGCGGCTCACCTCGGGCGGGGTGCCGGGCAGGATGGACACCGTCCAGTTGGGGTAGAGGTCGGTCGAGTGCGCGCAGGCAAGCCTCGCGTCGCCCTCGCGGGGGTCGAGCACCCGGAACTCGCGTCCGGCCTCCTTCAGGTCTTCGAGCAGGCAGCTTCGCACGATCCCCGCGTCGGCCCGGCCCGAGCGCACCGCCTCGATCACGCCCCGGACCTCGTGGCCCTGGAACTGGACGGCCCCGAAGAACTTCGTCTCGTCAAAGCCCCGGCGCCGCAGCTCCCCCAGCGCGATCTGCCAGCCCGAGAACCCGTAGGCGTGGTTCGCGGCGACCGTCTTTCCCCTGAGGTCGGCGATGTGCTGCAGGTCGGCGCGCTCCTTTTTCACGAAGAAGACGGAGCCGTCGGCGTAGTTGGGGTCGGGGGAGCGGTCCGAGGCGACGGAGGCGAGGTTCACGAGCCCCGCGCCCTCGAGCGCAAGCCTCCGGTAGGTGCCGGCCGAGGAGATGATGATGTCGACGTCCCCCGCCTTCGCCGCGGCCTGCAGCCCCGCGACCGTATAGGTGCGCACTTCGAGGTTTTTCTCTCCCAGCGCCTCGGAAAGGAGCCGCTCGGTGGCGGACAGGATCGGGGCGTTCACGGAGAGGTCCGCGAATTCGCTCACCCCGAGCCGCACCGGGGCGGCCTGGGCGGTCAGGGGGGAGGCAGGCGCGGCGAGTGCCGCCGCGAGCGCGAAAAGCGCCGCCCGGGCGCGCGGCCTCGGGGAGGGCGGGAGATGCAGAGGTTTGTCCATGGGCCCGCTTTTGCCTTTTTTTCAGCCCGTATGGGCCGAGTCTGCGCCGTTTTTAAAGTTCTGCTTCGAGAGCCACTCGCGCTCTTCGTCGGTTTCCGGGATGTCGATCCTCTCGATCTTGAAGATCACGGGCCTCGTGCCGTCGTTGCAGCAGGCGATCATCACCCGCTCGTCGTTTGTCCAGCGGTGCATGATGGAGCCGCCCTGCAGCGCCGTGTAGACGTACCTGCTGATCGCGTCCCAGGCCTCGCCGCAGAACCGCCCGTTCATGAGGTGGTAGAAGTCGTCCTGCTCTTCGTCCCGCCGCAGCAGGAAGGTGTCGCCCGCCTTGAAGCAGGGGCAGGGGCCTGAGTGCGGGTTGGCGAGGTACTTTTGCTGGTAGTCGGGGAAGACCTTGGTCTCGAGGACCGTGATCCTGCATTCGTGCTTCATGGCGGGCTCTCCTTTTGAGGGCGGGGACCGCTTTTTTTTTCTGTTTCCGGACGCTTGAGGGGCGGCTCCCCCGGGTCATTTTAGCCCGGGGCCCTGCGCGGGGGACGCGGGGCGTCAGTTCTTCGAGGCGGGCAGGAACACCTCCGCACAGAGCCCCGGCGGGCTCTCCCCCGGTCTCGCGTCGGAAAGCGTCACAGTGCCGCCTGCCATGTCGGCGTAGGTCTTCACGACCCGTGAGCCCCAGGCCCGGTCCTCGGGCGGGCAGCTTCTCGCGATCCCGGCCTTGGCCCGGCCCCTTGCGCACTAAATTTCAGAGGGAGTCTGCCGGTTTCTCACCCCGGAGACGAATGCGTTTCGGGCGCTGCGGTTCAATAAGTTTGTCAGGAGCTTTTCGGTCGGCCGCATCAATTCCGTCGGACCTGACGCTGCGGGGCCTGGCCGCACCGCAGTCACCAACAGGGCCGTGGCCCAGTCAGCAGAGCACGGCTTTACGAAGCGGTTTCCAGCGTTCGGTGACTTAAGCCCAGGCAATCCTGCCCCCAAAAGCCCTGATTGAAAATGGAACAAACACAAAGGGCTCCTTTGAAATTCCCGGCTCTCCGGCCCCCTTGTAAAAGCCTCTCGCAGAGGCCCGCGCTCTGATTCCAATGGCATGGGCATTGCTTTGGGCTACTTTGCGTCCCCGAAAACGACGCCGCTTCATAAAAGTCAGGGAAAAAATCGCCTCCGGCGGAGGGGCCGGAGGCGGTTTGCTCAAGGCGTGCCTGCTTCAAGGGCTCAGAAGGAGACCTTCAGCCCCAGCAGTCCCTCAAGCTCGGTGGCATAACGGTGGCCGTGCTGCGTCTCGAGGTACCCGTAGAGCTTCACGCTCTTGTTGAGGTACTTCTCGCCGCCGATGCCCGCGTAGCCGCGAGCTCCAAGTCCGTCCACGTCGTACTTTTCGCCGTTCACGTGCACCGTCTGGTCGCCGTTGAACTCGTAGAGCACGCCGCCCCTGACGTAGAGGTCGCCCGTGAAGTTCCCGTCAGCCCCGAAGAAGCGCCGGCCCGCGAGGACGCCCGCGCGGCCCGTGACGCTTGTCATGTTGTCCTCATCCACCTTCATGCCGTTCGTGAGCCGGTAGTCCGCGCCTTCGGCGCGATACCAGGACGCCTGCAGCGAAGGCTCCACAAACCACGCCCCCCTCTCGCCGAAGCAGAACTGATGGCCGCCCTCCACGGATACTCCGAAGCCGTGGGTCGTGTAATTGCCCTTGAAGTTGCGGCCGTCAAGCATCGTGCCGCGCATCTCCTGGTGATAGAGGTCGGCGCCCGCGACGATGTCGAGGTAGCTGCCGCCCGCAAAGAGCCGGGTCGCATAGAGCGAGAAACTCTGCGAGTTCGAGTCGCCGCGGCTCGTGTTCCAGTCGTTGCGGGCCTTGTCGTCCGAGGTCGTGAAGTGGAAGTAGCCGCCGAGAATCCAGTCTCCTGCCTTGCGGTCCGCGCCCACGTTCACGCGGAAGGCGCTCTTGCGAAGCACCTTCCCCTGGTAGCCCGTGAACCTCGAATAGCTGCCGCCCGCGCTCGCCCACAGCCCCGTCCCGTCCTGATGACGGGCGTCTCCGAGGCGCTTCCTCAGGTCATCGAGCCCCGTGATGAAGTTGGATGTCATGCTGCTGGAGCTGCCCATGGCAAGCACTGTAGCGGCTGAAGGCGACAGTATGGGGACCGTCGGAACGACGGGCTTGTCCGGATTGGCCGGTTCGACGGGAGTGACCGGCTCGTCCGGAGTGACCGGCTCGACGGGCCGCTCCACGCGCTTCAGGTACCATTCGCGGGCCTGGCCGGAGTCGGTGTCGACCGTGCGGTCGGCGAGGGTGTAGACGTAATTGCCCTGATCGATCACATTCACATAGCCGCCTTGGTTTGCAAGCGCGAAGGTCGCGTCGCTGCCCGCGCTGACGGTAGAGGCGGTCTCCTGGACGAGGAAGGTAGACATCGCCTCAGGCAGCGGCTCGGAGCCGCTGCCCGCGACAAAGAGCTTGTGGCTGCCGCTCGCCTTGTCCGTGATAATGATCTGGTCGGCTTTGTCGGCGTTCACATCCGCCCGTAGGCTGAACGTGCCGTCGCTGCCGGTGAGCGTTCCGATCGTGAGCTTCCGGTAGGTGCCTTCCGGCGCGTTGTAGCCGACGTTGATCGCTGCGCTCTCCACCTCCAGGTTGGAAACCGAGCTGTCCATGGTCATGTTCCAGGACGCGCCGTTCTTAAACTGGAGGGCGGCGCTTCCGCCCTCAACGAGCGCACCGCCCGTGAGGGAGGAAGAAGAGCCGGCAAAGGGGAAGACTGCCTTGCCGCCGTCTTCCACATAAATATTGCCCGTCGCCTTGAAGCTGGAGGGATCGGAGCTGCCGTTGAAGTTTTTAAAGGTGACTTCGCCGTTGCTCTTGACCACAAAGACATTGCCGTTGCCGCCGCTGTTGGAGGAGGTGTTTACAGACTGCGTTCCGGTCACGCCGGTCTCGGCCTGGATCTGATCGGCCTGAATGGCCACCGAGCCGACTTCCGCATCGACCGCCGAGTTGTTGGTCGAGTTCATGATGAGGCTACCGGCCTTCAGGACAGTGGAGGCGCCCGCCTGGCCGCTCTGGATGGCGGCGTATTTGCTGCCGTCATTGGAAATGGTCGCCGTGCTGCCGGAGTTGCCGAGAACTTCGACTGTGGAATCACTCAAAGTGCGGATCGCGGATTTGGTCCCCGAGGTGATGTCCAGGTTGTTAAAGCCGCTCAGGGTCACTCGGTTGCCTGATTGAGCGAAAACGGCTTCGCCGGCCTTAAGCGTTATTTTCTTCGCCTTCACCTCTACCCATGCGCCTGGCTGGCCGTTGTCCCGGTATGAGGTGTAAATGGCGTAGTGATACGGCTCCATGTTGTTGACCAAGCTCGCCGTGCCCACGTCGATCAGGACATTGTGCTTGCCGTCAGCAGCGATTCTTGCATTGGTGTCAAAATCAAAGTTGCCGAGAATTGATGAGTAACTTTGGGTGGTCGAGGCCTCGATATCCAGGGCGGAATCGCTCCCGCCATGGAAATAAGTCGTCCAGATGGGACTGTAAAGCGAGTAATTCAGCGTTTCCTTGATATTGAGCCGGCCCGAATTGTTGAGGTCAACCGATGTTTTGTAAAAGAGCTCGGTCGCGCTGCTGCTGGCTGTATACGTGATTGTCGCTTGGTTTCCGTCTTTTACATAGTAGCCTTCGGCATTGGAAAGCGACTGGCTCCTTTCTGTAATGGTTGCATCATGAAGCTCAATCTGAGCAGCGCCCGCCGGGAGCGCGGCCAGTCCTGTACAGGCTGCAAACACCGCTGCGGCAATCTCTGTCCATGCCCCCCTTATACAAACTCTTGAATTTTCAGCCACTCTCATTTCTCCTCCTTTGAATGCGGCCTTTGAGATAAAGCCTGGATTTAATATTTGTAAAGAAAAATTAATACATGTAAATTTTATTGTAAGCTTCAGTGCCCTCAGGGGACAGAGCAAAACAAGAGCGAAGCCCGCTCTCGAGGGGGCTGTTGCTTCGGGTAGCAAAGAAACGGGATTTTCGGACGCAGAGCTCTTGGAGGAACGGGAAAATCAGGCCTTGCGGACCAATCGCCGGACTGATTCGACTGCAGGCGTTTATCCCTGTTTGCAGCGAACCGAGGCGAGGGAGCCGTCCGGAAGCTTCAGCCCGGTCCGCCGCGGGGCTGAGAGCTTTTCGCTCAAAGGCAGCCGCCTCCTCAGAGCCGGCGCAGGGCAGGAGATGGACGGGCGGCTGAAGCGGGTGACGTCACTCGGACGGAGCCTGTCGCTGCGGATCCGCTGCCAGAGTGTCCGCCGGACCGCCTAATCGGCGAAAGGCCTCAGGCTTGTGGAGGGGCTGGGTCGATTCATTCTTCGCTCAGGGCAGTACGTCTCCGGCGGTTCGAAGGCCCCTCGGGCTTCCGGCGCAGCGACGGCGGCGGGCTGCCGCAGACCGTTTCCGAAGGTCCTGTTTCCGCTTTTGTTGAACGTCTGCGCGGCTTACTCTTTTTCCCGCTGTTTTAGGGCCGCGCGTGAAGATGAAGCAAAAGGGGAGGTCAGTCCTTCGAGGCGGGCAGGAACACCTCCGCGCACAGCCCCGGCGGTCTCTCACCCGGTCTTGCGTCGGAAAGCGCCACGGTGCCGCCTGCCATGTCGGCGTAGCTCTTCACGATCGCAAGCCCCAGGCCCGTGCCCGCCACTCCCGTGCCCTTGATCCGGTAGAAGGGATCGAACACCCGCTCCCGCTCGGACTCCGGGATCCCCGGCCCCGTGTCCCGGACGGTGAGCGAGAGGCCCTGGTCCGTGCGCTTCGCCTCGAGCGTGACCGAGCCGCCTTCGGGCGTGTAGTGCACGGCGTTTTCCAGGAGGTTTCTCAAAATCGCGAAGGCCGGGGCGCGGCTTACGCCCGAGACGGGCTGCTCGCCCTTTTCATCCAGCCCCTCGGCCGAGAACTTCAGGCCCTTTTTCTCGATCTGGTCGAGCAGCGGCTCGAGCGCCTCGCCCGCGAGCTCCGAGAGGTACCAGGGGCGGGCGTCGCGGCGCAGCAGCTCCGGGGCCTCGCCGCTTTGCGCCCGCGCGAAAAGAAGCAGCTGCGAGACCTGCTTTACCGAGCGCTCGAGCCCTTCGCGCAGCCGCCGCACGACGGGCTTCGCTTCGGGCGAATCCGTGATGCGGTCGAGGTGCTCGGCCTCGAGCGTGAGCGCGGTGAGCGGCGAGCGGATTTCGTGCGCGGCGTCCGCGGTGAAGCGGATCTCCCGGGTCCTCGCCTCCCGCACCCGGGCGAGGAGCGCGTTCACGGCGTTCACGAAGGGCCGGATCTCATCGGGGACGCCTTCGACGGAAAGAGGCTCCAGATTGGCCGCGCGCCGCGAGGCCACCTCGCGCGTGGCGGCGTCCAGGGGCTTCAGAGCCCGCCAGAGGACCCAGGCGATCACGCCCAGCAGCACCGGCAGCAGCGCGGCCAGCGGCAGCACCGCGGCGGCCGCCGCCTTCATCGCCGAGCGGTCGCGCTGCTGCAGCGGCTCGGCCACCGCCGTGTAGCGCCCGGTGGGCAGGAAGACCACGCAGATCCGCAGGTCTTCGCCGTCCACGTGCCGCGTGGTGAGGCCGGACCGGAGCGGCGAATTGAAGGCAACGTGCACGGTCTGGCCCTGCAGCGTCATCATGCGGATCGCCACCGGCTCGCCCGCCGGAATTTCGGTGCGCTTCATGGGGTTCACGAACACGGTCTCGCCCGGCATCATCATCATGCGGCGGCGCCGCACGACAAGGGGCTCGTCGGAGTCAAGGCGCTTCTCGAACTGCTCGGGGGCCATGGTGAGCGCCCCGGGAATCACGTTGGCGACGTCCGCGCGCGCGAGCGCCACGGCCATGTCCTCGAGATGCGCGTCGCGGGTGGCGAGCGCGTCGGTCCGGACGTTCTGGAACAGGAGGGCGAGGGCCGCCGCCATGACGAGCACGGTCGAGACGGCCACCGCAAGCAGCGTGCGCGACAGAAGCGACTTCGAGCGCTGCGGGGCCATCAGGCGCTCTCCTTCCTGATGCGCCAGCCGAGCCCGCGGATGTTTTCAATGAAGCCGGGGCCAATTTTTTTGCGAAGCACGTGGATCAGGTACTCGATTGCGTTCCCCTCGGGCTCGTCGCCCGGCGCGTAGAGCTTTTCCTCGAGCGCGCGGCGCGAGAGGATCGCCCCGGGGCGCACGAGAAGGGCGGCGAGAAGTGCGTATTCGCGCTTGGAAAGGGTCACCGTGGTGCCGCCCACCGTGCACTCGTGGGTGACGGTGTTGAGCGCGAGCTTTCCCGAGCGCAGCACCTCCTCGGCGATCGGAGCCTTGCGGCGCATGACCGCCCGGAGCCTTGCGAGCAGCTCCGAGGTGTGGAAGGGCTTGAGCACGTAGTCGTCCGCGCCGGCGTCCAGCCCCTCGAGCCGGCTCTCGAGCGCCTCGCGCGCTGTGACCACGATCACCGGGAGGTCGCACAGGGGCCTGGGCATCGCGCGGATGCTCTTCAGGACGTCGATCCCGTCCATGCCCGGCAGCCCCAGGTCCAGCAGCACCGCCTCGGGCGAGCCGCTTTTCACGGCCTCGAGCCCCTCGGGCCCCGAGGGGGCCCAGAGCACGGTGTGCGCCTCGCTCTCCAGCGCGGCGCAGAGCGCCCGCGCGATGAAAGGGTCGTCTTCGATAAGCAGGATCTTCATGGCGCCAGAGGGGGGAAGGGCGTCCCTCCCGTCCCGCAGAAAAAAAGAAAAACGGAAGCCGCGCCGGGGCGGCTTCCGTGGCAGGAAACAAGAGGGGGCGGAAGTCTCTCTCCGGCCCCTCTAGTTTAAGCGGGGAGCGCGGGCAGCCGCTCCCCTTTGAGGCGTGCGGCTCAGTAGCAGCCGCGGCCGCCCATCATGCCCGGGCCCATGCCCCAGTGGCCGCGCGGCCCCATGGGTCCGAAGGGGCAGCCGTAGCCGTTCGTGCTGCGGTTGCCGAGGTCGAAGGCCGCCTGGATCTTGCCGCTCTGCGCGTCGACGAGCGCGGAGATCATCTTCCCGTCCTTGTCCTGCAGAAGCACGTCCCAGACGAGGCCGTAGTGCGAGCCGCGCAGCTGCGCGCGGCGGCTCTGGCCGCCGTAGGCCTTCTCAGCCGTGGCCACGGCCTCGGCCATGGCGATCTTCGGGTTGACGTTCTGGCCGTAGGCGGGGCCGCCCAGAGGCCTCGGGGCCGGAGCGTCCGAGGCCGCGAAGGCGGCGCCGGAAAGGGCGAGAGTGGCGGCGGCAATCAAAACGGCAGCGCTTTTCTTCATGATGGATGTCCTCCAGTAGTGGTTGCGTTCAAGTGTTCAAAGAGGGGGCGGCCCCTTGGGCGGAAAGGTTCCGCCGCTTTGGCGGGGCCGCGCTCCCTCATCTCTTGACACGAAGTCTAAGCGGCGAAACTTAGCCCACGGGTAGCTTTTCCTTAGTTTTCCCTAAGTCGGGGTAAAAAAGTGTAGAAAAGCCGCCCGCTTTGTTACGGTTTCGCGGAGCCGCCCATGTTCATGCCCTGGTGCCCCATGTGCTCGTGGGCCGCGCCCGGGTCAGCAGGCGAAGAGGCGGCGCCGCCGTGGAAGGGGCAGCCGGCCCCGGGCTCGCCCATCTGGCCCTGCATCGGCATGGGCTGCGGGGCCGGAGCCTCGCCCATCTTGTGGCCTCCCATGGGGTCGTCCGCGTTCATGGAGCCGTGCATGTGCTGCATCTGCATCGTGCCGGCCGGATCCTGCCAGCCCGCGATCGCGGGGTCCACCATGCCGAAGATCATGGCGACGTGCGAGAGCACGAGGAAGGCGGCCACGCAGCCGATGTGGAAGCCCTGGCGGGCGCGCTCGGCGGCGCTGCGCATCAGCACCCGCGCGTGCAGCAGCGCGATGAGGATCATCGGGATCCCGGCCAGCAGGTAGGCCAGCACCGAGACCACGTCAACCCAGGTGCGCCACTGCTTCAACTCGGTCACCGGCACCACGACGGAGGGGATCAGGTAGAGGCCGATCGCGAGGAAGACGAGCCCCGCCAGCACGCCGCAGACGCGGTTCAGGGTGACAAGGGCCGGGTGCCGGCCAGGGGAGAAGAGGTTGATGAGTTCGGTAATGGCAATGGTTTCGGCAAGGATCACGGGAATCGCCATGAAAAGAATCAGGTTCCAGGGCGAGTTCACCATGAGCAGTTCCATGTAATGCGTCATGGACATAGGAAATTCTCCAGTCAATTTTTCAAATGAATAAAAGCTTTGGCCCAGGGCGGTCGAAAAGTTCTGCGACCGGGGGCGCTTCATGCGCTCTTCGGACCCCCGGGGGCCGCCTGAGGCGTTTGTGCCTTCCCCAGCGGGTGCAGGACCGAAGAGAGGCGGCGCAAACAGGAATCGGCGCCGCAGCGACGGGAGAATCAGGCGATCGGCGGCCGGTAGATGCCGGCCGCAAGGAGCTTCGGAGCCGGAAGCCTCGCCGCCGGGAAGGGGGCCTGCGGGGCCGGGGCCGCCGAGCCCTCGGGGGCTTCGCCCGCGGCGAGCGTGAGCTCGCAGCAGAAGTGGTGGAAGCCGCCCCCCTGCGGGGCGGCGGCATGCGCGCGAAGCCGCATGGTGCCGTCCGGGCAGCAGGCGTGCGCGCCCTGCGCGGCTGCGGCCGCAGCGGCTGAAGCGGTCGGGCCCTCCGCCATCATGCTCACGGCGGCGCCCGGCCGCAGCAGCAGCGCCGCGGCCAGAACGAGGAGGAAGAGCGCTCCAAGCGCCGTCCTCAGAAAAGCGTTCGCGTGAACCATGAGCAAGAGTGTGGAGGAGATCCCCAAATGAGAATTCTTTCAGTCAGGGACTCTACCTTTGCCGGGGCGGGGCGTCAACGCCGCCGTGTTTCGATATGTTAAGGAAGAGCTGGCCCGGAGGGCGCTCCCGGGACAGCAGCGCCGGGCATTGTGATAAGGTTGCCTGTTGCAATTGCTAACAGGAGGATGCGCAAATGTCAGAGCGGGCGACCTGGGCTTCGAAAGCCGGTTTTGTCCTTGCGTCGGCCGGAGCCGCCGTGGGGCTGGGGGCGATCTGGAAGTTCCCGTGGCTCGCGGGCAGCAACGGGGGGTCGGCCTTCGTGCTCCCCTACGTGCTCCTGTCGCTCACGCTCGGGTTCGTGTTCCTCACGGCCGAGATCACGCTGGGCTACATGGGGCGCGGCTCCATCGTGACCACGATGAGGAAGCTGGGCGGCCCGCGCTGGGTGCCGGTGGGCTACATGGGAGTCGCCACCGGCCTTCTCGTCCTCGCCTTCTACTCGGCGATCGGGGGCTGGACCATCGCCTACCTCGTCGACGCCCTGATCGGGCGCGGGCTCGTCACCGACCAGGCGCAGCTCGGGGCCCGCTTCGCTTCGGTGAGCGGCAACCCGACCCTCGCGATCGGCTACCAGGCGCTTTTCCTCGCGCTCACGGCCGGGATCGTCGCGCTTCGGGTGAACAAGGGGATCGAGCGGCTCTCGCGCGTGCTGATGCCCGCGCTTTTCATCCTGATGCTCGTGCTCATCGTGCGCGGCCTCACGCTCCCCGGGGCGGGGAAGGGGCTTGCCTACCTCTTTGCCTTCCGGCCCGAGGCCTTCACCCGCGAGAGCCTCTACGCGGCCTTAGGCTTCACGTTCTTTTCCCTTTGCGTGGGCTGCGGCTGCATGATGACCTACGGCTCCTACCTCCCGCAGGACAGCCGGATCCTTCGCTCCTGCGCCGAGATCGTGGGGCTCACGACGCTCGCCTCGATCCTCGGGGCCCTCATGGTGATGCCCTCGGTCTTCGCCTTCGGGCTCGACCCGGCCGCCGGCCCCGGGCTCACCTTCGTCACGATGCCCGCGGTCTTCGCGCAGCTGCCCGCGGGGGGACTCTTCGCGATCGCCTTCTACGCGTGCCTCGCCTTTGCCGCGCTCACGAGCTCGGTGTCGCTCCTGGAGCTCGACGCGGCGTTCCTCGTGGACGAGCACGGGCTCTCGCGCTCGGCCGCAGCGGGGCTCTGCTCGGTGGCCGTGATGGCGGTGGGGATCTTCTGCTCGCTCTCCTTCGGGCCGCTTGCGGACTCGAAGTTCCTCGGCCGCAACCCCTTCGAGTGGTGCGACTTCCTCACGTCCAACATTTCGCTTCCGCTCGGGGGCCTTGCCGTTGCCCTTCTCGCGAGCGTCTTCTGCTGGCCTGCCTTCAGGCGGGCTGTCGCGACCGGCTCGAGCCTTCCGGAGGGCTGGTACCGGCTTTTCCGGGTGCTGCTCACGGTCGCCTGCCCGGTTCTCGTGATCGCGGTGCTTGTGACGGGGCTTGCCTGACAGGGGAGGGTTTCCACGGATCCTGGTGCGGGAAAAGCCGCCCGGGATGCCCCTGATGCGGGGCGGCTTGCCTCCGGTATACCATCTCCTCCCCGTGAGCCCGGCCCCGCCTTCCTCCCCGCTTAAGGGAACCGGCGGGCGCTTTCGGGGCTTTCATATTGGAGAGAAAAATATGCAGATGAAAATGAAGCGGCTCGCCCTTGCGGCCGCCCTGGCCTCGCTTTTTGCCGGCGCTTCGGGCGCCGCTTCGGCCGCGGTGCCTGACGGCAGCTGGACCGGAGAGAGCATGGGCCGCAACGGCCCCGTGAAGGTCGAGGTGACGACCAAGGCCGGCCGCATCACGCAGGTGAAGGTCCTCAGCCACAAGGAGTCGGTCGGCATTTCCGACCCGGCCTTCTCGCGCGTCCCGAAGGAAATCGTCGACAACCAGACGGTGAAGGTCGACGCGGTGGGCGGCGCGACGCTCTCCTCGATGGGCATCATCAACGCGGTGGCCGCGGCCTTAAAGAGCACCGGCGCTGACGTGAGCGGGTTCACGAAGCCGATGAAGCACAAGTCGCTCGCGGGCGCGGCGCCCAGGGAAGTGAGCACCGACATCCTCGTGATCGGCGCGGGCAACGGCGGCATCACGGCCGCGGTGAAGTCGGCGCTTGCCGGCAAGAAGGTGATCCTCATGGAAAAGCGCGCGGCGGTGGGCGGGGTCTCGGCCCTCAACCACGGCGGCTACGCGGCCACCGGCACCCGCTATCAGAAGGAAGTGATCAAGGAGCAGCACGACTCGCCCGAGCTGCTTTACAAGGACATGCTGAAGGGCGGCGACAACCGCAACGACCCGGTGCTCGCGCGCATGACCGCGCAGCGCACGGGCGAGGTGGGCGACTGGCTGATCGACGACCTGCACATCCAGTACGGCGCGGCCTGGGTGAAGTTCCCGGGCCACAGCGCGGCGCGACAGATCAGCGCGAAGGGCAACTCCCTGCACTGGCAGGAGCAGATGCTCGACATCTATAAGAAGCACGGCGGCATCATCATGACCGACACCCGCGCGACCTCGTTTGTGACCGACAAGGCGGGGAACGTGATCGGCGTGAAGGCCTCGGGCGTGAACAGCCAGCCTTATAACTTCAAGGCGAAGTCCTACATCCTCGCCTCCGGCGGCTACGGCGGCGACCCGGCGATGGTGCCCGAGCAGGCGAAGCATGCGCTCTTCTACGGGCTCCCCACCGAAACCGGCGACGGCTTCAAGATGGCCCGCGCGATCGGGGCCGACAAGATCAACATGGACTGCATCACGATCTACCCGAACGGGATCGAAGTGCAGCCCGGCCGCTCGATGGACACGACCGGCTCCTCGACCCTTGCGGTGCGCAACAGCGCGATCTACGTGAACTCCGACGGGCGGCGCTTCATCAACGAGAACAGCTCGCTCAAGGACCTCGCCCGCGCCACCCTCGCGCAGAAGAACTACATCATGTACCTCGTGATGGACGACGCGGCCTGGAAGATCTACCAGAAGAAGGCGGTTGACGACCACACGGTCACCTCGGCCGCGATTTTCGAGTCCTGGAAGTCGATCCGCAACCACGGCCGCCCCGTGATCTGCGAGGGCACGATCGATCACTGCGCGCAAGAGATGGGCATCAATGCCCAGGGCCTGAAGCAGACGATCGCCGACTGGAACGCTTCGGTGAAGGCGGGCGAGGACAAGGCCTTCGGCCGCAAGACCCTCAAGGCGATCGGCGAGGGCCCCTACCACATCGTCGAGCAGAAGGGCCGCTATCAGACGACGCTGGGAGGCCTCAAGGCCGACGCCCAGATGAGGATCCTCAACACGCAGGGCAAGCCGATCGGGAACCTCTTCGGCGCGGGCTCTGTGGTGGGCGGCGCAAACGGCGCTGACGCCCTGACGACGCTCAAGAACACCTGGGTGATCGTCTCGGGCTACGTCGCAGCCGAAAGCGCGCTGAAGAACCGGCAGAAGTAAAGGAGCGGGGGAAATAGAGAAGGGAGGGCTTTCGCGTCTCCTTTCTCTCCCCGGCCGGTAGAATGAAGCGGAGTGCGCCCTCCATCGGGTCCGCCCCGCTTCTTTTTTTCTCTGCCGTCCCTTTTCCCTTCCCGCTGGATTCCGGAGACTATGGCCGTCCGATCGCTTTGGATGCTCGCAGCGTGTTTTTTCTTCATGCTGATGGCGCTTTTTGCCAAAATCTGCACGGGGCATTTCTCGGCCTGGGAAGTGGTCTTCTACCGCTCGCTCGTAGGGCTTGTCTTCATGACCGCGGTGATGGTGAGGAAAAAGGTCGCCTTCGGCACCCGCTATCCGCTCTCGCACCTGAAGCGCTGCGCGGCGGGCACCCTCTGCTTTGCGCTTGAGGTCTCGGCGCTGAAGCTGCTGCCGCTCGGGCTCGCGCAGTCCATCTCCTACAGCAGCGCGCTCATTTTCATCGTGTTTTTCATCGCTTCGAGCCTCGCCCGGCGCAGGCCCGTCGAGTGGCCGCTCGTTGCCGTGACCGCGGCCGGGTTCGGGGGCGTGCTGCTCATCGCGCGCCCCGGCGCCTCGGGCTTTGACCCGGTCGGGGTCGCCCTGGGGCTCGGGGCGGCCTTCTGCGGGGCCTGCGTCTCCTGGTCGCTGCGCGAGCTCGCAGGCCAGAAGGAGCCCCGGGAGCGCACGGTGTTTTACTTCATGCTGGCCGGGGTGCTTGCGGGGTTCGCCGCGACCGCGGCGGGGTCCGAGGGCTTTCACGCGGTGGAGCCGCGGCATATCGCGCCGCTCCTTGGCGTCGGGGTGAGCGCCGTCATCGCGCAGATCGCGATGACCTACGCCTGGACCTACGGGCACCCGATTCTGAACTCCATCTACGACTTTTCCGGGATTCTCTTTGCGACGCTCGCGGGCATCCTCTTTTTCGGCGAGTCTCCGGACCTGTTCTCAGTGGCCGGGATGGCGGTTGTGTTCGCCTCGGGCGCGGCCGCAAGCGTGATGCGGCTCCTCTCCGAGAGGCGCTCCGCGGGCGCTTAGGCTTATTCAGCCTCCGGTCTGAAAGGAAAGGCAGCCCGCGGGGGTTCAGCGGTAGAACCCTCCCATGCCGTCGCTCCTCTGGTGCTCGCCGTTCGGAAGATAATAGCCGCCGAAGCCGTCGCTCCTGATGTGGCCGCCGTCCTGGGTGTAATAGCCCCCGAAACCGTCGCTTCGGGTGTGGCTGCCGTTATTGTGGTAATAGCCGCCAAAGCCGTCGCTTCGCTGGTGGTCGCCGTTCGGGTGGTAGTAGCCTCCCATGCCGTCGCTTCTCACGTGCCCCTGATCGGTATAGAAGCCGCCCATGCCGTCGCTGCGGATGTGCTCCGCGCAGGCCTGCGCAAAGGGAAGGCAAAGGGCAATGGAAAGGACAAGGAGTTTTTTCATCATCTGGCTCCGGCCCGTCCCGGGGGACGGGGAAATTGAGTTCAAGAGGAAAGGCCCGGGGGTTCCCGGGCCCGCGCTGACTTATAAACTGAGTTTCTGATACACCCCGTCGATACCGCAGGTGTTTCCGTTGTCGAACTTCACGTGCCCCGAACCGAAGCTCGTAAGGCGGATCGACACTTCTTCGCTCAGTGCGAGTTCAAGGCAATTCTCGGTTTTCAGATAAAGGCCGGCATCTGTTCGGTACCAGTTGCCATCTTCCCGACTCACTTCCGCCTTGTATCTTCCCGAAGAGGGGTGGACGGGGCGATAGACAGAATCAAGGTCGCAGGTTTCCCTGGAATCCTTGAAGTAGACCGTTCTGCGGTCCGTGTCGATGAGACTGTCATCGTACGAAGCGTATTCATAACAATATTTCGTCTTAATGATCAGGCTCGAAGGGTTTGTTTCATAGATATTGGAATCTTTTCGGCTCAGGGTGGCCGAGTAGGTCTCCGCCCAGGCGGCCGAGACAAGAGCGAACGAAAGAGCCGAGGCGGCAAGGAATTTAAGAAGCTGCATAACGTGATGCTCCGACAATAGCCGCCTTAACGGCAGAGCTCCTGGTAGATGGACGTGTATTCCTGGTTTTTAAGGGCGTTCTCCAGCAGGGACGGGGCGGGCTGGTGGGCCGCACTGAATTTCTCGCTCGAAAATTGCTTGTTCGAGGGGAAATGCTCTTCATAGAGCCGATTTTCAAGCGGCAGCATGAGGCCGTTCGAGCAGTAGAGCCCGTAGGACATGATGGAGCTCAGCGCGCCGCTGCTCTGCTTCTCGGCATAATCTTTCGCAACGGCGATCTGGTAGAGCGTTGATCCGTCGAGTTGATTCACTCCCTTTTGGGTCAATCCCGGAATGTAGTACGTGGTGTGGTGGGGCGAGGAGAAGATTTTCCGGAATTTGGGCTCGGAGGAGTCCGCGGCGCCCGCTTCGGCCTCGGGATTCACGCAGGTGAAATAGATCCTCGCCCGGCCGTAGGTTCCGGTCGGGATGACCATGTTCGAGATGCCCTGGTTGAACCCGCCCCAGAAGCCCCCGCCCGAGGTCGACGGGGCGGAGAAGGGGCGGGAGGTCCCCGTGTAGGTTCCGTTGTTGGTCTGCTGGCTCAGGAGCTTGAACTGCAGCTTTTTCTCGTCGCAGTACTTGTGCCCCTTTTCATAGAGCTCATCGAGAAGGTCGCTACCGGGCTGTCCCAGGCTCCCGAGAGACGAAATGGTGTAAACGCCCTTGTTCACTTCGTTGACCGAAGAGGTGATCGCGCATCCGCCGAGAGCGAGCGCGCAGAGGGCGGCGGGGGCCAGAAATTTTGAAGCCACGGATCTCTCCTTTGTATTTACAAAAATTAATAATTGTAAAGAGACATTTTAGGGGATAAGAATCCGTCCGGGGCTCAGAAGGCGAAATCACAAATTTGTGACCAAAGCGGGGGCTGCCGCAGGGCGGACCCGTTGCGAGGTGCGCGGGGAAAAGGACCGGGACCGCCGCCTTCGGCCGGAGTCCTCAGGAGGCGGCGCTGGCTGAGGCCGCCTTGCCCCGGCGCTTTTCGAGGAACTCGACGAAGCGGTCCGCGCCCGGCCCCCGAAGCTCCGCGCTGCGGCTGAGCGCGATGCGCAGATGGCACTCGGCCCACCGGTTCGTGAGCCTCACGAACCGGACCCCGGGCCAGAAATTGCCGGACGCGCCCCGGGTGCTGAGGACCGCGATCCCCACTTTCCTCGAGACAAGCTTCATCAGGAGCCGCTGGTTGTCCACCTGAACCTTGGGCGTGATGGGGCTGCCCTCTTCGCCCGCGTGCTCGAAGATGAAGCGCTGCATCGCGCTCTCGTCGGTGAGCGACACGAAGGGGTAGGCGAGGCTCTCGGCAAAGGCTATTTCCTTTCTCCCGGCGAGCTCGTGCCCCGCGGGGACGGCGAGCACCAGGCGGTCCTCGCGGTAGGGCCGGAATTCGACTCCGGGATAGTCGCCCTCGTAGGCTCCGACTCCGAGGTCCGCGCGGCCCTCGGCCACGGTCTTTACGACATCAAGCGAGCTCTTCTGCTCGAGCACGATCCGCGCGAGCGGGTTTTCGACGAGGTACTCGGAAATGTCGTCGGGCAGGAAGTCGACCGAGGCTCCGTAGTTCGCCGCGATCCGAAGGATGCCCTTTTCCATCTGCGCGAAGGGGGAGAGGCTCGCTTCAAGCGCGTCAAGGTCTTTGACAACGCGCCTTGCCTCCTGCGCCGCGACCCGTCCCGCCCGCGTGAGCTCGAGCCCGTTTTTTCGCCTGATGAAAAGCTTCACCTGAAGCGCTTCCTCAATGTTCTTGAGCCGGATCGAGGCCGAGGATGGCGAAAGTCCCACGCGCGAGGCGCCCCGGGTGAGGTTTTCTTCATCGGAGACGGCGAGAAAGAGCTCGATGTCGGTAAGGGAATAGTGCCTCATTTTTGTCTATTACAAATTCAGCCTTTGAAAATTCCGAAGCCGGAGCTAGATCTTTAGGATAGCCTTTTCTCCGTCATCCGAAGCGTAAACCGAATAAAAACAACGCTCGGAAAAGAATGAGGAGAGAACCGCCATGATGAAAGGCGCTTTAACGGCCCTGGCCCTGATTTTGATGTCTTCCGCGGCTTTTGCCGCGGACACTCCGATGCTCGCCGACCGCCACGTGAAGGCGGGCGTGAAGTGCGAGTCCTGCCACGGCTCCGACCAGACCGCCAAAGGCCCCCGGACCGTGAAAAAGGAAACGTGCCTCGCCTGCCACGGCGGCACCTACGCGAAGCTCGCTGAGAAGACCGACTCGCTCGAGGTGAATCCCCACGACTCGCATCTGGGCGAAATCGAGTGCACGAAGTGCCACCGCGGCCACCAGAAGCCGGTGCTCGAGTGCGCCCGCTGCCACGATTTCAGCAAGGAACTTCACATCAAGTGACCGCCCGGGAAGCGGTTGCTCATTTTTAACACCCAAGGAGAGAAAATCATGCCGTCACTGACCAAACGCTCATTTCTGAAACTTGCCGCGGCCTCCGCCGCCTCGATTCCCGCCCTGCAGGCGCACGCCTCTGAAAGCGGGGAAAAATTCGACGTCACGACCGACGTGCTCGTGATCGGCTACGGCGGCGCGGGAGCCGCGGCCGCGATCACCGCCCACGACGCGGGCGCGAAGGTGCTGCTCATTGAGAAAATGCCCCGCGCGGGCGGCAACACCGAGGCCTCCGGCGGCGGCTTCATCATCCCGAAGGACGCGGGCCAGGCCTACGAGTACCTCGAGAAGACCTTCCTCTTCGCCGACAACGAGATGGACGGCGAGCTCGTGAAGACCTTCTGCGAAGGCGCGGTAAAGCTCCCCGAGTTCTTCAAGCGGATCGCACCGGGGGCGAGGCTGCGCGTCACGGGCCACGCGAACTATCCGTACCTGCCGCACGCCGACAACATCACGAAGTACCGCGTGGGCGGGAAGAAGTCGGGCGGCATCGAGCTGATCGCCGCGCTCAAGAAATGCGTCGAGGAGAGAAAGATCGAGACCTGGCTCAGCTCGCCCGCGCTGGAGCTCATCCGTGAGGGCAATACGGTGGTCGGCGCGACCGCCCGGCACGAGGGCCGCGTGGTGCGCATCAGGGCCCGCCGCGGCGTCATTCTCACCACCGGCGGCTACGAATACGACAAGCAGTCGCTGCAGAATTTCTGCCAGGGCACGAAGGTGCTCGGGCTCGGCAACCCCGGCAACACCGGCGACGGGCTTCGGATGGCGGCCTCGATGGGCGCCCGCATGTGGCACATGACCTCCTACTCCTGCCCGCTCGGGATCAGGATCCCGGGCTGCAAGGCCGCGGTCTTCGTCACCATGATGACCCCGAACTACATCATCGTGAACCAGGACGGGAAACGCTTCTGCAACGAGGCGGGCGTCGACTTCCACGGCTTCATCTACGCCGTGAACCAGCTGGACGGCGTGCATCACCGCTATCCCGCGATTCCCTGCTACATCGTGATGGACGAGGCGGGGCGGCTCGCCGGACGGCCCACCCACTTCAAGTACGGGTACGCGGCCGGGATCGAAGGCTACCACTGGAGCGCGGACAGCTCGGCTGAGATCAAGAGCGGCATCGTGAAGAAGGCCGACACGCTCGACGAGCTCGCGAAGATGATCAAGGTCCCGGCCGAGAACCTCAAGGCCCAGGTCGCGCGCTGGAACAAGGACATCAGGGCGGGAGCCGACACCGAGTTCGGCCGCAAGATCAAGAAGACGGGCAAGTCCGCCTTCGCCGGCACCGACGTCCCGACGCTTTCCGCGCCGCTTGCCGAAAAGGGCCCGTACTACGCGATCGAGTGCTACCCGGCGCTGCTCAACACCCAGGGCGGTCCGAAGCGCGACGCGAAGGCCCGCGTGATGGACGTCTACAACCGCCCGATCCCGCACCTCTTCGTCGCGGGCGAGCTGGGCTCGATCTGGGGCTCCATCTACCAAGGGTCCTCCAACGTCTGCGAGGCCCTGGTCTACGGCCAGATCGCGGGCGCGAGCGCCGCGGCTGAAAAACCGCTCTGATTCTTAGAACAGAATCTCTCCTCGGGCGAAAGCCCCGCCGCACTCTTTTTGGGGAAACCAGGGAGCGCGGCGTTATTCCTTAAAGCGCGGGGCAGCTCCCCGCGCCGCTTTTTTCTCTGCCTTCAGCTTTCCAGCGCATTTGTTTTTCCGTCCGCGGGGAGGGCGCTTCCCTACAATAGAAGCGAGGGGCTGCTCCGCACGGGGGCCGGGCCCGATTTCCGCCGCGAAGGTGTCCAGAACATGAGAAAAATCTTCATACCGGTTTTCTGCGCGCTGATGCTTGCCGCAGGGGCAGCTCCTGCTGAGGTTCCTGCTCCTACCGACGAGCAGATTGCGGTCTACCTCTCGCGTGAAATGCAAAAGGTCGACTTTGAGTCTTACTACGCTCGGACGGAGCGGCTTGAGCCTGCGGAAAAAAACCGGGTGGCGGCCGAAGCTGTGAAGCGGCTCTTTGCGGATCCAGACTTTGCCCGCTATGCGGTGAGCCAGCTGAGGCAGGTCGGGGTGTTTTCAATGAAGGATTCTGCTAAAGCAAACGAGCTTTCCGCAAGCCTGGGCCGGAACCTCTTTAGCTCGCTCTCGGACAAGGGCGCGAGTCGCCTGCCTTATGAAGACCAGCGCGCGCTCATCGCTTTGTACCTGCGTCGGATTCTCACCTCGCCCAACAGTCGCGCCTGCCGCGCCCAGATACTGAATGATCCAACGCTCGCGAGTTCTACGGAGCTTGCAGCCGCAAACCACCTTTTCCTCAATGGCCTCAGCCTTCAGGCTTTCAGGGCGCAGATGGATCGGGGAGTTCGCGCGACGCTGGCTGAGGTGAAGGGCAATCCGCCCGTGCGCCGTCCGACTGCGGCGCAGAAGGAGCTTGCGGACCAAGCGCTGGAAAAAGCCCTGGAGGCGAGGCTCTCGGGGATCTCCGACAAGCGGAAGCTCATTCTTCTTTCCGCGCTGAACGAGCCTAGAAGTGCGGATCCCGGCGATGTCTGCGAGGGAATGAGGCTCGTGTTCAGTGCCTACCTTGACTTGAACGGAGAGGTGGCCGACTGGGCGTACGAGGAAATGTTTGCGGCCACCCGCTGAAGTGCACCCCGGTTCGGAGGACGGCTTATTTCACTTCACAGGCGCAGCAGCGCCGGTGCCCCAGAGTGGAGCGGATGCTCTGCTGACGACGGCGGCGTCCTTCGAGCTCTTCCTGTGATGCCTCGCCGCGGCTGTTCCCTCTGTGCTTCCCCCGAAAAGGGCGTCCGCATTTGATCGTCTTTAAAGAAGGAAAAAAATCCGGCGCACGCCCGGGGAGAGAGGGCCGGGCGCGCGCCGGAAGGTGAAACAAACAGGAAAAACAGCGCTTAAAGCTCCCGTCTTTTTCAGCTAAAAATTGAGTAAAGCCCCGTCGGCATTGGGTCGGCGGGGCAAAAATTTTACACTCTACGTAGTTACAATGTAGTCCATTAGTGGTATAATGCTGGTATCCAGAGTCAGTTACCGGGAGCTCTCCATGTCCAAACACGTTGCCATCGTCACGACCCAGGGGCGCAAGTACGTCCGCGTTGTCGAGAGCTACCGCAATGCGGACGGCAAGCCCCGGTCGCGGCTCTTGGAGAATCACGGCAACCTCGACGTCCTTGAGCAAGAAGATCCCGACTATCTCAAGAACCTGCGTGCCCGCGTGGCAGCCGAGAACGAGGCGGTCAGGAAGGCCAGGCTGGAGGAGCTAGACAACTCGGCCCAGACAAGAATCCGCAAGCTCGAGCAGTCCCAAAAAGGCGCTGACTATTCGTGCGCCGCAAGGCTGAAGCTCGGCGCTGCCGTCATTCGGCAGGTATGGAAGGACGATCTGAATCTGCCGCAGGTGTTCCGCTATCTGCAGAGCAAGCGCAAAATCGAGTATTCGTACGACAAGGCAGCGTTCCTGCTGTGCTCGCAAAGGATCGTCAGTCCGGGCAGCAAGAAAAAAGCCTTCGAGGAGCGCGGCTCAAGCATCGTGCCGTTCGACGGCATCGCAGACAACAATGTCGTGTACCGGGTGCTCGACCGGCTTGCGGAGGACAAGGAAGCGATTGTCAAACACCTTAACCGCGAGATCAGCAGCAGGCTGAACCGCACGGTCTCAGCCGCCTTTTATGACGTGACGACATATGCCTTTGAGAGCCGGAAAGAAGGCGAGCTGCGCCAGTTCGGGCTGAGCAAGGACCACAAGGTCAACGAGGTCCAGGTAGTTCTCGGACTCGTGATGGATGCGTTCGGCATCCCCATTGATTACGAGCTTTTCCCCGGCAGCACCTCAGAGTTCGGCACGATGCTCCCCATGATCAGGCGGATCAAAACGGCTTATGACCTGCAGACGCTCATTGTCGTTGCCGACAGGGGGCTCAATTCAAACGAGAACCTGCTCGGGCTCAAGGACATCGGCTGCGACTTTGTCCTCGCGCAGAAGGTTAAGAACAGCACGAAGGAGCTGTGTTAGAGCAAAGGGAAAATGTCACATGCCAGCACAACGGGACTATGTCACACCCTAGCAAAGCGATTATGACACCAAAAATTCTCCGCCAAAGACAGAAATTGAGAGCCCCCTGGGGCCCTTTATCGTCTTCATGGAGAACACCCTGCCCACGCTCTGTCGGGCGCTCGCCTCAAATGGGCTGAAGCCCGTGCGGGCTGTGGGCAGGTTGGGAAAAAAGATCTTCTGAGAGCCTGTGTTGATTTCATTATTTGCCAGATCTGTTTTTCCGCTGCTTCAGCTTTTCTTCGAGTTCACGGGCCTTTTGGTCACGCTCTTTTCTCTGGGCCTGCCGTTGCTTCGCTTCAGCCATTTCGCATTCCAGCTTCATGACGAAGCCGTTGGGTCGCAAATCTTCCTTCTCAATGATTCGATCCAGGCATGCGTCTATGGTCTTCGATGACTCAAGGTATTCCGTGCGCTCGAGCGTTTTTCTTTTCCGGGCTTCAAAGCAGAGCAGATGTTCTTTGCCCCGTGCATCCCGGTAGACCATTTCCGGCGCACGGCCATCCGGGTACTCGATGACGCTGACTTTCTTGCCCATCAGCTCAAACTTCCGAGCGCTCGCATTCTTGAGCTGCAGGATCGACCCCCCGAAGGAGACGCTCAGAGATTTGCTCAGAACGCGTTCGTGCCACCAGGCGCATATGCGTTCAATCTCGGGCATACTTTCTTCAGCCACCGCACAGTTTGCGCTCAGGGGTTCTCTTGGGTCGATTCCAAACCGCTGATTGAAATCCCTGATCAGTTCGTCCATGCGCTGATTGGCGGTGGCCATGTCTTCGATTCCCATGACCCTGAACTCATGCGGCCAGCGCCCCTGCAGCGTCTTGAACAGGCGTTCTATCCGGCCTTTTGCCTGCGGGCTCTGAGCGAATATCTGCTCGATCTGAAGCTTGTCGCAGACTCTCTGAAACTGTGTGCCCTCTACATTTTTGGACCGGCCCTGAGCCAACGCGCGGAAAGTGCCGTGCCGATCGCTGTATAGCGCAAGGGGGATTCCGTGCGCCCTGATGTATTGGAGCAGCACGGTCATATAGCCCGCCGCGGTCTCCGAGGGAAAGAACCCGGCAGCGGCGATTCTGCCGGTCGCATCGTCAATGAACGCGATTAATGAGCACTCTTTCTGACCGGGGCCGAACCATCTGTGCGGGCTGCCGTCGATCTGAACCAGCTCGCCGAACCTTGACCTTCTGCGCCTCAGAAAATGACCGGCTCTTCTGAGCCCCTGCTCTGAGGCCTGAGGGCTGAGTTCTCTCAGAATCTTTCGAACAGTTTCCTTCGACACTTTGATCCCTTCGTTTTTCACAAGGTACTGAGTCAGGAGCGTCGGAGGGAAATCCTGATATTTTGTAACTGCCAGTTCTATGATTTTTAAACGAATATCGTCTGGCAGGCGGTTGCTCGGGGGCCGCCCTTTGTTGCCATGGGGCGGATCTGCGGCTTCGCCCCTTTTCCAGGCGGCCAGCCTGCGATAGAACTGGCGAATGCTCAGCTTCATCGCTTTGGCTGCCTCCGGCACCGAGAGCAGGCCGTAGGCGACCTGTTCGAAAATCTCCTCTGTGCCGGTCTGGGACTTCGGGGCTCTTTCAGGAAGCGAGTTTTTCATGTGCGACTCCTAAAAAACAGGCTCTCTGAAGTGATTGTGTGACAAAATCGCTTTGCCGGGGGCTGTCATGCAGATTGCCGGCTTATGACAGAGTCGCGTTGCCGGACCATGACATAGTCCCGTAGTTTTCCGTGACATTATCGCGTTGCTCTAACAACAGCACGAAGGAGCTGCGCAAACAGATCCTTGACGACGTAAATTGGGATGAGACCGTCATGGACGGCGACGAGATTGTCTGCCGCTACAAGACAATGGATCTGTCAAAGACGGTTTTCGTAACCAAAATCAGCAAAACCACAGGGCGCAAGTATCAGTCGTCGAAGAAAGTGGATTCTCTGGATGTCCGCTGGATCGTCTCGCATTCGCAGTCCCGGGCCAACAAGGACAATAGCGACATCGACCGTGCCGTTGAGAAGGCGAAAAAAGCCCTGCGCAGCAGGGGATCGCTGACCTCCAGCCGCGGATACAGGTCTTTGATCAAGGTGCCGAAAGGCGAAGGCGAGCCGTCACTGGATATGAAGAAAATCGAAGAGGCGAGGCGGTGGGCCGGCTATTACGCCGTCTGCACGAATCTGAAGACGAAGTCCTCTCAGGACATCATGAAGATTTACCGCAATCTCTGGCGCATCGAGGATTGCTTCTGGGTAAGCAAGACCACGCTCGAAGCCCGCCCCTGCTTTGTCTGGACAGACAGTCATGTCAGAGGACATTTTGCGAGTTGCTTCATCAGCCTCGTGATCGAAAAGTACATGCAGCATGTCCTCAAACAGAAGATCAGGGACATCACCTGTGACGAAATCAACGCGGCGCTGCGCGGTGCCGAAGTTGCCCTCGATGACGGCAATCCCCAAATGCCCCTGTACCTGAGGCTTTATCCAAAGGAGGGCCGCTTTGACTCGATCCTCAGGGCATTCAGCCTGGAGCCGCCCTGCCACTATGAGACGGCACAGTCACTATGCAAGAAGCTGCGGCTCAAAGACATTGCCCGACCGAAAAGTTGTACTACCAGAGATGAAAAATAATTAATGAATAAGCCCTTGCAATACAAGGGTTTATTCATTTTTAAGCTGATAAACTCGGGAAAAAAATCCGGCGCACGCCCGGGGAGAGAGGGCCGGGCGCGCGCCGGAAGGTGAAACAAACAGGAAAAACAGCGCTTAAAGCTTCTTCGCGGCCGACTCGCCCGCCTTCTTGCCGAAGGTGTAGACGTCGGCAATGGCGTTTCCGCCCAGGCGGTTCGCGCCGTGGATGCCGCCCGTCACCTCGCCCGCGGCGTAGAGGCCCTTGATCGGGTCGCCCTTCTTATTGAGAACCTGGCCGTTCACGTTGATGCGGATGCCGCCCATCGTGTGGTGCACGGTCGGGACCTTGCGGCAGGCGTACCAGGGGCCCTCGGTCATCGGGGCGTCGTCGGTGTTGGTGGCGACGAACCCGAACTTGTCGGGCGTGCCCTTGTTGCGGGCGGCCTTGTTGTACTCCTCGACCGCAGCCTTCAGGTGGTCGGCCGGGACGTTGAGGATCTTCGCCATTTCGTCCAGCGTCTGCGCCTTCTTCACGCGCCCGAGCGCGAGCATGTCCTTCATGGTGACGCCCATGCGGTCGGGCTTGTTCTCGTCGGGGTAGCGCAGCTTATTCATGAGGAGGTAGTAGGTGCCGCCCGGCTGCTTGAAGATCGCCTTGCAGAGCGTGTCGCGCGCCGCGCCTTCGCTCACGAACCGGTCGCCGTTCTTGTTGATGAAGAGGCGGTTGCGGCCCGAGGTGGCGATGTCCTGCATGAGGCCGGTGCCGGGCGTTCCGTTCGGGTGCAGCTGGATGTCGGAAAGCCCGATGATGTCGGCCCCGGCCTGCTGCGCGATCTTAAGCCCGTCGCCCTGGGCGGCCTTGTTCACGTTCGTGGTGCCGATGCGCGAGTCGAGCTTCACTTCCTTCCACACCCCGGTGTTCACCTTCTGGCGGAAGGGGATGTTGGCCCCGAAGCCGCCCGTTGCGATCACAACGCTCGGGCCCGTCACGGTGACGCTTTGTTTTCCATGGCGCAGCGCCTTCACGCCCGCGACCGCCCCGTTTTTCATGATGAGCGACTTCGCCTGCGTGTCGGTGAGGATCTGGACGCGGTCGCCGAAGCTCTTGAGTCTGCTCTCGAACACGGAGGTGTAGGCCCAGCCGGCGGGCTTCACGCCGTAGTGGCTCCGCTGCCCGAGGGAGCCGGTCGCGGCGCCGATCTTGTCGCGGAACACGACCCCTTCCTTTTCGAGCCACTCAAGGGCGTGGATCGAGTTGTACGTGAGGTAGTGCACGAGCTCGGGGTTGCCCTTGTAGTGGCCGCCGCGCATGGTGGCCTCAAAGAAGATCGGGAAGGAGTCGACGATGCCCTGGGCCTTCTGGCGCTTGTCGTCCACGGCGTTGAAGGCGCCGCCCGAGACCTGGGTGGAGCCGCCCAGATAGCCGAGCTTCTCGAGGATCACAACCTTCTGCGCGCCGCTTTCCAGCGCGGAAAGCGCCGCGGCCATCCCGGAGCCGCCGCCACCGATCACGATCACGTCGCCCGAAGCCTTCACCGGGGCGGTCGCGTACTTTTCAGAGTTCTTATTCCACTGCTCGAGATCCTTTTTCGTCGCGCCCGCCTGCTCGAGGCACTTCTGCACGCCTTCGACCAGGGCGCCGCTCGAGATGGTGGCCCCGGTCATCGCGTCGATCCCGATCGACTGCCGGTCGATGATCTTCTTCGAAAGCGCGGGCAGCGCCACCCGTCCGATGCCGTTGGACTCGAGATTCTTCGAGGTGTCGATCGCGGTGATCCTGCCGCCTGCGACCGTGACCTTCACCGTAAGCGGCGCGTTGTGCCCGTTCACGCGGGCCTCGTAGGTGCCGTCCTTTAAGGCGGCGCTCGCCGAGAAGGCCGTCGAGGCGGCGGCAAGGGCGAGGATGATTCTCGTGAATCTCATGCTTTGTTCTCCTTCAAATGGGTGCGGCGGGGCGAAAGGGCCCCGGGGCGCGTTTGCAGAGAACTTTAGACGGGCCGGGAATAAATGTAAAATATATATTAAATATTTTTGTTATTTGTTTTATATATGAATATACGAAGGCTTCGCAGTTACTGGCTTTTCTTCGTGGTCGCGCGCGAGGGCAGCTTCTCGGTCGCGGCCCGCACGCTGCACATGACGCAGCCGCCCCTTTCCATGCAGATCGCGGAGCTCGAGGAGGAGCTCGGCGTGAAGCTTTTCGAGCGCACGCCCCGCGGCGTGCGGCTCACGCAGCAGGGCAAGGGGCTGCTGCCCCTGTGCGAAAAGCTCTTTCGCCAGATCGAGGGGTTCGAGGGGTCGCTCGCCGGGGTGGTGCAGGGCGTCTCCGGCACGATCCGGATCGGGGCGATCCCCTGGATCACGCAGTCCGTGCTCCCCGGGCTCGTGAGCCACTTGAGGCTCCTCTACCCGGGGATGCAGATCAGGGTGAAGCAGCTCGTGAGCAATCAGATGCCGGGCGAGCTGCTCGCCCGCGAGGTCGACCTGTGCCTGGGCTACCTGAGCGAGGCCACGCGGGACGACCTCGACCTCGCCCTGGTCCGGAAGTACGAGCTCGTGGTCGTGATGCCCTCCTGGCACCCGCTCACGCAGTACCAGCAGGTGTCGCTTGCGAGCCTCAAAAACGAGGACTACGTGATCACCGACTGGAAAAACGCCCCGGAGTACCACGACGCGGTCGTCTCGCAGTGCCTGGAAAAGGGCCTCTCGCTCAAGATCTCGACCATCGCGGGCAGCGTCTTTTCGCAGCTCTGCTACGTGAACTGCGGCATGGGGATCGCGCTTGTTCCGAGGGCGTGCCTCGAGACCCTGCCGCCCAATGTGCGCTACCGGGAGCTCAAGGAGAAGGTCTATCTCGAACTCAAGTGCATCACGCGAAAGGGCGAGGACTCGCCGGCTGTCGCCGAGGCGAAGCGCTACCTCGAGGGCCTTTAAGCGGCTGGGGAAGGGGCCCCGTGAGGGCAAAAAAGCCCCCCGGGGCTGCCATGCCAGGCCTCCGGGGGGAAAAGATCAGGCCTTTCACTTCCGGTGCCCGGCCCCGCCCGGTGAAAATTAAGCGGGGAGGCCAGGTTCCGGGTGGCTGAGGTCAGAGCGCGTTCGCGGCGTTCCTGCCCGCAATCCGCCCGTTCACCATGCAGTCGGCCACGGCGTTGCCGCCCAGGCGGTTTTCGCCGTGCAGCCCGCCGGTCGTCTCGCCCGCGGCGTAGAGGCCCTTCACCCAGCGGCCGTTTTTATCCAGCGCGTGGGCCTTCACGTCGACGCGGATCCCGCCCATCGTGTGGTGGATGGTGGGCACCTTCTTTGCGAAGTACCAGGGGCCCTTCGTCATTTCGCGGTCGTCGGTGTGGTTCGCGACAAAGCCGTACTTGTCGGGCGTGCCCTTGTTCCGCACGGCCTTGTTGTATTCCTCGATCGAGGCCTTCAGGTGGTCGAGCGGCATCCCGGTCATGCGCGAGAGCTCCTCGAGGTCCTTCGCCTTCTTCACCCGGCCCTGCTCGAGCATATCGCTCATCCGGCGGCCCGAGAGCAGGTCGATCGCGTGCTCGTCGGGGTAGCGCAGGTAGTTCTGCACGAGCCAGTAGGAGGAGTGGGGCTGCGCGAAGACCGCCTTCGAAAGGACGTCGCGGGCCGCGCCCTCGTTCACGAACCGGTCGCCGTTCTCGTTAATGAAGAGGCGGTTTCTGCCCGAAGTCTTGATGTCGAGCATGAGGCCGGTGCCGGGGGTGCCGTTCGGGTGGATCTGGATGTCGGCGAGGCCGATCAACTCCGCTCCGGCCTTCTGCGCCATCATGAGGCCGTCGCCCTGGGCCGCGACCGAGATGTTGGAGCAGCCGATCCGGTCGTCTAACTTCGCCTCCTTCCAGATCCCGGTGTTCACCTTCTGGCGGAAGGCGACGTTCGCGCCGAAGCCGCCCGTGGACACAATGACGCCCTTCGTGGCCGAGGCGATGACGGGGCCGTTTTTGCCCTGCGCCTTCACGCCCACGACCCGCCCGTCCTGCACGATGAGGTCGGTCGCCTTCGTCTCAAGGAGCACCTTCACGCGGTCCGGCCCGTACTCGTGGAGCTTGTGCTCGAGGACCGCCACGTAGGTGTGGCCGCCCGCGGGGTTCGGGTAGTGCGAGCGCTGGAAGAGAGCCCCGGTCGCCGCGCCCACCTTCGGGTTCACCTCAAGCCCCATGGTCTCAAGCCACATGAGCGTTTCCTTCGCGTGGTCAGCGAGGTTGTGCACGAGCACCTGGTTGTTTGTCATGTGCCCGCCCTTCATCGTGTTCTCGAAGTGCTTCTGCGGGCTGTCCTTGATCCCCATCGCGCGCTGGAAGGACGTGTCGGAGGCGTTGAAGGCGCCTCCGCAGACGTTGGTCGAGCCCCCGAGGTAGCCCATCTTCTCGATGATGGTGACGGTGGCCCCGTTCTGCAGGGCGCTCACCGCAGCAGCCAGCCCCGCGCCGCCGCCCCCGATCACGACCACTTCGCTGCGGGTCCGAAGCGGCGCGGCCGCGGCGCTCGGCGCGGCTTTGGACGCGAAGTCCGAGTCCGAGGCCCCGGCCTTTTTGAGAGCCTCGCGCACGCCCTGCTTCAGGGCGAAGCTCGAGAAGGTCGCGCCGGTCACGGCGTCGACTTCAGTCGTCTGCCCCGCGAGCATCTTCGGGATCAGGAGGTCGATCGCGGTCTTTCCGACGCCGGGGCTTTCGAGGTTGTGGGTGACGTTGATGTCGGTCATGCGGCCGTGCTCGAGCGTGACGAGCACGTTGATCGGCGCGTTGTGGCCGAGCACCCGGGCCTCGTAGGTGCCGTCCTTCACGGCGGCACCGGCCCCCGCGGCGGTCAAAAGCGCGGGCAGGCAAAGGGCGATCGCTTTCATTTTCATGCTTTTTCTCCTTTGAATTCTGGGCTGCGGCCTCTTCAGAAAGAGGGGCAAAGCCGCAGACGAGGAGAAAATCTAGGCCCGGGGAACATAAATGTAAAATATATATTTAATATTTTTATTATTTGTTTTATATATAAAAAACGGGCAGGGGCCCCGGAAAATCGGGAGAGAAGGGGGCTGCCGCTTCGGGCTTTCGCCGCAGCCCCGGGGCGCTTTCCCCCCCCCCCCCCCCCCCCCGGCTCCTGACGGGAGGCGGCCCCGGATGCTAGATTGGGGGACAGCGTTCGCAAAAAGCAAAAGCCCCGGGCTTTCGGGCGAAGGCGCGGGGCGGCAATAAAAAGGAGAACGGACCCAAGATGGCGGCAATCACGAACGGGAGGCCCCGGGCGCTTCCAGCGCTGCTTCTCGCGCTTTTTTTTCTCGGGCTTGCGGGGCTGCTCCTCCCCCGGATCCTGCACGAGGTGCTGGGGCTCGCGTTTTTCGCGCTCGTGCTCTGGCACGCGCTTCCCTTTTTCCGCTCGAAGAGGAAGGCCCCGCTGAAGACCGCGCTGATCACGCTTTTTCTCGCCGGCTCGCTCCTGCTCCTTCTCGTCTCCGGCGTCGTGCTCACGGGCTGGCTGGGGGAGGCCGGGGACTTCAACTGGCGCTCGGCGCACCTCCTTGCCGCCGGGGCGGCACTTCTCGCGCTTTTCGGGCATGTGCTCCAGATGTCGGGGCTGCTGCGCCGCAGCCGCGCGGCCTATGCGGCCGGAGCGGGAGCCTTCATGCTCGCGGCTGCCGCGGTCTTCGGGCTCCCGTACCTCGACCGCTGGTTCAACACGGTCGAAGTGAAGCAGGCCGAGCTTCTCGTGGGAGACAAAGCGCCACTGCCGGGACGCGTGCTCACCGTGTACTTCACCTGGCCCGAGAACGCCCCGGTGTCTCCCGGGGCCGACGCGGTCTCGGGAGCCTCGCTTATGCGCGACGGCAGGGAGCTCATTGGAAACTCGCGAATGGTTGCCCTGATCGCGCAGTCGATCGCGGGCGGCAGCCTCTCCTCGATCCGGGCCGGGGAAGCCTATTCCGCACAGTACGGGAAAACGACCGCCCGGGCCAGAAAGGAGCTCGAAGTGGGGGCTCTCCCGGTCCTTCGCGAGGGAACGGAGGACCCCGGGGCCTTCGACACCGTGATTCTCGTCTATCCCCTCTGGTGGGGGACGGTGCCGCGCCCTGTCGCCTCCTGGCTTACGGCCCACAGCTTTGCGGGCAAGCGGATCGTGCCCATCGTGACGCACGGCGGGAGCGGCGCGGGGGAGAGCCTGAAGGCTCTCGGGCGGCTCGCGCCCGGGGCCCGGGTCACTGAGCCCCTTGCCCTTTACAGCAGCGACATCCGCTACTCAAGGGCCCGGATTCTCAAGCACCTGAAGGGGCTGGACTAGGCGGCCGGGCTTTCCGCCCTCGCCTCTGGCGCCATCTTCTGCGCGCAGGCCGAAGAAAGGCAGAAGGCGGATTATTGAAAGGCGCTCCGCTGACACGGACAAACCGCGGGCCCAGGCGGACTCAAGCCGGAAGCCCGGGCGGGGCGAAGCGCGGCGGCAGCGCCGGGCATGAGGCTGTCCTCCGCCCTCTGCTGCAAAAATGGGCGCAATTGCGCCCATTTTTGCAGTCATGCTGCGGGAGCATCATTTCAATGCTTTGTTCTGAAAAGATATTTCAGGTATTTTTTGTACTGCAAATTTGGGCGCAATTACGCCTGAATTTGCAGTGCACATCCATCGGCTGCTGCAAGGCGCCAAGGGGCAAAGAGGCCTCCGGTTTTCTATGACCCTGCGCTCGTTGCCGTGATGAATCACGCAGGCCGCCCTTCCGCGGGGCAGGCCCTGCGGCAGGCGGACCGGAGCCCGCCCTGAGGACGGGGGCGGCAGGCAGGTATACTGAAATCCCTGACGCTCAGGAGGCCGGCGGGGCTTTTTCCGTTTGGAAGAGCCCGGATCGACTGACCGCCTGCTTTCAGCGCCGCCTTCCCCTGTTTCGGCATGCCCCAGAATCCCAGTTCGCCCGCCCCTTCGCTTTTGCGGCAGATCGCGTCGCTTGCCGGCCCCATTTTTGTCGCGAATCTCGCCATCGTGCTCACCGGGACGCTGGATACGGTCATGGTGGGGCATCTCTCGGCCGAGCAGCTCGCGGGCGTGGCGCTGGGCGCCACGGTGATCAACTGGATCCTCGTATCCTTTGCCGGCGTGATCCAGGGGCTCTCGCCGATTGCGGGCTACCTTTTCGGCGCAAAGGACTATCCGAAGATCGGGCAGAGCCTCGTGCAGGGGCTCTGGCTCGGCCTTCCGCTGTCGGTCCTCGCCGTTTTTCTGGGCTCGAGAACGGCGTTCTGGCTGGAGCTTGCCGGCATGACCGGGCCCGCGGCGGGCGTGGCCCGGGACTATATCCATGCGGCGCTTGCCAGCATCCCCGCGGTGATTTTCGCCCGCAGCTTCGTCGCGGTGAACTCCGCGGTCTCCATGCCGGTGATCACGATGGGCGTGATGCTGGCCTCGGTCGCCCTCAAAATCCCGCTCAACCTGCACTTTATCTACGGAGGCCTGGGGCTGCCTGCGATGGGCGGGGCGGGTGCGGGGCTTGCGAGCTCCGTTTCCTGCTCTTTTTCGCTTGCGGCCTATGCGCTCGTGTGGCTGCTGCACCCCCGCTTCGCGCGCATGCGCGCCGGGGCCCGCGCCGGGCTCCGCCCTGCAGTGCTCGCGAGGCTGCTGAGGCTTGGCGTTCCCATCGGGCTTTCGAGCTTCTTCGAGATGTCCTCCTACACCCTGATGGCCATTTTCATCGCGAGGCTCGGGGTCGAGGCCCTGTCCGCGCATCAGATCGTGGCGAACCTCGTCTGGCTCTACTACGTGCTGCCTCTGGCCGTGGGCGTGGCGGGCAGCGTCCTCGTCGCGCAGTCCCTCGGGGAGGGAAAGCCCGCGCGGGCGCGCGAGGCGGCCTGGCTCGGCGTCTGCTTCTCTCTCGGCTGCGCCCTGGTGATCGCGGCGCTCACCTGGAGTTTCCGGGCTGAAATTGCGGCCTTCTACACCTCGGACACCGCGATCCGCGGCGTCACCGTGGCCTTTCTCGCCTGGGTGCCGCTCTATCACGTGATGGACAGCCTCCAGTGCTCCTGCTCCAACATCCTGAGGGGCTATCAGGTCACGTTTCTGCCGATGGCGGTGAGCAGCCTCCTGCTCTGCGGTGTCGGGCTCGCGCTGGGGTGCGTGTTCTCGGGCGTTTTCCCCGGAACCGGCTTTAACGCGGGCGCCGTGGCGTTCTGGCAGGGGGCGGATGCGGCGCTCGTCCTTGCTGCGGCGGCGATGCTGGCTCTCCTGAGGCACTTCTCCCGGGCGGCTCTCGAAAAGCCGGCCGGGGCGTTCGGCCTGAAAAAGCCTTGAGAAAGGGAAGCCCCGGGGCGGGGCCCGCAGCCTCCGGCCTTCCTCGTTTCGGGCCGCCTCCGGCTTGGAAAAAGGACGCGGCGGATTGCTTTTTTTCTATAAGTCCATAAGGGTAAAGCCCGCTTCAAAAGGCGCGGCGATCTGATAAGGTGTCTTCCTTACAAAGGCCGGATTTTCTTTACTTTTGTCAAAGTTACAGGCGTTCAGCCGGAGGGAGAAGGAGCTCCCCTCGTGCTGCGCCTGGCTGCTTCAAATAGCTTTTTTCTATTTTTCCGGTGTCTTTTGTCCATTTTTACCCCTGTCACAGGAGCTTCTCATGCAGTTTGGTAACTACCACTTTATGACTACCCCCCCCCCATAAACCCGCGTGATCCTGCCTTAGGCATCAAAAGGAGCGCAGCCGCTGCGGCGGTGGCCGCGGCCCTGATTCTCTCGGCGCCCTTTGCGCAGGCCGCGGACACGACCCCGGGCTCCGGCAGCGGCGTGGCCCTCGGCACCGGCAGCAGCGCCCCGAAAGCGGAAAACGTCGCGATCGGGAAAGGGGCGGGCATCAGCTATTCCAACGGCGCGAGCAGCGCGACCGGGGACATCGCGGTCGGCGCAGGCGCGAACATCAACAACTATGCGAGCCAGGGCGGCAGCATAGCGATCGGCAAAAATGCCCGTGTGGAGAACATGGCGGGCGGCGCGGAGGCAAGCTTCGCCCTGGGGCAGACGAAGTTCTCAGGATCCATCTTTTCTTCCGCCCGGATTCCTGAGGATCCTTCAAAGGTGGTGGGCAGCGTTGCCATCGGCGACAACACGTTCGCCCGGACGGGCAGCACCATGATCGGGTCCCACAATTATTCCGGGGCCCTGGGCGACACCACTGTCGACACGGCCTCCACCCGCACCTACGCCCTGAACGTCTACGAGACGACGCTGGGCGCGAACAGCTTCACGAACGGCGCATTCGCGACCTCCACCGGCGCCTTCAACATCATTTCGAGCGATTACAACGGGGGACGGCTCTCCAATGCGGTGAAGAATTTCGGCGCGACTGTGACCGGATCCCTGAACAGCATCGAGTCGATGTCGGGCAGCTACTACTCCGGCGTCGCCAGCAGCATTGTCGGCGTGGCCAACCGGACGGCCAACGCCAACGGCTCCCTCATTTTCGGCGCGGGCAACGAGGTCACCAATTCAGTGGCCGCGATCCGGGCCCCGTCGAGCGGAGGCGACTCTGCCAAAGAGCTGGCCGACACGCTGCGAAGCGTGATCAGGAGCTCGGAAGGCGGCGGCTCCACCCTGGCGATCGGCGGCGGCAACACCGCTGACTACACCCAGGCCTCGCAGCTCATCGGCGTCAACAACACCCTCAAGGGGTCCTCGGGGTCCGTGAGCCGGTACAACCTTCTCGACGGCTACAAAAACACCGCGGAAAATGTCCAGCACGTCAGCGTCCTGGGCTCTGAGAACACAGTGAAGGACACCACAGGCGCGGTGGTGGTGGGCGACCGCCGCAGCCTCTCCGGAGCGAATAACGCCGTCGTGATCGGCTCTTCGGACACGACGCTTGCGACGGACAAGGCTAATGTCGTCTCCGTGGGCTACAAGGCGAACGCCACGGTCGAGGGAGGCGTGGCGCTGGGGTCCGAATCCGTCGCCTCAACGGAGGCGGGCAGGGCGGGCTACGATCCGGGGACGAAGGCCGCCTCGACCAGCACGGACAGCGCCTGGCTGTCCACCCGCGGGGCCGTCTCGATCGGCGACGCCTCGCAGGGCATCACCCGCCAGATCACGGGGCTCGCGGCGGGCAGCCTTGACACCGATGCCGTGAACGTGGCGCAGCTCAAGGCCGTGAAGGCCGATGCCACCGAGGCTGTCGCCGAGGCGAAGAAGCACAGCACCGTCTCTGCCGGAAAGAACATTCAGGTGACCTCCCAGGCCAACGCCCAGGGTGGGATCGAATACACCGTGGCGACCGCTGAGGACGTCGTCTTTTCTTCCGTCGCCGTGGGAGGAGTCTCGATCAGCCAGTCGGGCATCCAGGCCGGAGGCCTGAAAATGACGAACGTGGCCGCGGGCGAGGTCTCCTCTTCCTCCACGGACGCGGTGAACGGCAGCCAGCTCTACCAGGTGCAGCAGGGGATTAACAAAAACGCCGCGGGGATCGGAGATCTCACGCACCGGGTGAACGATCTCGACGGCCAGATCGACAAGGTCGGTGCCGCCTCCGCGGCGCTCGCGGCCCTCCATCCGGTCGACTTCGATCCCAGCCACCGCTTCCAGATGTCCGTGGGGCTCGGCCACTACAAGAGCCGGGAGGGCGTTGCGGTGGGGGCCTTCTGGTACCCGACCGACACGGGCAATCTCCTCATGTCCGTCGGATACGCTTCCTCGGCCTCCGACAACCACATGGTGAACGCGGGCCTCACCTACCGCTTCGGCGGCAGCCAGGCCTCGGCGAGCCCGCAGGGTATGGCGGAGAAAGTGAGCGCGCTCACCGCCGAGAACCGGGACCTGTCGGCGAGGCTCGCGAGCTCCAGCACGAAGCTTGAGGCCGCGGCGGCCCGGATCGACAGCCTCACCGAGGAAATCCGCGCCATCAAGGCCAGGCTCAACATGCGCTGACGCAAGGCGCAGGCTTTAAAGCCGCAGTAAAAAAGGGCCCCCGCTTCCGAACCGGAAAACGGGGGTCCGGAGCACCGGCGGCCCGCCCCGGCACTGGCCGGGGACGGGCGCAGCCGGAGAAAAGGGCTACTTGCCCTCGGCCACGGCGATGCCCGTGAGCCGCCCGAAGGTGAAGATATCGCAGATTGCGTTCCCGCCCAGGCGGTTCGTTCCGTGGATGCCGCCGGTGAGCTCGCCCACGGCGTGCAGGTGCGGGATCACGTTGCCGTAGCGGTCGATCACCTGGGTGTACTTGTTGATCACAATGCCGCCCATCGTGTGGTGCACCGACATGCCGGCGTAGCAGGCCCAGAAGGGAGCCTTTTCGATTTTGCGGAGGTTGCGCGGCTTCTTCCCGAAGGCGTCCTTCTTCTCGTCGCAGCCCTTGTTGTATTCGTCCACGGTCTTCTTGAGCTGCACGGGATCCACGCCCATTTTTTTCGCGAGCTCCTCGATCGTGTCGGCGGTCCACGCGTCTCCCGTCTCGAGGCCTTTCTTTGCGCCGTTCTGGTGCCCGAGGTTCAGCTCGGAGAATCCGCGGCTGTCGATGATGGAAAATCCTGTCTGGCCGGGCAGCGCGAGCACCGCGTCGCGGATCACGTCACGGCGCTCGTCCTCAGCCACAAACCGCTTCGCGTCCTTGCCCACCATGATGAAGTTCGCGGCGTTCAGGTGCATGATGACGCGGTGGCTGCGTCCCGGAGGGCAGCCGGGGTTGCACTGGATGAAGTCCATGCCGACGGTGTCCGCGCCGATGTCCTCGAGGATCGGGATCAGGTCGCCGGTCGAGCAGGGCAGGTTCGTGGTCGTGAGGTTCAGGAACCGGGGATCGTACTTGGCGCGCATCTTGGGGTTCGCGCCGAAGCCGCCGGTCGCGCAGATCACGGACTTGCGGGCGCGGATGAAATGAGACTTTCCGGCCTTGTCCTTGTATTCGATGCCGAGGACCTGGCCCGCCAGCGGCTGCTCGCGGACCACCCGGACGACCCGGGAGTTCGTGCGGATCTTCACTCCGAGCTTCAGGGCCTCAGGCTCGAGCACCTTGATGTAGTCGCTGCCAAGCGAGCCGTAGGGCCCGTGGGCGCGGGGATAAAGCCCGCCGTAGATCTGGTAGACCTTAGGCTTGAACTTCATGCCCATCGACTCGAGCCACTGCAGGGCCGCGTAGGAGTTTTCCGTCATCGTCTTCACGAGCTCGGGGTTGGCGCGGTAGTCGCCCCCGGCCATGGTGTTCTTGAAATGGTTCTCGGGGCTGTCGACGATGCCCTGGGCCTTCTGCCGGGGCGGATCGTAGGTGTTGAAGCCGCCGCCCGAAATGGAGGTGTTGCCCCCGACAAACGACATCTTTTCCAGAATGAGGATGTTTTTAACGCCGTGCTGGGCGGCCGAGACTGCGGAAGAGAGGCCTGCGCCGCCCGAGCCTACGACCACCACGTCAAAGGTTTCATCCCATTTGCGCGGCAGTTTGCAGGGGTTCTCGACGGCAAAGGCCGGAGCCGCGGCAAGGCCAACGGTGCCGGCGACGGCGGATCCGAGAAAACGGCGTCTGTTGAGGGCTGTCATGGATTCTCTCCTTAAATGAAGTCAGGAACTCTTTCCTTCCGGTTCCTGAGAAAAATTGTAGAAATGGGCCGCCGCCCTCAGGAATACCTCTTGGTTCTAAGACCTAGGGCTTAGCGTCCGGGCCTGAGGCTTTTCGGGGGGGGCAGCAAAGTGGAATCACGGCGCGCGCGCCGCTAAGATGGGGCGGCGGGTTTTCGATTCGTCCCAGACATGAAAAGAGTGCTGATGCTGATTGCCGCCGCGTTTCTCCTTGCCCGGCCCCAGGCTGCCCTGGCGCGGGAAGAACCGGTTGTGGTCGCTGTTTCAACCAACGTCGGCCCGTGGTTTTATGTGCAGACCTTCGAGCCCACCATGGAAAGGCTCAGGGCAAGGATGCCCTGGATCCGGTTTCAGTCGGTGGAGCTTTCTCCCGAGGCGCTTCGCAGGGAGGCGAAGGAGGGGAGGATCGATTTTTTCATGGCTCCGAGCGGTTCTTTTGCGAGCATTGAGGAAGAAAGCGGCGCAAGACATCTGGCAACTCATCATCCCCGGGGTGCCCGGGATCCCGCCCGGTCCATGGGATCAGTGTTCCTCGTGCGGGCCGACTCGGCCCTGCGCGGACTCTCGGACCTGAAGGGTGCGAGGTCCGTTGCGACCGACCCCCAGTCCTTTGACGGCTGGATCATTGCCCTGGGGGAGCTCTTCAGCGCTGGCTTTGATCCCCAGAGATTTTTCAGCCGCACGGAGTTCACCGGCTACGGGCTGCCCGATGTCGCAGCTCTGGTGCTTTCTAGGGACGCGGACGTGGGAATCCTCAAGGCCTGCGACTTTGAAATGATGACCCAGGCCGGACTTATTAACGCCAGGGACTTCCGTATCCTGAACGAAAAGCCCTCGGGAGGCCTCGCCTGCCGGGTGTCCACGGATCTCTATCCCGGGGTGGTTTTCGCCTCTCTGCCGCGCGCTTCGTCTGACCTTGTCAAATCCGTGTCCGTCGCCCTGCTCACGATGCCGGAAACGCCCGAGGGCAACAGCTGGGGCTTCGCGAGCGATTTCAGCCAGGTGCGCAGCCTGTACCGGAATCTGCAGATCGGTCCATATGCTTACCTGAGGGAAAACTCTCCGCGGGCTCTTCTTCGGCGCTACCGGTTTATCCTGCTCGCCGCTGCCGCGCTGCTCGCCTTCGGTTTGTTCTACGTGGTCTCGGTCAGGCGGATCGTGAAGATCCGCACCCATGCCCTGCAGGTGGCGCTGAAAGAAAAGGATCGCGCGCAGGAAAACGAGAGAAAAAGCCGTGAGAGGCTTTTCGCGCTTGAAAAGGCGGGCGTCGTGAGCGGGCTCTCCTCGATGTTCGCCCACGAGGTGAGGCAGCCCGTTGCCTCGCTCATCAATTATGCAGGAGGCCTGCGGATGTATCTGAAGGGCCGCGATGCCGACCCGATGGTGGCCGAGGCGCTCAGGGAGATCACGGCTCAGTCGGAGCGGGTTTCCGCAATCGTCGGGCGCGTCTGCTCCTACGCGAGGAACGAGGCCCGGGTGAGGCGGCTCGAGGACCTGGAGAGTGTCGTGGACAAGGCTCTTGAGGCCTTTTCCCACAGCACGTATTCCCGGGGCGTGCGCATCGCAAGGCGGCGCGGGAGCCCGGCTCTCTGCCTCATTGATCCCCTTGAAATCGAGCTCGTGGTGGTCAATCTTCTTCGGAATGCGGGCGCTGCGATCCAAAAAATCGATGGTCCGGCGATCGCCCTGGATCTGGCTGGCGAAGACGGGTTCTGGAGGCTGACGGTTTCAGACAACGGCCCGCCCATTTCGGACGAGACCCTGAAGAGCCTGGCCGCACCGACCCGCAGCGCCCGCAGCGACGGACTTGGGCTGGGACTGTCGATCTGCAGGGTGATCGCGGAGGGGCACGGCGGGCACCTGAGCTTCAGGCGCCTTACGCCTCGCGGGCTCGCGGCGGAGCTGTATCTGCCGCAGCCCGAGGAGGCAGGCAAGGAGTGACGCACATGTCAGAGAGTTCAGTTCCACTGGTCAGGATCGTCGACGATGAAGAAACCGTGAGGAATTCGGAACGTTTCATCCTGAAAATCATCGGGCTGGAGTCCGAAGCTTTCGAAAGCGCCGAGGAGATGCTCGAGCGGGGCGATTTTTCCCGCCCCGGGTGCATTGTCCTTGACATCCGCATGGGAGGCATGAGCGGGCTTGAGCTGCAGAAGAAGCTGCTCGACAGGGGATGCGATCTTCCAATTTTGTTCCTGAGCGGGCACGGCACCGTCCAGTCCGCAGTGCTGGCGCTCAAGCGCGGGGCGGCGGATTTCCTGGAAAAGCCCGTAAGGCCGGAAAAGCTCCAGTCGATCGTGTGCCGCCTGATCGAGGACAACCTCAGGCAGCGGGCCGGCAGGGCGCAAAAAATCAGGCGCAGGGCGCTTTTCGACACGCTCACCGACCGGGAAAAGATGGTGCTGAGGCAGGTGGCTCAGGGAGCGCTCAACAAACAGATCGCAATAGACCTGGGGATTGCGGAGCAGACGGTCAAGATCCACCGGGCGAACGCTCTGCACAAGCTGGGGATCCGGACGGCGGTTGATGCGCACGCTTTTCTCCGGTTCATCGGCGAAATACCGCAGGAGCAGCCATGATGATGAACAGGAGGCAGGCTCTGGGCGCTGCCACGTCCGGGCTACTCGCTCTGCCCGGAGTTTCTGAGGCCTTTTCGCTTGGCGCCAGCCTGCGGGACTGGCTGAGGGGCGGAGCGGACGTTATTGTGGTCGGTTCGGGCGCGGCCGGCCTGTCAGCTGCGGTCGAGGCGGCTTCGGCCGGCGCGCGGGTAACCGTGCTTGAGAAAGCGCCGGAAATAGGCGGGAACACGCTGATCTCGGGCGGTTATTTTGCGGCTCTCGATCCCGTGCGGCAGAGGCGGCAGGGCATCTCCGATTCGCCGGATTTCTTTTACCGGCAGACGTTTGAGTACGGAGGCCGGAAGGCTAAGCCCGCGCTCGTCCGGCGCCTGGTTGAGAATTCGACGGAAAGCCTTCGCTGGCTTGAGGGACTCGGTATGCGCTTCAAGCCCGAGGTGATCGAGCTCTACGGCGGGCACTGGGCCCGCTGCCACTGTCCTGTCCTTCCTCTGGGGCAGGGCTACATCAGGGCGCTTTCGGCCGAGGCGGTCCGCCTCGGCGTGAAAATCGCTACGTCCGCGCCGGTGGTCGACCTGGTGTTCCGGGACGGGCGGGCCGCCGGCGTGGTGGTGCAGGACGGAGCGCGAACTAGGACGCTGCAGGCGCGGAAAGCCGTGGTGCTCGCGGCCGGCAGCTTTGCGGCCAACGCCCGGCTGATCGGGCAGTACGCCCCGCGGCTGCAGGGGCTCACGACCGACAACGTCCCGTCTTCGACCGGCGAGGTGATGCTCGCGGCTCACAGGCACGGCGCGGCCCTGCGCGACATGCAGTACATTCAGTGCCTTCCGGGCTGCCCTCCGGGGAAATCGCACCGGGTGAGGTTTCACTCCGTGGTGTCGAGATTCATTTTCGTCAACACCGAAGGGAGGCGTTTCATCCGCGAGGACGGCCCCAGGGACGTTCTGCGTGATACAGTGCTCGCGCAGCCCCATCAGCTGGCCTACTCAGTGCTTGACGACGCGGGCTTCAGAGATTACGGGATCCTGATCCAGAAGGAGGCGGTTGAGGCGCTCGAGGCCGGTGAGGCCTGGAAAGCGGGAAGCGTACGGGAACTCGCTCAGAAAATGGGCGTTCCCGCCCCGGCGCTCGCCCAGACCATAGCCCAGTACAACCGCGCGGTCAGAACCCGCCGCGATCCCCTGGGGAAGTCTCCGCGCGAGCTTCGCTACACTCTGAGCCACCCTCCCTTCTGGGCCTGCTACGCCGGCATGACGATTCACTACACGGAGGGCGGGCTCGACATTGACGAGCGGGCGCGCTGCCTTGACGCCGCGGGAAAGCCCATCCCCGGGCTTTATGCGGCGGGAACCATCACCGGGGGCGTGCACGGCAGCAACAGGCTCGGAGCCAACGGCCTGACCGATGCGGTCGTGTTTGGCCGAATTGCAGGGAAAGGGGCGGCTCTTTTGAGCCTATAAGTATATTTATATGGCTTTTATATGATTATTAAATTAAACAAAATTAGTTTAATTTATCGCGAAGCGGAAGCCTCTTTCAACGGAAAGAAGCCTGGTTCGCACATTTTAGATTTCAGGAAGGCGGGGAGGGATGGCCGCCGCCGGGGAGCAGCTCGGTGATGAAAGCGGAGAAACTGGAACTTCTTTCGCCGGCCAGGACGGCCGACATCGGCATCGAGGCGATCCGGCACGGAGCGGACGCCGTTTACATCGGCGGCCCCCTGTTCAGCGCCCGCAGCGCGGCCGCGAATTCGATCGCCGACATCGCCCGGCTCTGCGAGTTCGCCCACCATTACCGGGCGAGGGTCATGATGGCCCTCAACACCATCCTTCGCGACAGCGAGCTCGAGGCGGCCTCAAGGCTCGCCTGGCAGGCCTGGGACGCCGGGGTTGACGCGCTCATCGTGCAGGACATGGGGCTTCTCGAGTGCGATCTGCCCCCGATCCAGCTGCACGCTTCCACGCAGTGCGACATCCGCACGCCCGAGAAGGCGAGGTTTCTGGAGGCGGCGGGCTTTTCCCAGATCGTGCCCGCGCGGGAGCTCTCGCTTGCCCAGATCGAAGCGATCCACCGGGCCCTTACGAGCGCCCGGATCGAATACTTCATCCACGGGGCGCTTTGCGTGAGCTACAGCGGCCAGTGCTACGCCAGCGAGGCGATGCGGGGCCGCAGTGCCAACCGCGGCTCCTGCGCCCAGATCTGCCGCCTGCCCTTCGAAGTGCGGACCGAGTCGGGCGAAGTGCTCGCCGAGCGCTCGCACGTGCTTTCCCTGAAGGACAACGACCAGAGGTCGAACCTGGAGGCCCTCGCCGCCGCGGGGGTCCGCAGCTTCAAGATCGAGGGGCGGCTCAAAGACATGGCCTATGTGAAGAACGTGACCGCCTATTACCGGAAGCTTTTTGACGCGCTCCTTGACAAGCACCCGGAATACGCGCGGGAAAGCGAGGGGAGGGCGGTCTTCTCCTTCGAACCGGATCCGGCCCGAAGCTTCAACCGCGGCGGGACCGATTATTTCATCCACGGGACGAGGGGCCGCATCTGGGACTTCGAGACGCCCAAAAACGCGGGACAGCCGATCGGGCGCGTCAGGCGCGTAGGCGAAAAGAGCTTCACCGTGAAGACGCGCGAGGCGCTGCACAACGGCGACGGACTCACCTTCTGGCTTGAAAACGGCGAGCTCTCGGGGCTGCTCGTGAACAGGGCTGAGGAGCTGCAAAGCGGCCTCTGGGAGGTGTTCACGCGGGAGCGGCCAAAGGGCATCAGGGGCCTCAAGGCAGGGCTCGACCTGATGCGCAACCGCGACACCGCCTGGTCGAAGCTGATGGCGGGCGACACCGCTTCGAGGGACGTCCCGCTTGCCGTGAAGGCGACCGTGACCGAAAAGGCCGTGCGGCTGCATCTTGCCGATCCCGAGGGGATCGAAGCGGAGGCCCTGGCCTCCGGGCGGTTCGAGCCCGCGAAGAACCCGGAGCGCGCAGCCGCCCAGGCGAAAGCGTCTCTTGCTAAATTCGGGGGCACGGGCTTTTGCGCGGCCTCGGTCGACATCGAGTGGGACGCGCCGCGGTTTCTGCCCGTCTCGATCCTGAACGGGCTGCGCCGCGAGGCGGCAGGGCTCCTCGAGCAAAAGCGCCGCGAAGCCTACAGGCGGCCCGAGCGGGCCCGGCCCGAGCCCGGAGCGCGCTTTCCCGAGCCCGAGCTCGACTACCACGCCAACGTCGAAAACGAGCAGGCGGTGCGCTTTTACGGGCTGCACGGCGCTCGCGTCACGCAGATGGCCTTCGAGAAGGGCGGAGTCACGGGCGAGGTGGAGCTCATGCGCTGCAGGCACTGCGTGCGCTACGCGCTGGGGCTTTGCCCCAAGGAAGCGAAGAAAAGAGGCGAGAAGATCCGGCCGGAGCCGCTTTACCTGCGCTCGGGGGACATTGAGCTCAAGGCCGTCTTTCACTGCGGGCCCTGCGAGATGTCGCTGCTCGGCAAGAGGCGCGCCCCGGCCTCCTGCCCCTGAAAAAAAATGACCTAAGGGGCCGGTTTCCTTATAGGTTCACCTCAATTTCACGGCGTACGGCCTCAGCAGAAAAGGGTAATCTCATCAGCAGAGGGCGAAAGCGCCTTTGCTTAAAAACAATTGAAGGAGGTAACCGATGGACAAGTCAAAGTGTCTCGTGGATGTCGACCGCTACAGGATCGAGCCCGGAACCCGGGTCGACCTCACGAAGCGGCCGACCGCGTGCGACGTGAAGATCGACCGGGCGAAGGTTGAAAAGGAGCTTTTCCCGAAAGTGATTCTGAAGCTCCAGGACTATCAGGAAAAGCTTTTCGCTCAGAACACCTACGGGCTCATTCTGGCGCTGCAGGCGATGGACGCCGCGGGCAAGGACGGGACGGTGAAGCACGTCTTCGGGCCCCTGAACCCGGCGGGCGTGAAGGTGGTTTCCTTCAAGCAGCCCACGAGCCTTGAAAAGGACCACGACTACCTCTGGCGCTTCAACGTGAACCTTCCCTCGCGCGGCGAAATCGGGATCTTCAACCGCTCGCAGTACGAGGACGTGGTGACCGTGAGGATCCACCAGCTCCTCAAGGACAGCGGCCTGCCGCCCGAGCTCGTGAACGAAGACATCTGGAAGCAGCGCTACGCCGACATCGCCGCCTGGGAGAAGCACCTCGCCCACAACGGCTTTCCGATGGTGAAGATCTTCCTGCACGTTTCGCGCACCGAGCAGCAGCGGCGGCTCGCCGAGCGGATCCTGCGCGACGACAAGAACTGGAAGTTCTCGATGTCGGACCTCACCGAACGGCTCTACTGGAACGACTACCAGAAGGACTATGCGGAAGCGATCGAGGCCACCTCCACGAAGGAGGCCCCCTGGTACATCGTGCCGGCCGACGACAAGTGGTACACGCGCTACGTGGTCTCCCTCATCACGCTCGAAGCGCTCGAGGCGATCAACCCCCGCTTCCCGGAGCCGAACGAAGAGACGAAGAAGAACATCGAGCAGATGAAGAAGCTGCTCGAGCTCGCGGCCGAAAGCGATTCGACGGATCTGGCGAAATTGAAGGCCCACTTCGGCAAAGCGATCTGAGGGATTTGGATTTGTGAATGAAGGGCTCCCGGCACTTCCCCTTGCAGGGGGGAAGAGCCGGGAGCCTTTTTCCTGAACTCCCGGGGTTTCTAGTCTTTAAGACCTAAACTCCCGGTTAACTGATCCCTAACGCAGGACTTTAGGCGGGAAGGGCACCGACAGAAGCAGCGAGAGAAAATCCCGCTGCTTCTTCGTTATGGGCCGCGTCACCCAGGCATTGCCGCTGGGGCGTTTGTCCGCCTTGATGCACCTTAGCTTTGCCAGCAGGCAGTCAATCGAGTTGTGCGGGAGAGAGACTCCCGGAGCAGCACAGTCGCGGGCCCGCTTCAGCATCATGAGCCTGATGGCGGCGGCCAGAGTGCAGATGAACAGCTTTCCAATGTACCCGGTCTGCGAGCAGCGCAGACGGTCTCCGTCTACCTGGTTCTTGAACTGGTTGAAGTCGAGTTCGACCCGTCCCCTCAGGCGATAAGCCCAAAGAGCGCGGAAGGGATCCTCTTCCTCATTGGTCCGCAGAACAAACATGCCGGCATAGCGGCAGGCGTCCCGCATTGCGTCATCTTTCCTGACCCATCTCAGCGCTCCGTTCCTGCCAGAGACCTTTTCTACAAAGCGCCCGCAGCTTCTCCACAGGTCATCGGGCCGCCTGCCGCCTTCATTGAGGATGTCCAGCAGATCCTCGATTCTGGCCGCCAGCTGCTTCATCTCAAGCTCATCTCCTCCCGGAAAGCGGTAAAGGTGGACGTAGACCGGTTTTCCAACGGGGCCGAAATCCGTATTCCGGGTCCAGTCTTCCTTGATCGTCCTTGCGTACACCTCGAGCCTGGGGTTGTAGAAGCTCACGTCGCGCAGAGACGCGCTGTAGCGGTCAAGCGCACGCAGGACTGAGTCTTCGGCCCTGCGGACGCCTTGAATGAAGCGCAGCTCGAGATCGAGCATCTTCTGCACGTTATAGAGGCTCCCATAGCCTCGGTCCGTCACAAGAACCGTGTCTTCAAGGTCAAATCCGGCGCTTTTCATCCGGTAAAGAATGTCGCTCAGGGCGGTGACGTCATTGACGGAGCCCGCATAGGCATGCGCATAGGCAATGTCGCCGGTGGCCTGGTCGCAGACAAAGGTGTAGTTGATCTGCCTGAGCTCTGGATCGCGTTTGGCATGCCCGAATTCAGCATCATCGATGGTAGTCGAGTACGTGGAGACGGAAGTGTTGTCCAAGGCGTAAAAAGTCTTCTCCTGCCGGCTTCTCGCCTGCTCGAGAATCCTCTGGTGCCGCAGGGCAAAGTAACTCTCGACATTCTTCTGCTTCACGCTTTCCATCAGTTCGCTGATGCGCTGGGAGCTGAGCCGGCTGCGGGTCTGGAGGTAAACGTTGCGCCGCCAGTCCTCGCAGGCGGCCATTGATCCCCCGTTGTCAAGCTTGTAAATGGCAAGCGCCAGCAGGTCATTGGCATCGTCTCCGAAGACTGCTTTCAAATCGCTGCGCATCCCGGATTGATCGGCAATGGACTCGGCCGCCCAGGTCACGCCGGCGCTGAGCGTCTCATCCAGCTCCGGATCTTCCTCTGGCTTGGGTCCGGGTGCGGCCGGAAAGTCCTGCCGGTAGGTCACTTCATCCACGAGGGTTTTGTCGACTCCGTAAAAGAAGTCACCTTCGGCATAGGCGGGAAAATCAGCCAGGAAGCGCTTCCCAAACGACACTCTGCCATCCTCATGCAGCCGCCCCGCATAGCGTTTCGCGCTGCGGCGGGACTGCTTTTTCACTGGATCCCAGCGTGTCTGATAGGCATAGACGTAAGAAAGTCCTTGGGCGTTTGTTTCAACAGTGAAATGCCATCTGTCAGGGTTGTTTCGGCGCATGGGACAGCCTTTATGATCATTATTAATAAAATATGGATCATTTTACATTATAAAAGAAAACTCCACAATTTCTTTTTCAAAGAAATCACGGAGTTATCAACTTTAATAAGAGGTTGTTTGACTTACGTCATCCTTTTTCTTGATCAGTTAAATGGGAGTTTGGGTTTAAGAACCCTGGGAGGAACGGGCAGACCAAGCATCGTGAACAAATCACGATGCTTTTTTGCTAACTGCTGGCTGACCCATTTGTTGTGAGTCTTCAACTTCGTGGCCTGGACGTTCCTGAGTTTGGCCAGTGCGAGGGTCAGGGAATTGCCCGGGAGCTTCAGATCAGAATTGCTTTGAGTCTGAGCCCTCGCACTGAAGGACATCCTGGTCCTGAGGGTCTGCGCGAGGATGTAAATGAACAGCCGGCCGATGTAGGTGCTGTCCGTCGAGCGGATCCTGTCGCCGTGGATTTCGTTTTTAAACTGGTCAAAGGACTGCTCGACCACATTCCTTTCCCGATAAATTTCCAAAGCGGCGAAAGGATCCGCAATCTCATTGGTGCGGATGACAAAGCAGCCGTAATAGCGCGTTTCCTTTTCGATTGCTTCGTAGTCAGGCTTCCATACCGGACGTCCTGAGTCATCCTTTGTGCAGGTCAGAAAATTTTTAACGTCCTGCCAGGCCTGGCTGTCGACAGAACGCCCTTCATTCTTCTTTTTCAAGGCTTTCTCGATGGCCTTGAGCAGGTCAAAAGATTCCTTTGCTGCCCGGATGTTGTTTCTGTAGAGATGGAGGGCAACCTTGACGTCCTGGCGGTTGGAGCGCCATTCGGCGTCAGGCGCGGTGACGGCGGCAACCTCCAGCAGGCCGGACTGGCAGGCAGGTTTTTCAAAATCCTTCCTGTGTTTGTCAAACTTTCGTTTGACCGAGTCCTCGACGACCCGCACGCCCTGGACGAACCGCAGGTTCAGCTCCAGGGATTTCTGGGTGTTCATGATGCTGCTGTAGCCGCGGTCCGTGACAAGGAGCATCTTGTCCAGTTCAATGCCTTCGTCCCGCATCTGAAAAAGGATTTCACGGAAAGAGGCCGCGTCATTGATGGACCCCTCGTAAATGTGGGCGAAGACTGCCTCTCCGGTGACGTAGTCGCAGACGAAGGCGAGATTGACCTGCCTGAGTTCCGGGTTCTGTTTGGCATGACCGTAGGCGGCGTCTCTGATCGTCTCGGAGTAGGTGGAGATGCTCGTGCTGTCCAGCGCCAGCATTTGCGGCGGGACATAGCTGCCGGGCTTGAGCGAGGCTTTGATCAGGGCGCTGCGCTGCCGGGCTTCCTCGGCAGAGCGTTTGAAGCGGAGCTTGAAATAGGCCTTGAGCTTGTCGCGGTCCACCTGTTCCAGAACTTCGGAAATTCTCTGGCTGGACAAAGGCCGGGCCCCCGGCAGATAAACCCCTGAGAGCCAGTCGCTGTAGAGCATCATGGCCTGGCCGGCGTCGAACTGGAAGATGGCCAGATCCATGAGCTTTTCAGCAAGATCCGCGCCAAACACGGACTTCAGGTCATCCCTGATGCCGTGGAGAATGCAGTATTCCCGGGCCGCCCAGGTGCAGCCCATGGAAACGGTCTCGTTCTGCTCCCAGCCTTCATCGGAAGCCGGTTCCTGCGGCTCCGCTTCTCCGACGTCCTGTGCGCTGACCAGTGAGTTTCCAGCCCAGTACCAGTCCCTGCCAGCGTATTCCGGATGAAGGGCAAGAAAGGCTTTTCCCACACGGACTTGGCGGGTCTGCGGATCCAGCCTGCCGACATGATGCCGCTCCGCAATGCGCGACTGATGTTTCTTTGGATCCCACTTGTTGCGGTAGGTGTAGACATAGGTCCTTCCCTGTTTGTCCGTGTAAGTGGAAAAGTTCATTTTGCCGGAGGCGTTTTCAGAAGAATCCATGGCGATAGCATGTTTTTATTAATTATAGACTATGATACCATAAAATAAATACCCCGGCAAATTCAAATCATTGAATTTCCGGGATATTTGAAATTAATTTGGCCTGAGTTTGTCCTGCGTCAACCCCTTCTGGAGCTAGGATCGCGGGAGTTTCCGCTTTTTGCGAGGCTTCTCTTTTACGCTTCGCGGCCTGCGAATTGATCGAGCTCCTTGAGCCAGCTCTTTTCCAATCAGGGCCTGAGGAGCAGGAGCCGAAGAAGGACAAAGAAAGCAAGCCTGCTCTCGCCCTGGTCTGCGATCCTGATCAAAGCCCAAATGAGGCAGAGGAGGCAGGCCGCTTCTTCGGGATTGCCCGCGCCGTCCCTTTCGCAGATCTCGAGGGCCTTCTTCCAGAAGGCTTCCGGGACGCCCGCCCCCCGGCTCTTAAGCCAGATCTCCAGGTCCTCTGCGGACTGGAGGCTTTGGGCGAGCTCACGCTCCCAGCCCTCCTCGAGGGCATCGTCCGGAAAGCTTCTCTGATCGGACGGGTTCTCCGAGGAACGGTCTTCGCAGGGGGAGGCAAGTTCTGCTTCGATTTCGGCGGTATCAAGCAGCGCCCTCTGTCTCAGCAGCGTCGCCCCGCGGGGTTCGCTCGTGAGGATTCCCCGCATCTCAGCTTCCGGCCTCTCGGACACTTCCATCTGGGGCACGCGGATCATTTCCGGGAGCGCCCCGCCGGAGGCGCGCTTTTCCTCTTCCGTGCGCTCCCGAACGAGCACGAGGCTCGTGCAGGGCGTGAGAAGGCTCTCCTGTTCGGCAAACGCCTCCTGCTCTTCGGAGTCGGTGATCTCCTCGAAGCGGACGCGGGCCGCGGCCCGCCGAAGCTCCGGGCCTGTGGCTTCCGCCCAGGCCTCGGGGCGCGCGCTCTGCTTTTTGCCTTCAGAGTCACGCCAGGCAAGGCTGGGCAGCGCCGTGGGCCGGTCAGAAAGCCACCCAAACAGCGTGACGCTGTCGTTTAAGAAGAGTCCCTGGGGGGGCGAGGCCCACACGAGCGCGGGGTCGCGCCAGGAAAGGGAGGGCTTTCCCGCCGCGGGAAGCCGCATGCGGGCGACGAGCCTTCGCACAGGCTCCCGCATGTCTTCAGTGGGCGAGGCCGCTTCATAAGAGCCGCCGGAAGAGAGGGCGAGGCTTCTCAAGACGGACTCCGCCGGGGCAGCCCCGATCCCGAGCGCGAATATCCTCATCCCGGAGCGGTCGGCGAGGGCCTTGAGTTTGTCGCTGTCCCAGACTTCGCCGTCGGTGATGAGCAGCACGTCCCGGGGGCCGAGCTCCTGCACGCGCTCGAGCGCGGCCTCCATCTCGGTGCCGCCCAGGTCCGCCTCGATCGAGCGCACGGCGGGAAGGTAGTCCCGCCTTGAAAAGACAGACGTAAAGCGCGAGGGCTTCGGAATCAGGACTTCCGTGGCGCTCCCGAAGCGGCTCAACGTCACACTGTCGCGATCCGACAGGCACTCGGTGAGGGCGGCGAGCGCCTCCTGCGCCTTGAGGATCGAGACGCCTTCCATGGAGCCCGAGCAGTCGGCCAAGATGCTGAAGGCGGCGGGCTGCGAAACGAGCTTTCCGGAGGCGGGGGTGAGGGTCACGCAGGCGGCGCACCCGTCCCCATCCGCCGCGAACCAGGCCCCGTTCACGGGCGGGACGTCAGATAGCAGGAGGATCAAGTCGCTGTCCGCCTTCGCGCCGGTGATCCTCACGACGGTTGAGTCTTTGCCCGGGGAGACCGCCATCCGGTGGCCGGGTGCGGCGATGGTCGCCGCGGCAAGGGGTCCGGTGAGCGTAAAGCGCGCCTCCGCCCGGTAGGAGGCGAGGACGTTCGTCTCCACCTGCTGGTGCGGAAGGAGCGGTTCCTCACTGCCGTCCCTGCTGTAGCGGGGCGCGACCACGGTGGGGATCGCAATACGCACCGTGCCGGACAGCCAGTGAAGCGGCAGCACGGCCTCGATTTCCACGAGCGCGTCTTCGCCCGGGGCGATGTTGCCGAGGTTCGCCGTCAGAAGGCCGTCGTCGGCGTACTCCACCATCGCGGCCGAGTCGCCGTTTTCCACGGCGTTTTCGTAGGTTTCCTCGGCTTTGGAGCGCTTCATCGCCCGGGCCGTCCTGCGGATGCCGCCAAGAGTGGCGGAAAAGCTCACGACGGCCGCCTCGATCGGCACAGGAAAGGTGTAGACCGCCTCAATCGGCCCGCGGCCCTCGTTTCTGTAGCGCTGCGTGCACTTGAGATGAAGGAGGAGCCCCGTGTTTTCCGCCTCCCAGGCGAGGCTCGTAAGGGGGACCGGAGTCCCTTCTCTTGTGACAAGGCCGGGTTTCATTTCATCCATCATCTTGAGTTCTCCTTCATTGCGCGGACTGCCGCGGGGGGCTCGCTCCCTTCTTCCTCTTTTGCGGCGGGGGTGCAGGGTTTCTCCGCCTCCCGCGGGGCGCTCGCGGCCAGCGCCGATTCATAGGCCTTCACCACCGCCTGGACGAAGCCCCGGAAGGCTTCGCCCGAGAGCTCGCAGGCCTTCGGGTCGCGAAGGATCGAAAGGCCGCGGCCCACAGCCACCTTGGAAATAAGAGACACGGTGCCGGGCGCGGGGTCTGCGGATTCGCCCCCGCCTTGCCCGGCCTCCATCCGGAGCTTGATTTTTTCAAGCGAGAGCCCCTCAGAGGCGAGCCTCTGGACCTGCAGCAGCTCCTCCAGGTGCCTCGCGGTGTACCAGGCCCCCCGCTTTTCGCCGCAGGGGCGCGAAACCAGCTCGATCTGGATGTAGAAGCGGATGGTCCGCTTCGGGATCAGCGTGAGCTGCGAGAGTTCGTCCAGTGAAAATTTCCTCTGCATGGCAGCCTCCTCTGAAAAGCATCATATTACTGTCATAAATTACTGTCAAATAATTTAGGCCTGCTTCTCTTTGAATAATTGGGAAAACCGTACTGAATGAGAGTGAGTATTAATCCACCTGAAAAGAAAAAAGTTCTTTAAAAAGACATCGTTATTACATTAATGAATAGCGATGAGGGCTGATTATTTACTCACTTTTTACTGGATCTCATCGTCAGAAGTGGGTATGATGGGCGCAGTCTTTTGTAGCAGTTAATAAAAACACCAGAAACCTTTAAGGTATAAAAATGACTGGGATTTCTCGTCGCAACCTGTTCAAGACCGCTGCCCTCACGGGCGCAGCGGCTGCCGCCGCTCCGGCGGTCCACGCGGCTCCGGCCGCCCGCCCCGTCCACGAGGGCTATCCCGCCGCCGCAAAGAGCGCGGCCCTCTGGCCCGAGGAGCTTCCGGAGTCCAACCTCGGCCTCACCGGCACCTTCAACCTCGGCAAGTCGCAGCTGAACGACGGCACCTCGATCACCGCCTTCCGCTGGGGCGTCGTGCGCCCGGTGGTGAAGGGCGGCAAGATCGTCGCCTGCATGCCGTTCGAGCATGACTACGCGCCCTCCGTGAACCTGCAGGGCCTGGCCGAGCTCCCGTACTCCTCCGCCCGCATCCGCTACCCGATGGTGCGCGAAGGCTATCTGAAGAACGGCTCGGCCTCGCGTGAACAGCGTGGCCGCGACAAGTGGGTGCGCGTCTCCTGGGACCAGGCCCTGGACCTCGCCGCCAAAGAAATCAGGCGCGTTTACGACACCTACGGCCCCTCCGCCGTGTACGGCTCCTCCTACGGCTGGTACAGCACCGGCAAGATCGTCGCCTCCGTCCCCTGCATGCAGAGGCTCCTCAACCTGATGGGCGGCTACATCGGCAAGAGGAACAGCTACTCCACCGCCGCCATCAACACGATCATGCCCTACGTCGTGGGCACGGGCGACCCGCGCTGCACGTCCTGGGACGTCGTGGTGAAGAACTCCGAGCGCGTGGTGCTCTGGGGCTGCGATCCGCTGGTGACGAACGACATCGACTGGTTCACGACCATTCACAACTACGCGGGCTACTTCCGGGCGCTGAAGAAGAAGGGCACGAAGACCTTCTCCGTGAACCCGATCATGACCGACACGGCCGAGTACCTGGGCTCCGAATGGATCGCCCCGAATCCCGGCACCGACGTCGCGATGATGGCCGCGATGATCTACGAGCTCGAGTCGACCGGCAAGGCCGATCACGCCTTCCTCGAGAAGTACACCTACGGCTGGCCGCAGCTACGCGCCTACATCTTCGGGGCGGAAGACGGCGTGAAGAAGACTCCGGAGTGGGCCGAGAAGATCTGCGGCGTGCCGGCCGCGAAGATCCGCGCCTTCGCCCACGAGCTGCAGGAGCACCGCACGATGCTGATGTTCGGCTGGGGCATCCAGCGCGAGGACTTCGGCGAGCAGCCCCACTGGATGATGGTGGCGCTCGCCTCGGTGCTGGGCCAGATCGGCCTGCCCGGCGGGGGCTTCGGCACCAACTACCATTACAGCTCCGACGGCTCTCCGCTTTCGAACGCCCCCTTCATGCCGCAGATTCCGAGCAACGTGAAGCCCGTGCATCCCTCGAAGCTGCCCTGGAAGGGCAGCAAGGTGCTTCCGGTCGCCGCGATTTCCGACTGCCTGCTGCACCCGGGCAAGACCGTCGACTACGACGGCAAGAAGGTGACCTATCCTGAGGTCCACCTCGTGATGTGGGGCGGCGGCAACCCGTTTGCCCACCACCCCGACACGAACCAGGTGGCCCGCGCCTTCAGGAAGCCCGACACCGTGATCGTGACCGACTACGTCTGGACCGCGACCGCGCGCCACGCCGACATCGTCTTCCCGGCCTGCACGGCTTTCGAGCATCCGGACATCACGAACATCGGCACGTACTCGAACGACGGCTTCGTCGCGATGCACCAGACGATCGAACCGCAGTGGGAAGCGAAGAACGACTATGAGATCTATTCGCTCCTCGCGAAGAAGCTCGGGATCGAAAAGGAGTACACCGAAGGCCGCACGGTGATGGGCTGGATCCGCAAGGTCTACAACGACACGAAGAAGACGGGCGACGCGATCGGCTCGCCGATGCCCGACTTCGACACCTTCTGGAAGAAGGGCTACCTGCTCTTCGACGTGTCGGAGAAGAACCGCAACTACGTGATGTTCGAGGACTTCAGGAAGGATCCTGAGAAGAACAGGCTCTCGACCGAGTCCGGCAAGATCCAGCTCTACTCGCCCAAGATCGCCTCCTACAAGTACGACGACTGCAAGCCGCATCCGACCTACTTCGTCGCGACCGAAGGCGTTGCGCACGCGACCCGCGACTACCCGCTCGCCCTCATGGCCTGCAAGAGCCGCTACCGCATGCACAGCCAGCTCGACTGCACGAACACCCGCTCGCGCGCCGCGATCGAGGACCGCGAGCCGCTCTGGATCAATCCGAAGGACGCGAAGGCCCGCGGGATCAAGAACGGCGACCTCGTGCTGGTGCAGAGCCGCCGCGGCAAGGTGCTCGTGGGCGCTCTGATCACCGAGCGCATCATCCCGGGCGTTGTGGTGCTGCACCACGGCGCTTGGTACAACCCGACGCAGACCGCCCAAGGCGAAGTCGACGTGCGCGGCAACTCGAACACCCTCGTGCTCGACAAGCCCACGTCGAAGCTCGCCCGCGGCAACCTCGCTTCCACCGCGAACGTACAGGTCTCGCTCTGGAAGGGCGCGGTTCCGCCGGTTACGGTCTACAACCAGCCTGACCGCGTGATCAGGTAATCTAAGGACAGCGCCTGGCGGTAGCCAGGCTTCAAGTCAAGTCCTTGGCTAGGCCCCACTCCTATTCAGGAACGGGGCCTTTTCCATGTCTCTGCTGAAGAGTCGGGCAGTTAAAGACCTGGCAGTGCCCCGGACGGAAAAGCCTTGGCGAATAGCTGCTAAACCAGGAACCAGTCTGCTCACAGGATCTCACGATCCGGTATGTTCTGTTTAGATAAGTTGTATTTTTTTGTAGAATGCCTCTCATATTGGTATTGGGCTTGGCAAGAAGGGAGTGAAAATGGCTATGGTTAAGGGCGGCGCCAAAATTGAAGTCACAGTGGATAAAAGCCCAAGAAATATTTCCCACCAAAACAACATCAAATTAGATGTCTCTATTTCGCCTTTCCCGCCATTGGCAACTGATGAAATAATTAAAAAGCTCGCTCTTGTTTATGTAGCTAAGAATTTGGCGTGGAAAGAAGAACCGCCCTCGGATTCTAAATTAAGGTCTGTTCAGGAATTGCAAATTGACAATTACTATCCTGATGCAGTGGCTAAATACAATCAGATTTTGAAAGCTGGGATAGATAATAAAACAAAAGAAATTGAAAAGCTTGCGGATGATATCAAACAAAATGACAACAATGCCAGAAACATTCCAAAAATGTTTGATATTGAAGGCCAAAAGATATTAGATCAATATGAACACTTCTTTGATAAGGAAAAAAAAGAATTAGAGGCCGCTGAAAAACAATTCTATGATTTCAGAGAAAAATATCATATTACAAGGCCTGCTGGAAAATCTCGCAATTTGAAGGATGGATTGCTTACCTTTGCAATATCTGCATTTCTGGTCGTAATAGAGTCTTTTTTTAACGCAAGCCTTTTTTCAACAAACTTAGAAGGCGGCTTGGTTGCCGGCGCAGCCATGGCTTGCTTTTTTTCTATATTTAATGTAGGTGTTTCATTTGGATTTGGAAAGTTTATTGTTCCGCATTTTAATATAAAGACCGGCCCCTGGAAATATATAACCCCGCTGTTCACGGTTGCGTGGATTGCTGCTTTACTTTTTTATTCGTTGATGGTTGGGCATTATAGGGACTGCCTCCAGATGGATATAGACAGGCCGGAAGTGGTGGCGTTAAATGCGTTGGCTTCGTCCCCATTCCAATTGTCAGATATTTTTAGTTTTCTTTTATGTTTCCTCACAATTATTGTGGGATTTTGTGCGGCATACGATGGCTTTAAATCAAACGCAGACCCTTTCCCAGGGTATTCAGAATTGTCTGAAAAGAGAAATAGAGCCTTGCAAAAGTGGAATAAATTTGCTTCAAAACGTCATAATCTTATAGAAAATAAATTTAATGAGTATTCAAACAAACTGCAAAATTATTGTTCTACTGTTTCTGGGGCGACCGGGAACCTTCGCTTGTGCATTCAAGATAAAGAATTGATATTTACTCAATATCAGTCTGCTTTAGCTTCTGCCAGGGCCGCTGTCATAGCATTGATTCAAAAATTCAGGGCTGTAAATGCAAGTGAACGAAAAACAAAACCTCCCGTTTATTTTTCTTCAACCGACGGGATCCTTTTAAAGGCCAATGAAGTGCAAGCTCCTGACATGAATTTAGATTACAAAATTTATGCGGAATGCCAGGCGATGTCGAAATCCTTGGATGATGACTTGCCGGCTATAAAGCAGGAGCTTTTGGAAAAATATCAGCTTTTGCTTAAATAAAACAAATTAGCATTGAAAGGGGCTTGAATACCATGAGCAATGAAAATGATCCGTTTGAATCAATTGACGATAACCAATCCAACAACAAAACATTTGCCATTGTTTTATTACTGACAATCACATGCATTTTAGTAGTCGCTGCTGTATATCTTTATTTTTCCCATAAAACCGTTGATTCCACGTTCGGTTGCCCTGTGGTCAATGGAGAGCCGACGCCGGTCGGGCATACGATAGTTCTCGTAGATGAAACTGATCCTTTAAGCCCAATACAGGCAGATTTTTTTAAAGTCCAAATGGAGCAACTCGTCAGAAAACAAATGAAGGACGGGGAGTTGTTGAGCCTTTATAGCATCAGCGGAGATCCCAACAGCAATCGCCGACCTCTGATCGAAGTCTGCAAGCCGCGCGACGGTTCTGATGCCAACCCTTTAAATGAAAACGAAAAACTGATGAAAAAACGGTTTTACGAAAAATTTGCCAAGCCGATAGACAAACTCATTGAGAAATTGACCAGTAAAAAAGAACCAGAAAAAATATCCCCTATTATGGAAACGATACAATTTGCTTCTGTAAATTCTCTAAGAAAATGGAATGTGAGAGGAGAGCGCAAGCTTTTGATTTTTTCAGATATGCTACAAAATACAGAAGGCTTTTCACTTTACCGGGGAACTCCATCTTTTACGGCTTTTGAAGGGAGCCCCTATGCTTCAGAAACAAAAGCTTATCTCCCAAATGTGGGGGTGCAGCTTTATTACTTTGTCAATGATCCTAGACTGCAGACCAAAAGCAATCTGGCATTTTGGGAGCAATACTTTTTAAAAGATGGCGCAACTGTTGATTCAGTAATTCCTGTCGGAAAATAAAAATGAAAATTAAATTACCAAAAAAAACAGAGGATAATAACCCAAACCTATTGCCTCCATTTTTAAAATGGGTTTTTATGGTCATCCTTGCCCTGAAAATAGGCTCGGCCATACTTGCCTGGTTTTTAAATGAACCTTGGAGCCTGGGTTTCTGGGTTCCTTTGGGATTCATGTCTGTTTATTTGGTTTATGGCGCTTTAGCAGTCAGAAACAAAAGCTACCAAGTCAAGACAGTTTTTGGTGATAGCTGCTACTACCTGGGCTTTGTATTCACCATTGCTTCCATCATCCTTGCAATGGCTGATTTCGATTCAGTCCATGTTGACATAGGGAGCATTGCCATACGTTTTGCGGCAGCAATGGTTACCACTGGTGTGGGCATGGCCTTTAGGATCTATTACGTCACCTTTGGTCAAGAAGAGGACAAGCTTGCCGGATTTTTATCTGAAAGCCTAGGGGAGAAAACAGAATTCAGGAAACCAGAGCCTGTGGAAGTCTCCTCTTCTGACCCCACGACCATAGTGATACAAGCAACCGCCCATAATTTGAGGGAACTCAATGCAGTGCTTGTGGAATCGGTAAATGCGTTCAACAGGACAAGAGCAGACATGCTTTCTTTGTCTGGAAACATTCAGGGCAGCCTTAAGCAGTCAAATGCCGAAACCTTGGCTGCTCTCAAAAGCATGAAGCAGCAGGTCGAAAAATTGATGGGTGAGACTTCGCAGGCTTTTCAAGATAATCTTGACAGCCAATTTGAGGCTAGCAGTGAAAATAACAAAAAGTTGATGGAACAGCAGCAGGAGTTTTCTTCGGGCGTTAAAAAGACTATAGAAAGCAGTGCGGCAGGGATGGTGGAATCCTTTGCTGAGACTCGGGCGGCTCTTTCTGCTCAGATTTCCCAACTGGCTAGGCAGGTGAAGAGAAGTGATGAAAACATGGGAAAGGCAGCAGACAGCTTGTTGAATGCGGCTGATGGCTTAGCTCAAAAAATGAATTCTGACGCCGTTTCTGAGGCTATTTCAAAACTGACTTCTACCTTGGGACAGGGAACTCTGGAAGCATCGAAGGCTGCCAAGGCATTTTCAACGGAAGTTTCCAACACCAGGGTAGACCTGAGCCCAATTGAAAAATCCGCCCAGGCGGCCGGCATGTCCATCCGCGCAAGCTCACAGGGGCTGGCTGATGCTATAGATAAATTTACCGCTTCACTGGAAAGAGCAAAGTCGCTGGAACAGCTGTCCAATTATTCCGAAGACATCAAACATTCCTTGCAGGCGGTAACCCAAGAGGCGCAGGCCCTTAAGGATCAGACACGGACGATCAATGAGAGTTTGAATGGTTTTGAAGATAAGGCGCAGGCGATAGCCTCCAGTGCAGACAAAGTTGCTGAAGAGCTTCATAAACCGTTTTTTCGCAGATTCTTTAACTAAAAGATGGATATCCGAAAGAAAGACTCGACTTTTTCTCTGTCCCTGACGGAAATAGCTTTCACGCTTTTGCTTTTGCTAGTCATGCTGCTGGGGGTGCTGCTTTTAAATAAGTCGGAGCAGCTTGACAGATGCGTTGGCAGCGCTTTTTCTTGCGTCTGCCCAACCAAACCGGGAGATGAAGCTATTGACCCCTTAAGCCATTGCGAGAAATGCGTGTCTGTGGTATTGGGTACTTCGCCAGAAGAATCTCACCAGATTATTGATTTAGGAAAAAATATTCTGGCGGCCTGGCAAAGTACGCATAAAGAGGGCATCGCCGGCCCCGAATTTGAAAGGTTCAGGACTGATGTAATCGACTATGTCAAAATTCGGGCTAAAACCCTTCAAAAGGAATCAACTCCCGCTCCTCAGGATGATTCAAAGGTTCCGCAAACTCTGAGCGAATGCAAAAAGACTCTGGAGGGGGTTAATTCCAAACTGAAATACTGCAAGCGGGCAGGCCTGGATGTTCCTCCCTGCTGGCTTACCCAGGAGGGGCGGCCGCAGTATCTGTTTGAAGTCACGCTTCTGCCTGAAAACAAGGTGGTCATTAACAGGGCCTGGCCGGAAGAAAGGCAGCAGCAGGTTGATCGGATTCCTTCAATTGAAGCGTTGAAACCCTTGTTTGGCGAGCCGATTCCGATGGGCAGGTTCCTGCCTATAGAAGAACGCATACTCCAATATTCCAAAACGGCGGATGAAGGTCAGGCGTGCCGGTATTTTGTGCGGCTGCGCAATCGGATCCCTGATTCAGACTCGGCTGTAAAGGCCAGACACCAGATAGAACATGGCTTTTATAAATATGAAATACGTTGATTGCGCCAGCTGCATAAGTTTCAAGGATCTCTGAAATGAAAACGGAAGAGCCATCCATCCAAGAAAAAAAACAGGCTGTCAAGTCCTTTTTGTCTTTTGCCGGCGAATTTTCAAAATTACGGGAACACGCCGTTTTACGGCTGGATAAGTATGAATGGTCGCTTTATCCCGATAAAATTGATCCTTCTTTGCAGGGAATAAAGTTATGGTCTGGCAGGGAGGATGACGATGTGCTGCTGTCCGTTGAACGACAACAGTTTCCGAAGCCCCCGTCTCCATCCGTTGAACTTGAGAACTGGATAGATGGAGACTGGCGCAGTCCAAACTGGAAGAAGACTTTTAAACCCTCGAAGGATGAAGTCTCTTTTGAGGAAAATCCTTCACGTGTGGAAGAACGGGATAAATGGCTGAAGGCTTATTCGGTATGGCAGTGCAATTACCTGCGTGCCTCCGAGGCTAACAAGTATTTCGATCGGCTCTATTCTGTTGCCCAGCTTATAGAATCAAGCGGTATGAGGTTAATGGCCTGTGCCGGTTCGATACTATTTGTGTCTGATGACGCACATGGTTCAATTTACCATCCGATTGATGTCCAGGCGGTTAATTTTCATCTCGATACGAGTGGGAAAAACCCACGCATCTTTTTAACACGGAGCACAGAAGAAAAGCCGGTTTTTAGGACTGATATTTTCAGTGCCATAGAGAATGCAGATTTTCACCTGGATGGCTGCGCTGGTCTGAGGGCTGCCCTCCAAGATGGCCTCATACATCCATTTGATCCAGGTGAATTTATCAATGATTTTAAAAAGTTTGCCAACTCTTTTTCCAAAAACAGTGCTTGGATGGAAAAAGATCCGGATTTCCAATCGAACATTTTTTATGGTTTGATGCACCGCCCTGCGATTTGGGTCCAAAATCGCCCCTCCGGAGTTGAAGAAGCCGTCCGGGGCTTTCTTGATGGATTTGATAAGGGACGGGCGGAAATCCCGCAATTTTTAATTGATTTGACTTCAGGCTTAAGTGAACGTAAACAGTCTGAAGAGCAAACCGGAGTTGCAGACGAAGATAAGACATGGTGCGAAGACTCGGGTTTTGACGAGAAAATCTTCCTAACCAAACCGGCCAACGCTGAGCAGCTGAGAATTGCCAGGTTGCTCGAACGCAGCCCAGGTGTGCTTGTTCAAGGGCCGCCGGGAACAGGAAAGACCCACACCATTGCCAATGTAATCGGGCATCTTCTGGCAACAGGAAAAAAAGTTCTCGTCACAAGCCAGAAGCCGCAGGCTCTTGCTGTACTGAAAAGTAAATTGCCAGAAGCTTTGCGCCCCCTGTGTATTTCTGATACCGGAGACAAAAATGACATACAGGATACTGTCCGCGATTTTACGAATAGAGTTTCTGAACTGGAAAGCGTTCCTTCCCTGCTGGAAAAAAAGATCCAGCAAGACCTGTCTGCCCGACACGATCTAATACAGGAGCTGAGGGAAAAACAAAAAAAATTATTCGCATTGGCTCACCAGGAAGTAGGCACTCAGGTTTTTGATGGAGAGAGCTGGTCAATTTCAGACCTAGGAAAATGGCTTCATGAAAATGAAAATCTGGCAAATAAGATCCCTTTTCAGGCTGTCGGAACATCGGACCATTTCCCGTTAACGGATAATGAATTAAAAGAGCTGTATGGAACGGCTTCTCAATTGCCTCGGGAAGCAGAAAAATTATTGTGCAGGCCGTTGCCCCAAGAAGCAGATCTCCCCGCCACGCAAAGCATTTTTACCTTGCACCAGCGCCTGAAGGTCATAGCTGAAAAAATAAATAGCTTAAATGTCAGGCTGGCTGTGGAGGGAAGTGATGCCCTAAGCGAGGAAGCAGTTAACAAATATGATTTTCCGGGTTTCTCTGTTTGCGTGCCTTCAAGGGCGCTGCAGGCTCTTATTCGGCTGAAGCCGGTAATTTCAAACCCTGCTTTACGTCTGCCTCCTGATCATTGGGCCCGAAAAGCAGCTGCTGCCGGAATTATGGGTGGTGGTATGGCTGCACAATGGGAAAGTCTGTCGGGCGCTTTGAAAAAGGTATGCGAAGCTGCGACCCAATACAGTCTGGTCGCCAACACACTGCCTGTTCAAATCCATGACTCGTCTCAGTTGCCAGTAATCCTGAAGGCTATGGATGAACTGTCTCAAGCTGGGTTGGAAGGGGAGCCCAATTTTCTGAATAAGCTGCTGCATAGGAGCGCCTATGCAGCTCTTGATGCAGTCAAGGTGAACAAAAAGTCGCCAAGGACGAATCAGGAATTTGAGGCGGTCCGTCTATATGCAGATCTCATGAGCAAGAGAGAGTCTGCCAGGAGGCTGTGGTCTTTGCTGATAGAAAAGGGAGGGGACGGTCCCGCTTATGACGACTTCGGAGCTGAATATCCTGAGTTTGTTATTTATTCCCAGGTTCTCCCTCTGTTGGACCAAGCCATAAAATGGTGGCCTGACCAAGTAGTCCCTCTGGCAAAAAAATTACTTTCATTAGGCCTGAAGGCAGATATTCTGTCCGAATCGCAGAGCCTGATACTGGAACCGGACAGATTCGTTGTCCAATTTGACGATTTTGTATTTAAATCTCTATCTATCATTGTTGAAATAGAAGAGTGTCGTTCTAAAGAACGGGAATTTCGCGCGCAATTAAATCATGCCGCTGACAGTGTTTTAAAAAACTCTTCGCAGAGTCCTCTGTTGCCTGCCTTAGCGGATGGCATCCTCCATGACGCCAATGCATACCTGAAAACAGTTAGCCGTGTCCGTAGCCTTGCTCAACTAGTTCCTGTGGCGGAAAGGCGAAAATCATTGCTAGTGAAGCTTGAGCAATGCGTGCCCGAATGGGCCTCGGCACTGCGTGAACGCCGTCCAGGATTCGACGAAAATAGTGAATGTCCTGAACAAATCCAGGATGCTTGGAAATGGTTGAAGCTGAATAACATTTTTAAGCAGTACTTGCTTCAAAATCCCGATGTGCTCCAACGGGATATAGAAACTTTGTCGGATCGGTTCAGGCAGCTGACTTCTAAGTTAGTCAGCGAGATGGCGTGGTCCCATACCGTCGGTGAAGTTAGCGGGACCAAAAAAATGCAGAAGCTTGTCGCTTGGCTGCAGATCGTGAAAAAAATTGGGAAGGGGACGGGAAAAAATGCTGAGAGGTATCGGGCTTGCGCGAGGGAAACTATCAAAGACTGTGGGGATGCGGTCCCTGTCTGGATTATGCCGATTGGAAAGGCACTAAATGCTTTTACCTTAAAAAATCAGTTTGATGTGGTCATAGTGGACGAGGCCAGCCAAAGCGACATCACTACAGCTCCTGTACTCGTCCTAGGTAAAAAAGTGCTTATTGTCGGTGATGATGAACAGGTTTCACCTCTGTCCATTGGGGTGAAAGAGGAATCGTTTAAAGGGCTGGTGGACCAGTTCCTCAAAGGGCGGGTTATTAACTGGAGGAGTTATTTCCCTCAGACCTCGTTATACGATTTAGCGAAGACTACCTGCAAACCCTTGATGTTGAGAGAGCATTTCAGGTGTGTTCCGGAAATCATTGGTTTCTGCAATCAGCTTTCATATGGCGGGAATGTTCTTCCGCTTCGGGATGCCTCAATGTCCAGGCTCAAGCCGGCTATTGTCCCATGGCGAGTGGATGGGGAGCGCCGCCCGGACGACTCCAATATTGCAGAAGCCCATGCCATTTCAAAGATCATCCAGGCTTGTATTCAGCAGCCTGAATATGACGGGAAAACGTTTGGGGTCATAGTCATGATCTCAGGTGCTCGGCCTTCCAAAGGCCAGGTTGCCTGCGTCAACGACTGCCTGCTTGAAACGGTGGGCGCAGGGGTCATGAAAGAGCGCCATATTCGAGTGGGATTGTCCGCAGACTTTCAGGGCGATGAGAGAGATGTCATTTTGCTGTCCTTAGTGGATAGCCCTGCCAGTGACGGCGCTGCGCTAAGAACTGTGAGTGATGGGGCAAACAATTCGCAGAAGCAGCGTTGGAACGTAGCTGTTTCACGTGCTCGGGACCAGCTTTGGCTGGTGCATTCTTTTGACCCCAATACGCAATTGTCTCAAAAGGATATCCGCAGGAAGTTATTTGAGTGGGCCTCGGCACCATGGGATGAGAGGATTTCCTCCAGCATTGAGACAAAAGCAGATTCTCAATTCGAAATAGATGTTGTCAAAGCCCTGTTGAAGCGTGGTTACTCCGTCGAGCAGCAGCATCACGCAGGGAATTTCTTCATTGATATTGTTGTCCGTTGCGGAGGGAAAAAGATCGCGCTTGAATGTGACGGAGATGCGTGGCATTCGGATGAAGACCAGATAGAAAATGACCTGAAGCGTCAGGCAATTTTGGAGCGCATGGGCTGGAAATTCATCCGCTTGAGGGGCGGTGAGTTTTACAGAGATCCTAAAGCAGCAATTGACCGGGTATGTAATCAGTTAAACGAACAGGAAATTTTCCCGTTCCATGAGATAAAGCAGCCTGCCCAAACGACTGAGCTTTTGGAACGTATTAAAGCTGCGGTCAGCCTTCTGGACAATAAGGATGAAAGTCCAAATACTCTTGCCAATGTGCAAATTGAAGAAAATAAAGCCGTCGAAATAGGGCAACTAAATGAAAATCAAAATGCACAGAATGCTGTTTCCTGAAATAGGTGGAGGTGCGGATTTTAAATATTTCTTGACAATTGTTCGTAAGGCCATAGCATTTATTTCCGTTGGACCTTATTTTTTGGAAGGGACGAATTTATGTGTACGACGATTATTGTGGGCGAAAAGGCTTCGGCTGACGGCTCTTTCCTTCTGGCTCGCAGCGCCGACAGCAGCGCGCTCAAGGCCCAGCACTTTGTGATTCACGAGGCGGCGCAGCATCCCTCGGGCTCCATGTACCGAACGAAGGACCATCACGGTGCCACCGCCTTCGAGTATCCCTATCCCTTTGAGACGCTTCGCTACACGACGGTCCCCAACTGGCAGACGGGTCTGCACGGGGCTGCCGGGTTCAACAGCGAGGGCGTGGGCCTCACCGGCACGGAATCGATCTTCGCGCGCGACGACGCCCTGGCCTTTGATCCTTACAACACCGAGTCCGGCGTCACGGAAGACGACATCGCCGACGTCCTTCTCATGCAGGCCCGCAGCGCCCGCGAGGCCTGCGCGCTCCTTGGCCGCATCATTGAGGAGAAGGGCTGCGGCGAAGGCTTTGGGGTGGGCTTCATCGACGACCACGACTCCTGGTACCTTGAAACCGGCACAGGACACCAGTGGATGGCCCAAAGGACTCCGGCGGACTCCTATTTCGCCTCCGCGAACCAGGGGCGGCTGCGGGAATATGACCCAAAGCGCGACGACCAGATGGCTTCTCCCAGCCTGATGGAATTTGCGAGGAAGAACGGCCTCTGGAGTCCGGAAAAGGACGGCGCTTTTGATTTTTCCCGCGCCTATACCCGAGACGATGGGCGCGACCGCATCTACAACGATCCCCGGGTCTGGATCATGCAGAAGCGCTTCAATCCGTCGCTCGTGCAGGATCCGGCGGCGGGGCGCAGCTTCCCCGTTTATCTCAAACCCGAGCGGAAAATCACGCTCGAAGACTTGAAGGCCGTGATGCGCGACCACTACGAGGGCACCGAGCACGATCCCTATGATCCGGGCCTGCGCGGCGAGGAGCCCTGGCGCCCGATCAGCGTGTTCCGGACCTACGAAGCGCACGTGCTGCAGGTAAGGCCCTGGCTCCCTCGGGCGATCGGCTGCGTGCAGTACATGGCTTTCGGCATGGCAGACCTTTCCGTCTTCGTGCCTTATTACCAGGGTCTTAAGGCTGTCCCGCTACACTACGGCCTTGGCACCGACCACGCTGACAGCCTTTCCGTGTACTGGAAGTACCGGAAGCTGCAGACGCTGGTGATGACGGATTACACGAAGCTTGCGCCCGCAGTGAAGGCAGCGTTCAGGGATTTTGAAAAGACGACTGCCATCCGTCAGACGGCGATGGAGGAGGAATATCTGAAGCTCGCCAAGGTGGATCCCAAGCGTGCGGACGACCTTCTCAACAGCTTCAATCTCCGGATTCTGGCCGAGGCGGAGGAGCTTGCTGAGCGGCTCCTGAATGAAGCGTTTACGACTTTGACCGGTGAAATCCAGGAAAAGGTGTTCTTCAGGAACAATAAAAATAAGGATTAAGACGCAACTCGAAAAACCGAGGGTTTGCTTCCCTCGGTTTTTTTCCTGACTTTTTCCGTGATTTCTTTATCAAACCTTGTGCGGAAGCCTGGTACTCAAGGCTTTCGGCTCTTTTTAAATCTATCCAGCGATGTAGGTAAATTTTTAAGCCATAGGCAGGCGAGAATGGAATTTCCTGCGGATGCTTTCAGCCGTCTCAAGGTCTTTCAGAGGCTCGATCCCGCAGGCGTTAAGGATCTTGTCGCAAACTTCCTGTAAAGAGAGAAGATCTCCTTTTTCATTCCTGACGCTGAGCGACTCCGCGTTCTCATTGCTGCAACAGTAGAGGAAAGACTGAGCCTTCTTCAGCCCCTTCAGCCTGCTGATCTTCATTGATTCCAGCGCCCGAATGAGTTCCGCGCCTGAAACATCAAGACCGGACTCGCGCAGCTTCTTCATTAAAAGCCGCTGGAGAACCAGGCCGATGTAGTTGAGGACGAAATGCCCACGGATATGCTGGTCTGTCCAAACGAACACAGGTCTGGCCCTAAGATCGGTCTTGAGCATCCGAAAGTTGTTCTCAATGCGCCAGAGCTGCCGCAGAAGGCCGTAGATTTCGGCGGGCTTGTGCTTCTGCAAATCAAGATTGGTGAGCAGCGCCATGTATCCACACCACTTGCGGCGTTTGTCGTAAAGGGCTGAGTTCAGCTCAACTTTAGTGGTCCCCGGCTTGATAAAAGCTTTGTAGCCGCTTCGCCCCGCCGCTTTCACAGCGGCGGGGCCTCTTGCCACAAGGTCGGAAGCACGCTGCCACTTGAGTTCAAGCTCCTGGCTGTCGTGTTCAAAGCGTTTGGCGGAATAGGTGGCTATGCAGGTGGCCTTGAGGCTGACCGGTCTTCGCTGGCCGGAGCTTTTGTCCACGACCGTGCGCTCAATGGACAAAGGCATTTCCTTGATTCCCCACCGAGGGTCATCCGGACTGGAGCTCCAGTGCCAGCCGTCGCAGTCCAGTAATTTCTGCTGGTCCGACACAGACAGCTTGATGTAGGGAGGGAAGCCCACAATGAAGTTGAAATTGGATTCCTGCAGCGCCTCGAGATTGATGTACTGGTTCAGCCCGCTGTCTGCAACCACCGTGACATTCTGGACTCCGTAATCCCGGCTGAATTTCTTCACGACCTCCATCAGGGTGTGCACTTCGGCTGTGTTTCCGGGGAAGATTTCGTAATTGAACGGAATGCCTTCTGCATCCACCAGAAGCCCCAGCACCACCTGGGTCTCCTGGGTCCGATGCTCCTTGCTCATCCCCCGGCGGCGCAGGCCGTCTTCAATAAAACTCTCGAAATACAGTGTGGTCACGTCATAAAGCGCAATTGTCAGGTCGCGCTTGTAGAGCCGCCCAATGCCGTCATTGAGCTTTTTGACGATGGCCTCCTTGCGGTCGGCCAGAATGTCCAGGCTGTCGTAAATCCGATCGAGGCGCAGGTCACTGAAGTCAAAGACGAATCTTTCCTTGTTGAGCCAGGAGGAGCGCTTCGAGGAAGGGGCGATCAGCCGTGAAACGACGGAAAAGAAAATCGTCTTGTCCACGTCCCAGCCGATCCGGTAGTTGTGACGATAGTTCTGAAAATAATTTGAAATTCCCAGCTGCTCCCACAGAAGCCTGTAGGGTGCCGGCGTACAGGTCCTGCAGTCGGGCCGCCGGTTTGCCGCGCTTGGCGCGGCGACCCGCGACAAGACGGTTTCCTGGATCGTCTGGCTGTACAGCGAAGAATCCGCCCTGAGCTGCTCGGCGTGTTTCTGGATCTTCTCCATGGCGTCCGGGTCTTTTTCAAGAAGCTTCTTTTTGTTTCCGTAGCTGGTCAGCACACGGCTGGTGGGTTTGCGGGTAAGCGGGTCTCGGAAGCTTTCGCAAATGTAAACGTATTCCACACCCTTGAACTTCTTGATTGAACCGTAACGGTTTCAATTTAGGTACGTTACTCAGTTCCGGCGACCAATTTTTCGATTTTCTCGGCAGTGACGTTAATGCCAAGTTTTTCGCACAGCCTGGCAGTAGACCTCTTAATGGGCGGCATCTGCCACGATTTTCCCAATCTTGCCGCCCTGATTTTCTCCAGGCCGCTGGTCAGGTCCTTGTACGAAATGTTTTTGCCTTCGCCGATGGAATAAATGTCCTCGATGGTTTTGACGCAGAAGCCGGCCGCAAGATGGTTCAGGAACAGCCACGCTTCCTCCTGGGTTGCTCCGCGCATATACGAGGCTTCGAAGTCCAGGGTCTCTGAATAGGTTTTGAAGAACTGCTCGATGTTCTGGCGCTGCTTGTAGATGTAATAAACAGCCTCGCCTTCCAGGTCCAGCCGATTGGTCTTAATGATGATGACGCCCATCGCCGGATGGGCGTCATGAATGTCAGAGAGCTCCACAGGCCTGAGAGCCTCCAGTTCGGCGTCGGTCAGTCTTCCCTTGCCCTTTTTTCTTCTGTTTTCTTCCGCCTGGCGAGCCTGTCCGACGGTGCGGTTCTGTGCTTCCATTCGGGCGGTGGCCGTAGCCATCTCATCGGAGTACAGCTCTGGATCGAAATAGATGTGGAGCCGTGAAGCTTTGTCCTGGCAGTCAAAGGAACTGTACTGAATCGAGCGGGAGTGATACGTGAAGCCCTTCTGGTAGCCTCTGGGCGACTCAGGTATCAGATCCGCCGCTGCCGCGCAGTTCCGCCTGAGGGGCAGCAGGTACTTCAGGCCATCGTCCTCAAGCTGGCAGAAGCCATCCTCGCTCGCAAAGCCTTTGTCGGCGATGACGGTGTAGTTTTTCCCGTTCATCGAGGTCTCGCGCAGCAGGTCGGAGAAGCAGCTCACGTCGGGGGTGCTCCCGGCATACTGCTTGTAATACAAAGGCATCCCGGTGTCTTCGCCCAACGAAAATACGTACACCAGATTGATCTGGGGCTTGAATCTGCACTTGGAGTCGTAGCCCAGTTCAGCCGTCGTCATGGTCTGGGAGGCAGACAGGATTCTGTGCCCGTCAAAAAGGATGAAGGCTTCCCGATCTTCAAGGTCTTCCCGCATGTAGCCTCGGATGGCCTCCCGGCTCCTGCCCAGCTGCTCGAGCAGATCCCTGATGCACGGCCTTTGGAAGGACAGGCCCGGGCAGAGGTAGGAGAACAGGCTGTTTTCGTAGTGAGACTGCAGCCTTCGGAATCGGGGATCCAGCGCCGAACGGACATACACGGCCGTGTAAATCTGCCGCCAAAGATCAGGAAAATATTTCCTGAGGCGCCGACGCATGGGAGCCGTGTTTTCCCAGAAATACACTTCATTGCCCACGGCAACCACATCGTTCAGAACAGCGGGCTTGGGCTCGGCGAGCCTGCGGGTGGTTTTCACCAGCCCCTCGGGAGTGATGGCTCCGAGGCATTTCCCGGATATTTTCCGGCTGCGCTTTATTTCCGGATCGTATTTGCTGAAGCGCTCATAAAGATACCAGCGGCCGCCGATTTTCTTGATCTCGGTCTGCCTGGGTTTGGACTTCTGAAATTGAATCACATAATCCGGTTTTTCCGTCGTAGCCATAGCTGTCTTTATAACCACCCTATTAGGTATACCAATTATGACATATACAGGCCCGAATTTCAAGGTTTGAGAAATAGAGGTAAACGCCCGGTGGTGCGGGCTTTAGGGAAAATTCTGAAAGATAAGGGACGCGATTATCGCGTCCCTAAATTGAAACCGTTACGGATTGAAACGGAAATGGCCATGGGAAAGCTCCTATCAGACATTTAAATCATATCATGATTAACACTAATCTAACTACGCAATTACGACAAAGCTTGATAAGCATCAACGTATCACATGTTTGTGTTTGTATTGATATTTATCCTTGTTAAGGACGGCTTTTTACGTAAAAGTCAGGAGAAAAAGCCGCAATGACGGTAAGGGAAGCTGTGGAATCTTGCAGCCTTGCGATACCGCTGGCTCAAGAACCAAATCAGGCCGACTGGGATGCTTTAGAGATTCCACCGGTCTTTGCCGGGAGGCGTGTTTAGGAGCAACGCAATGGCAGACGATCCGCTTTTCAACCTCGACCTTTGGAAGGTTTTCGTCACGGCGGCCGGATCGCGCACCTTTCATGAGGCGGGCCGGAAGCTGGGGTTGGATGCGACCAGCGTGGGTCGGAAAATCGGAAAACTCGAGTTGGGGCTGGGCTTTCAGCTTTTCAGTAGGGAGGGGAAAGAGCCTTCGCTTACGGCCATGGGTCGGACAGCGCTTGGCCACGCGCGGCAGCTCCTTTACGTCTCTGGGAAGACGATTGAGGAGATAAAGGAAGGCGTGCCGCTGCCGGGGCAGAAGCTTCACATTCTCGCCTCGACCGGCTTTTCAAATGTCTTTTTGAGAAGGGCCATCACGCTTTTTTCCGAGAGCCATCCGGAATGCAGCTTCGTGCACGAATCCCTAAGCTCGAGCGAGTCCTACTTCGAGCGGCTGGGGAAAGGAGTCGATCTCATCGTTACCGCCTACAAGGCCGATATTCCCGGGGTGGCGATGCGGGTGGTGTCCCGGCATAAAAAGCTGTGCTGCGCCTCTCCCGGTTTTGTTCAAAGGCACGGCTCTCTCAATCATCCTGATGATTTAAGGCCATTTTCCCTCGCGGGGAACGCCCATTTCCTTCAGGGCATCTCTTTTCGGCAGAAAAGGACCGGCGCAACCTACAAGGGAGAGCTCAGCTTCAAAATCTTGTCCGACAATTCGCTTCTGCTTGCGGACTGGGCGGCCGCGGGAAACGGGATTTTTGTCGGATGCCCTGCAACTTTAGCATCGGAGTACATCAGAGACGGAAGGCTCAAGGTCATTCTTCAAGACTGGGAGCTTCCGGAGCTTCGCGGCTACGCCTACACCTCTCTTGTCGAGTCTAAGTCACCAGATTCGTTGGTTCTTCAGTTAATAGACGTCATGGCTTCCGCAGGACGGGAGATCACAAGGCTCGCTCTGTAGGCCGGAGAAAAAGCGCGGCCGGACCTTCCTGCCTTTGATGCATAAATCGCACCAGAAGCCTTTCGCCTTTCTTTTTAATCAATACATTCAATAAATTGTAAAAGCAACCCGCTTCTTTGGACTAGGATCACTTAAGTAAAAAGAGCTAGGTATTTACTTCTAAAGGAGAGGAAAACATGAAGCAAATCACCCGCATTGCAGCGCCTGCCTTGCCGCAGCTGCGGCTGGCCTGCTGAGCCTTAATGCCGTCGCAGCTGACGCGCAGAATAAACCCGACAGCGTGTCCGCTGCCACGAAGCAGGCCCTGGCTGAAAAACCCGACGCGATTTCCGGGGCCACGAAGAAAAGAGAGTCTCATTCGGGGGCGATCAAGCTCACCGAAACAGCCGAGGGCCAGAAACTGCTTCGCGAAATGGTGAGGGACTTCATCTACACCGGGGACACGGTCTTTGACGGGCACAAGGTGAAGGGCGGCCGGCAGATGTTCGCGATCGGCACCGCAGATCTCAACACGCCTGAAGTGATCACCGCGGAGCTCACGCCGGACTACGACGAGGCGACAGGCAAGTTCGTCTTTTACGGCACCACGGCCAAGGATTCCGGGAAAATCCTTCGCGCCTCCCGCTCCGGGACTGGTCTTTCGGTCGCCTGGGTGAAGCAGCTGCGTCCCAACGAGCTCAAGAACTACGGCTGGAACTACTACGACTCCTACGGCATTTCCTTCAAGGGCGACCTCAAGGTCTACCGCGGTCGCGACCTGACGGGCGACGAGGCACACGATCGCCCGATTCTCGACCATCTCTCGCACGTCATGGACCGCAGCCTCACCACGATCAAGGAGTGGAGCCTCATTTGGAAATTCAGCCCGACGCTCAAGGGCAAGGACCTCCAGGACGCGAAGGACCGCGAGATCCGCGACTTCCTCACCTATGAGGACGTCTACGAAGTCATTCCGACCTCGATGATCGTGATTGACTACTTCGCGCGTCCGCTCATGGTGAACCCGAACAACGCCTTCGTTTACAAGCAGTACGCGATCAATTCGAACGAAAAGGGCTTCAACCTCTTGAAGAGCAAGGGCTACAAGGCGGCTCTGCGTGACACGAACTGCGCGAACGTCATGCTCGAGCCTGAGCGCAGCCGCTACACCTTCTTCGATCAGCGCTATCCGAGGACTTCGCCCCTGAACCTCCTCAACCGCCTGAGCGCTTACAAGAACAAGGCCGTCTTTGGAACGGCCAAGCCCGAGAATGGTGCGAAGCCCACCTCCGAGGGCCAGATGCTGGTCGAAAACCAGTACAACAACAAGGGCCAGATGAGCACGAAGGCCGAGGTCGACCAGGCCGTGAAGGCTTCCGAGGGCAAGAAGAAGACCTACTTCTGGGTGGACGAGAGCAAGCGCGCCTCGATGCCGGACCGCTACATGGTGACCTATACGGGCCGCGACTCCAACGGCAAGGCCTATCGCGTCGATCTTCCCAACTGGAACCGTTGGTTTGTGCTTCATCCGAACAACGTCTGCGGCATCGCGACCCGCCAGACGATCGAATTCAACAAATAACCTTGAAGGAGCGGAGGGTCGTTCAAAGATCCTCCGCCTAAGCCATGAAAAAAGGATTGAATGCAATTTTCAAGGCGACGGCGATCGCTTCGATGCTTGCCGCCGGAACAGCGCTTGCGGCTCCCACCACCACGATTTACGGCGTTCTCGACACAGGGCTCGTCTACACGCACCTGAACCTCGACAACGGCGCGGACTCCACCGACACCTTGTCCATGGGCTCGGGCATCAGCAAGGGCAGCCGCTGGGGGCTCAAAGGCTCGGAAGACATCAACGGCGCGAAAGTGGGCTTCGTGCTTGAAAGCGGCTTTGACACCGACAACGGCGCTTACGCTTCTGCGGTCGGCAACCGGCTCTTCGGCCGCGAGGCCTCCGTTTATGCGTCGGGACGCTACGGAGAGATCGCCGCAGGGCGCCTCCAGCACCTCACGGCGGGCTTCGGCTCCTGGGGCATCGCAGCGAAAATCATCAGCCCGTTCGCGCACGGCTGGGGCGGCGGATACCTGGGCGGCTACAAGACGGTCTTCGGCTTCAACTCGGGCCGGACCGACAACGCCCTCGCCTACAAGACGCCCACTTTTGGAGGCGCCACCCTTTACGCCGCCTATTCCGGAAAGACCGACGACCTGAAGAACGCGGCCGGCGTCGAGAACAAGTCCTCCTCGGACCGCTACGGCGGCCTTGCGGCGACCTGGAAGCACAGCGCACTCACGCTCTTTGGCTCGGCCGAGTGGATCGCCTGGAGCAACACCGCCGCGGCCACCCGCAAGGCCGACGACGGCTACGCCTTCACGCTGGGCGGCAACTACAAGTTCGCCCCGGTCACGGTGTTCCTCGCGGGGCAGTACTTCGACAACATGAACGGGCTGCCCGCGCCCTATGAGCTCACGAGGCTCAAGAAAGGGACGGACGCCATCACGAAGGGCTGGGGCGTGCTCGCGGGCGCGATGTTCCCGGCTCTAGCCGGGAGCTTCAAGGCCTCGCTGGGCTACCGCGATGCCGAACTCGTGAACGACTCGGATTACGAGGCGAAGCGCATTTCCGCTTCTCTGGCCTATCAGTACAACCTCTCCAAGCGGACCTACCTCTATGCAGGCGCGAGCTACATTCGCGACAAGATGGATTTCGGCCGCTCTGAGACGAAGCCGAGCGAATTCAGCCTTGTGTCCGGGCTCTGCACGAGCTTCTAAGGCTTGATTCAGCGCCCTTTCCTTCTTTTCTCCCGAAGGAAAGGGCGCGGTTTGATTCGGCATAGCAGGGATGATGCCCCATCAGAGCATCACCTCAATGCGGGGAAAGGAGGGATCCATGAATATTTCAAGAAGAAGCTTCTTTCTAAGCTCCGCGGGCCTTACGCTTGGAGCGCTTGCGGCCGAACCCGCCCTGGCCTGGGTGACGGGGAGGCCGGAGAAAACCCTGGAGACTGACGTTCTCGTCATCGGCAGCGGCCTCTCGGGCACCGTTTCCGCTCTCTCGGCGCGCGAGTCCGGCGCCAAGGTCCTCATGATCGACAAGGCGAAGGAGGAATTCCGAGGCGGCAATTCCCGGGTCTGCATGGGCTCGTTTCTGATGCCGCGCGATGGCTCGGAAGCCTCCCGCCAGGCTTTTGTCGAAGATGTCTCAAAGAAATCGCTCGGTGGCGGCAGGAAGGATCTTTACCGCTTGCTCGCCGACAACGTCTTGGACGCAGTCCAATGGGCTGAGGGCCACGGGGCGAAATTCAATCCCTGGCTGCAGTCCGCCCCCTGGAGGCTTGGGGTGAGGCTTGCCTCTCCCGGTCAGTACCAGGGAATGCCAAAGCTCCTTTCCGCTCTTTACTCGGAATACCGCAGGCTGGGCGGCGCAGCCTTGTTTGAGACCAAGGCCAAGCGCATTCTCTTAGGCTCCAAGGGAGAAATTGCGGGCGTGATCTGCCAGACGAAGGCCGGGCTTCTAGAGATCCGCTGCAAGGCCCTCATCCTCGGCACCGGCGGCTATTCAGCCAACAGGGCGATGCTTGAAGCGGCGCACCCGGGCGGAGCAAACATTTTGATTCGCGGCAACAAATGGATCACGGGCGATGGGATCGCGCTCGCGCAGGAAATCGGCGCGGGGACCCGTGGCATGGCCGGCGTAGAGTCGCTTCATCTTCCGGTGGTCTACAACGGCCCCAGCGGACGGGGCTCTCCGACCAGGGCGCTACCATACTGCGTGGGCATCAATCTGCAGGGCCGGCGGTTTGTGGACGAATCCCAGGGCTACGCGTCCTTTGGCAAGGCGACGCTGCAGCAGACCCGCCAGACCGTCGCCCTTGTTTTTGACGAGGCGCTCAGAAAGAAGGAAAAGAGAATCGGGATGTCCATCGCCCTTTTTGAAAAAGCCAAGGGCGGGCTGATCGAAGCCAACGGGTGCGAAGAGCTTGCCCGAAAGCTCGGCGTTCCAGCGGCGGCCCTTCGCTCGACGCTCGAAGCCTTCAACCGTGCGGTGAAGGCGGACGGTTCGGCCCTGGAGGCTGATCCGCCCCGCAGGAGCCTCGCCTCGAAGCTGGATTTGAACGGAAAGCTTTACGCCTTCTTCCCGCTCACGCCTTCCATCACGATGGACTACGGCGGGCTCACGATCAACACGAAGACGCAGGTCACGGAGCAGGACGGGACGCCGATCCGGGGGCTTTACGCAGCCGGCGAAACGGTGAACCTCTACTACCACGACTATCACGGAGGCGGAATCCTCGCTCAGTGCCTGACGTTCGGCCGGATAGCAGGGCAAAACGCGGCTCAACTGGCAAAACGGTAAAAGCCGGCCGTTTTTCGAAGAGGAATTTTGAATGCGGGCGCATCTTGGTGCGCCCGCGCGCAATTTTTAATGGTGCTTGCGCTCTTTGCGTCTTAAAGCGCTCTCTGGGCGGCGGGCTTTGAAAATTTCTTGTCTTCGTGGCACCAGAACATGTGCTCGCGCGGCCAGATCGGCAGCCAGATCATCGAGACTTTGACTTCCCTCACTTTGATGCCGCCGTCTTCCGTCTTTTCGCCGCTCAAGGTTTTGAAGGGCACCCGCCCCTCAACCTCCCAGACGCGGCCGATCAGTTTGAGGCTAGAGAGATCGCTGAGAATTTTGGGCGCTTTGTAGTCCGAGGTGTAGCGGTATCTGCCGTCTTTGAGTTTTCCCACAAAGGCGATGTCGTAGCCCCCAAGGACTGACTGGTCGAAGACAAAGAGGCCGTCCTTCTCAATCGAAGTCGTCTTCTCGTCCACCAGCAGCAGGGATCCCTTGGGTATCTCGGGGGCCAGGGCGTCGTCCATCGCCTGGACGATTCGGCCGCCGATATTCTTGCCCTTGACGGAAAAGGCGTGTCCGTCCGCGCTGAACTCGATCGTGATGTCTTCTTCGCCTCTGTGCCTGCCGAAGCGCGTTGTTCTGATGGGCTCTTTTTCGATTTGGCTTTCCGGCTGCTTTTGCGTTTCCATGTTTTTTCTCCTTAGTGCCGATATTTACGGCCGGAACCAACGAGGACGCCTTCGATCATGAAGTCGTCGTATTCGCCGGGGCGGATGATCGGATAGGCCCCTGAGCTGTTCTGGGGATGGAGTTCTGGCTTGCCGTTCACGATCTGCAGCTGCTTGAGGGTGAAGTCGCCCTGAAGGAAGGCGAGGACGATGTCGCCGCTGCGAGGCTCGATGGACCGATCAATAATGAGAAGGTCCCCGTCGAATATGCCGGCGTCGACCATGGAGTCCCCCCGGGCCTCGATGATGATGGTCGACTCTTTGTGCCTCACGAAATAGTCCGTGAGCGACAGGGTGCGCTCCGAGTAATCCCCTGCGGGCGTGGGCAGCCCGCATTGAACGGTCATGGCCAGAAGCTTTGGGTCGCCCGCGTCGTCCGCCGCGGGCTTTGAGGCCGCGAGCTTTTGGAGCGCTGCCGCGCGCCGCACCGCCGATTCAAGGAGCGGGCGCATGAACTTCGCGCCGCCCAGCTCCCGGCAGCTTTGAGCGAGCTTCTTCGTCACGCGCACCTGCAGATTGGTTTCTAGAAGCTCGGCTGCAACGCGGGGGCGGCCTGTCGGCTTCTTTTCTTGGGCTGGGGCTGTGGATTTAGGTTTTGCCATGATGAACGACTCTTCGTGATCCCTTTGCTGAATATTGTATACGAAATTATTTTCGTATACGAAATATCTGCAAACTGACGTAAGCCAGTTCCGCAAGGCTGTTTTTGCTGTGCTCCGCCTGCGCTCTCGCTCCTCGTAAAGAGGGCTTCGGCCAGGAAAGACGGGAAAAGAGGTAAGCTGCAGGGGTGACCATTAGCTAGCGGTTCAAAACGACGACGAGCCCCGATGACTGAAAGACATGATTCTGTAGACGGTGTGGACAAGCGCCTGCTCGAAGGCTTCAGCACGTCCTTTCTCAACGAATCGGCGGTTTATTCCGACCCCGCGTATCGTGCGAAGTTTCTTTCCAACGAGCCTCGGAGAAACATTCATGTCTACGTCGCGCTCCAGGACGAGCTGCGGCGAAGCAGCGAGTTCTTCTTCAGCGTCGCCTTTTTCACCGAGGCGGGACTGAGCTTCCTCAAAGGGGACCTGCAGGACTTCGTCTGCCGAGGCGGTCGAGGCCGCATCCTGGTTTCGGACTTCAACTATTTCAACAAGCCCAAGGATTTAAGGCGGCTTCTGGAAATGGTGGAGTCGCTCAACGCTTTCGCGCGCGAAAAGAACCAGGAGGGTAGCGTCTCTCCCGCGATTGAGGCGAAGCTCTTTCGCTGTTCCTCTGAAGAAGGCTTTCACACGAAGGGCTATGTCTTCAAGGCGGGCGGCCTCTACCGGATGATTGTCGGAAGCTCAAACCTCACGAGCCCCGCGCTTACGGAAAACCGAGAATGGAACGTGAGGCTCGTGGGAAAGCGCGAAGGGGAGGTGACTGAACGCCTGGTCTCGGAGTTCGAGTCCCTCTGGGCGAGTCCTCTAAGCTTTAGCCTCAAGACCGAGCTGCCGCGCTATGAAAAAGACTGGGAGGAGAAGCGGCCGATCTTCGTGCCGAGGCCGCAGAAGACTCCAGCTCCCGAGCAGGCCGCGATCGAACCCAACGACATGCAGCGCCGTGTGGTGGACAGCGTCTATCAGCTTTACCGCGAAGGCAAGAAACGGGCGCTGCTCATTTCCGCGACCGGGACCGGCAAGACTTATGCCTCCGCCTTCACAGTGAAGAAAATCGCTCCACGGTGCGTCCTTTTCCTCGTGCACCGCGAGCAGATTGCGCGGCAAGCCATGGCTAGCTTCAAGCGGGTGCTGGGCGGCGGCTTCGGCGACTTCGGGCTCTACAGCGGCCACCGCCATGACAGCGGCGCGAAATACACTTTCGCCACCATGCAGACGATGTCGAAAGACGAAAACCTCGCGGCTTTCGGGCCGGAGGCGTTCGACTTCATCATCATCGACGAGGTGCACCGGGCGGGAGCGGCAAGCTACCAGAAAATCATGAGCTTTTTCAAGCCCCGGTTTTGGTTTGGCATGACCGCGAGCCCCGACCGCCCCGACGGCTTTGATATCTACAAGCTCTTCGACAACAACATCGCCTACGAGATCCACCTGCAGACGGCGCTCGAAAACGATCTGCTCTGTCCCTTCCACTACTACGGCATCACGGACTTGGAAGTGGACGGTGAAAAAATCGAGGATGAGCGGAGCTTCAATCTCCTCACGAGCGACGTCCGGGTGGAGCACGTGCTGCGCGAGGCCCGCTACTTCAGGTTCAGCGGCGAGCGGGTGAAGGGTTTGGCTTTCTGCTCGACCAACCGCGAATGCGAGGAGCTCGCCCGAAAGTTCACCGAGCGGGGCGTTCCTTCCGAGGCTTTGTCGGGGGAGGATTCTCAGGAAGAGCGCGCCGCCATGGTCGAGCGCCTCGAGCACGGCGAGGGGCCCGCTCGGCTCGACTACATCTTCACAGTCGACATCTTCAACGAAGGCGTTGACATCCCGGAAGTGAACCAGGTGCTTTTGCTGCGCCCGACCGAAAGCCCGATCATCTTCATTCAGCAGCTGGGTCGCGGGCTTCGCAAGGCCAAAGGGAAGGACTATGTGGTCGTGCTCGACTTCATCGGGCGCTATAAGACCAACTATCTGATCCCCATCGCGCTTTCGGGCGACCGCAGCTACAACAAGGACAACCTTCGGCGTTTTGTGGCGGAAACGAGAAAATACCTGCCGGGAGCATCCACCATCCATTTCGACCGGATTGTGGAGCGGCGCATCTTCTCTTCGATTGATTCAGCCCAAACCAACAGCATCCAGATCCTCAAAGAGTCCTACAGGACGCTCAAGTTCAAGCTTGGGCGGATCCCGAGGCTCGTCGATTTCGAGCTGCACAATGCGGTCGACGTTCAGAAATTCTTTGAAAACAAAAGCCTGGGGTCCTATTACGCCTTTTTGAAGGCTTATGACAACGATTACAAAGTGAGGCTCTCGCCCGAGGCCGAGCAGATGCTCACCTTCTGGTGCTCGAAGCTCGGAAACAGCAAGCGAGTTTCTGAAGCACTCGTCCTGGAGGACCTTCTGCAAGGCCGCGACCATGTGATGGCCCGCCTTCGCGAGATGCTTTGGAAGAGTTACGGGATCAATGCTTCTGGTCAGCACTTGAAGAACGTCGGTTTGGTGCTTACCAATCGGTTCTGCAAGAACAGCTTGGATCAGGAGCGGACTTCGGCGTGCGTTTTTCTTGAGCCCGAAGGCGGTGACTATCGGATTTCGACCCGGTTCAAAGCCGCTCTCCAGGCGAACCCTGAGTTTCGCGGCCTGCTCTTAGAGCTCGTGCAGTACATGAAGCGGCGCTACAACAGCGAGTACCGGGACCGCTATAAAGACACTGATTTCGCGCTTTACAGCAAGTACACCTACGAAGACGTGGGCCGGCTACTCAATTGGTCGCATAACATGCCCGCCCAGAATATCGGCGGCTATTTCTACGACGAGGAAACGAAAACGTTGCCGGTGTTCGTGAACTATGAGAAGTCCGAAGAGGCGATCGCCTATGAGGACCGCTTCGAGTCCGAGCGCATCCTGATTGCGCTTTCGAAGACGAAGAGGAGGGTGGATTCGCCGGACGCGGATCATATGTTCAAGCGCACGCCGGAGGATCGGGGCAACCGGATCTATCTGTTCGTACGCAAGAACAAGGACGACAAGGAGGCGAAGTCATTCTATTTCCTGGGCGAAATGAACGCCGTGGGGGATCCTGCGCCCGTGAGGCTGCAGACCGGCGACGCGGCCTTCGAGATCCGCTATGAGCTGGAACACCCGGTTCGCGAAGACATTTATGATTATTTAACCAATGATTTTGAGAGCAGCAATGAAGAGAATTGAAGTCGTGGCAGCCATCATCCACCACGAGGGGAAGATACTCGCCACCCAGCGCGGCTACGGCGATTTCAAGGACGGCTGGGAATTTCCCGGCGGCAAAGTGGAGCCGGGCGAGACCCCGCAGGAGGCGATCGTGCGCGAGATCCGCGAGGAGCTAGAGGTGACGATCAGGCCCGAGCGGCTTGTGACCACCGTGGAGTGCGACTACCCGAAGTTTCACCTCACGATGCACTGCTTTCTCGCCTCCGTGGCGGAGGGCAGCATCACGCTGCTCGAGCACGAGGCAGCGAAGTGGCTGGGGAAGGACGAGCTGGACACCGTGGCGTGGCTGCCGGCCGACGTCGAGGCTGTGCAGAAGCTGAAGCCTCTTCTTGAAGAGGCCCGGGGCTCCTGAAAGGCCGGGGCCGCGTCTTCCGGCAAAAGGAAAGGGAAGTGAAAAAGCGCGCAGAGGCTTAATGGAAAAGCCCCGCGCGCTTTGAATGTCCCCTGGCGGGAGAAGGGTGGAAAACCTGTTTCCACCCTCCGTTCCCGAAGGAAAAGACCTCAGCCGAAATCAGTACTGCTCGAGGATCTTGCGGCCGGCCTGGAGGTTGCCGCTGTAGACGCGGTCCATGCCGACGAACGGAACCTGCTTGCGGTAGGCGTTGTAAAGAGCGCCGGTCTTGTCGGAGAGGCGGACGTTCGTCTGCTTCATCTTGCGCAGGTCGATGGCCTGGGCGGCGTGCAGCAGCTCCATCGAGTACATGTCAAGCACCGTGTTCGCGGAGCGGTTCAGGCGCTGGGCGACGCGCGGCAGGTTGGAGTGCGTGTCCTCGATCGTGCCTTCAACCGCAGCGCCGTGCACGGAGATCGGGTTGGCGAGGTCGATCGTTTCGGCGTAGAGCGAGACCATCGAGTCCTCGGTCGCGCCGAAGGCGTGGCCGAACACGTTCTCCTTGGAGGCGAGGTAGCGCGAGAGTCCCGAGAAGTTGTCGTCGTCAAGCCTCATCATGCGGTTCGCGCTGTTGTGCGCGACGTGGGTGAGGGCGATCGCGGCCTTCTGGGCGGCAATCGCGATCGGCAGCGGCTCGAAGTTCGCGCTCGGGATGATGGCGCCCTTCAGCCCGTCGCCCTCCACGAACCACTGGTTCACGTAAGGGGTGCTGCGGTCTTCCTGCGTGGCATTGAGGATCACGCCCGGGTTGTCGTCGGAAGAGTTGATCTGGGTGTTGAGCAGGCCGTCGAGCTCATCGAGTGCGACCTTCGCCTCGGACATCGTGTAGACGCTCGTGCGGAAGGAGAGGGGATCCTGCAGGTTGCGGGTCTTGTCGAGGTCCCAGAGGTAGGAGCCCTTCAGGGTAAGCCGCAGGGTCTTCGCCATCTCGGGGAAGCCCTTCAGCGGGTGCGAGGCTGCGCTCTGGGCGAGGAACGGCGTGACGTTGCCGTTCAGGCCTTCAAGCGAAAGTCCGTAGACCACGGGCGAGACCTTGAGCACCTGGTGCATCGTGCGGGCGGCTTCCATGGTGAGCGCCGTGCCCACGCAGTTGGAGGAGAGGATCGCCAGGCCGTCCTTGCCTTCCGGGACGAGGGGCTGGAGGCCCTTCGCCTTCAGGGCTTCGGCGCCCGTCATTTCCCTGCCGTCGACGTCGGCCTTCCATTCGCCGATCATCACCGAGCCCACGTGGGAGGCGAGCGTGATGTCAGCGTCGCCGATCGAGCCGCGCGAAGGGATCATCGGGGTGATGCCCTTGTTGAGGAAGTCGCGGTAGAGCTCGGCCACGCGCGGCTGGGCTCCGGAGCGGCCGGTCAAAAGCGTATTGAGGCGCACCACCATCGCGAGCCTTGCGATCTTCTTGTCCAGCATCGGGCCGAAGCCGGCGGAGTGCGAGCGGATGATGTTGCGGTTGAAGGCGATCGAGGCCTGGCGGGCCTGCTCGGTGAGGCGCCCGGTCTTGTCAAAGAGGTGATGGTCCTTGTTGAGGCCCACGCCCACGGTGAGGCCGTAGATTTCCTTGCCCTGACGGGCGGCGAGCAGCACGAGCTTGTTCGAGTCGGACATGAACTTCATGGCCTTGTCCGAAATGGCGACGGGCTCGCCTTCGGCGATCTTCCAGGCGTCGGCCTGGGTGAGCGAGTGGCCGTCCAGGGTCACGGTGGCAAATGCGCTGGTAGCGGTCATGGCAAGTCCTATGGCAAGGGCTGCGGGTTTGAACTTCATCATCTTATCTCTCCAATAGAGTGTTTGGCGCTTGTCCGGGTCGGGGCACTTCAGCCCGCCGGGTGCGACGAGGTCGTAGTATAGGATTAAACCGACCGGACGGTATGTTTATGAGGGTTTTCGACATTAGTAGTTCTTCCGACTTAGTTCCAACGCCGCTTTAATAATGGAGATCTGCGGTGTTCATCTTAGATAATACGGGTTAATACCTAACCGCAAAGACTTGCTTTGGTGGGTCCGCGGTGGTTAAATGAGCCTGTCATAAAAAAGACCGTCCAGTCGGTTTAAAGGAAAGAAAATGCGTTTTAACAAAGCTTCCATGGCAGTGGCCGCTGCCGTCATGAGCGTCTTCGCCCTGCAGGCCTTCGCCTCCCCCGTGACCACCACCGGAACCGGCGTTGGCAAGGACGGCGAGATCAAGGTCGAGGTCACGTTCGATGCGAACCGCATCCAGTCGATCAAGGTCCTCTCCCAGCAGGAGAACCCGGTCCTCTCGAAGAAGGTGTTCACGGACCTGAAGGACAATGTCGTAAAGACCAATTCCGCCGACCTCGACGTGGTCTCCGGCGCCTCCTTCTCCTCGCGCGGCCTTCTCGCTGCGGTGAAGGACGCGGCGAAGAAGGCGGGCGTCACCCTCTCGAAGGACGGTCAGAAGTCCCTGAAGAAGGTCTCGAAGGCGATCCCCGCGAAGAGCGGCTATGACGTGGTCGTCGTGGGCGCGGGCGGCGCGGGCTTTGCCGCCGCGATCGAGGCGAAGAGGACCGGGGCGAGCGTCGTGGTGCTGGAGAAGATGCCTTCGGTCGGCGGCAACTCCCTCATTTCAGGCGGTGAGATGAACGTTGCCCGCAACTGGGTGCAGCCGAAGCTGGGCGTTCTCGACGACTCGCCCGAGCGCCACGCGCAGGACACCTATATCGGCGGCGACAAGAAGGGCGACCTCTCAGTGATCCGCACTCTCACCGGGCACGCGCTTGAAACTGCGAAGTGGGCCCGCGACTACGTGGGGGTGAGGTTCGAGCCGGACAACCTCTTCATGTTCGGCGGGCATACGAGAAAGCGCGCCCTGATCCCCGTGGGCCAGACCGGGACGGAGTTCATCACGAAGCTCTCGGCGAAGGCCGACTCGCTCGGCATCCCCGTGATTACGAACATGAAGGCCGTGGAACTGCTGCGCGATTCCACGGGGCGCGTGACCGGCGTCAAGGCTGAAATGGACGGCCGCCCCTATGAGTTCGACGCGAAGGGCGGCGTGGTGCTCGCGACCGGCGGCTTCGGCCACAACGCCGCGATGGTGAAGAAGTACAACCCGTCGCTTGACGAGCGCTTCAAGTCGACCGACTCCCCGAGCGCGACCGGCGAAGCCCTCTACATGGCCGAGCGCGCAGGGGCGAGCCTCGTGAACATGCAGTACATCCAGACCTACCCGATCTGCGACCCGGTCTCGGGCACGATCGAGCTCATCGCCGACGCGCGATTTGACGGCGCGATCCTCCTGAACCAGAAGGGCGAGCGCTTCGTCGAGGAACTCGAGCGCCGCGACGTGATCTCGCACGCGATCCTCAGGCAGCCCGGGGCCTACACCTGGGTACTCTGGAACGACAAGATCGGCAGCGTCTCGAAGACCGTCGAGGCGCACCCTGACGAGTACGCCGCGTTCACGAAGAACGGCACCATGAAGACCTGCGATGACCTGAAGTGCGTCGCCGACTTCACGAAGATCCCATACAAGAACCTCAAGGCGACCGTTGACCGCGTCGACTCCATGACCGGCAAGGGCAATGACCGCGACTTCCACCACCGTGCGGGTCTGGTCGACCTCTCGCAGGGCCGCTACTACGTCGTGAAGGCCGTGCCCTCCATCCACCACACGATGGGCGGCATCCGCATTAATCCGAAGGCGCAGGCCCTGAACGCCAAGGGCGAGCCGATTCCGGGGCTTTACGCTGCGGGCGAGGCGACCGGCGTCACTCACGGCACGAACCGTCTGGGCGGCAACGCCTATACCGACATCCTGGTCTTCGGCCGCATCGCGGGCGAAGCGGCGGCCTGGGACGCGCTGTCTGCCTCCTACAGGAACAAAAACTAAATCCGAATAAGAAGACGGGGGCAGAGCCCCGTCCTCTCCCTTTCAAACCCTTTTCTCTCCTGCAGGGCGGCCGGGTTTCTCCCCTTGAGGGCTAGGCCCGGCCGCCCTGTCCCTTATCGTCTTTTCCATTCAAAGGACTCGCAAAAAAATGAAACCCATGAAGCTCGCCGCAGCGCTTGCCGCCGTGGCCCTGTCCGGGGCGGCCGCAGCCGCCCCTTCCATCACGATGTACGGGGTCGTCGACACGGGCCTGCAGTACACCCACGTCTCAAACCGCGGCGTTGACACGCTCGAGATGAACTCCGGCAACTACGCGGGCTCGCGCTGGGGCGTGAAGGGCGAGGAGAAAATCGGCTCCTCCAGCGTGGGCTTCATTCTGGAGTCGGGCTTCGCAAGCGATACGGGCGCGCAGGGCAAAAGCGGCAGCATCTTCAACCGCGAGTCCCAGATCTATGTGAAGGGCTCCTGGGGCCGGATCGGCGCGGGCCGGGTCGGGGCCTTCACCTCGGGCTCTTCGTCCCTTTCCCGCTACTGGGACTTTGAGCCCTTCGAGACCGGGTACTACGACGCGGGGCTGCAGGGCACGCAGGTGAACGTCTGGAGGCTCAACAGCAACACCCTCTACTACGTCTCCCCGAAGATGAACGGCTTTGAGTTCGGCGGCCAGTATTCGTTCACGGGTAGCACGTCCGACAAAGAGACGAACGGGATGGCCCGCGACAGCCACTTCGGGAACATCTACGCGCGCTGGGACGGAAAGAATGCGCGGGTGATCGCCGGGGTTGAGGCCGACTTCATCGGCCACGACTACCGGGACACCGACCCGAACAAGACGAGGTGGTCGGCGAAGCTTGCCGGCGCCTGGACCCCGAACGCGGGCCCGGTGACGCTGTTTGCGGGCTACAACTATTACAAGAACCAGAACCGCTTCACCGACTCGACCTGGGACGACGACTACAAGGTGGTCTATGACGGCAGCGGCCGCGGGCTCGAGGGACATGCCTTCTTCCTGGGCGGCCGCTACAGCGTTGGAGCCGCGAGCTTTCTCGGGCAGTTCCAGTTCCTCACGGGCAAGAACAAGGGCGCCGTGAAGGGCGATGAGGACGACTACAAGCGCTACGTGGGGTCGCTCGGCGTGCACTACTACTTCAGCAAGCGCACGATGGGCTACGGCGTCGTCTCCTACGCGAAGGGCACGGGGCTGCTTGACACCAACACGACCGAAACGAACCGGGTCGTGACGACCGTAGGCGTCACGCACTGGTTCTAAAGGCCTGGGGGCTTGTCTGCGAGCCCTCCCGGCAGGCAAAGCCGGAGGGGCTCGCGCTTTTTGCTCTGCGGGCTTCGGGCCCCCGCGGGGAGCATCGGACGGGGAAAAGGGAGCGGGGCGCCCGCGCTAGAATCGGGGGCGGGATCTCCGCCCTTTCCGGGGTCCCTGATGAGGCTTCAGGCCACCTGAAAAAAAAACAACAGGGGACGAACGAATGGCAACAAAAAAAGCTCTGCACACCCGGGAGGCGATCCTCGAGGCGGCCCGATTCATTGTCCAGAAGGAGGGCGTCGACGCGCTCAGCATGGATCACCTCGCGCAGGTGGCCCACATGTCGAAGGGGGCGGTGACCTACCACTTCAAAAGCAAGCGGGAGCTCAACCGGGCACTGCTTGAAGACTACGCCGAGCACCTGAGAAGCGGCCTCAAAAGCCATGAGGACAACTACATCGGAGGCCCCGAGGATACGCTCGTGCCCGCCTACGCGGACTGGTTCCGGGACTTCGACCGCTCGAGCCACGGCTGGGCGCAGCTCGGCGTCCATCTGCTCTCCCAGCAGGTGAAGGACCCGGAGCTCGTGCGCCCGGTGCGCGAGTGGTACGCGGAGGTTGCGCGCCGGGCCGAGGCCTTCCCGAAGGAAAGGCAGCCCCGGGTGCTCACCGCCGTGATGGCGCTTGAAGGCCTCTTTTTCGTGCACAAGTTCGGTCTTGACGTCTTCTCCGAAGAGCAGAAGCAGGAGATCCTCTCGTTCCTCACCGGGGAGCTCTGCCCAAGCGCCGCGGCCCGCAAGGACTCCTGAAGGGCAGAGAAAAGGGCGGGCTGGACGCCTGGCGCTTTAGAGCCGGGGAGCGCCGCGCGGCGCGAACCGAAGCGAAAAGAGAATCCCCGCCGCGCAGATTGCGCTGCCTGCCAGCAGCATCGCCTCCGTGCCTGTCCGGGCGGCTCCGATCGGGTAGAGCCAGGCCGTCGCAGCGGCTCCGATTCGGGTGAGCGTCGTGATGCAGCCGATGGCGCTGCCGCGGATCGCGCTCCTGAAGAGTTCCGCGGGATAGACGTAGTCGAGCACGCTCTGCAGCCCGTAGGAGAACGAGAAAAGCACGAACCCCAGCAGCGTCGGGACCGGCTCGGGCGAGGCCATCGCGGCCAGGCCCGCGGCCATGAGGGCGAAGGTTGAGGCAAGGAGCGCCCTGCGGCTCGCGCGAGGCAGGAGGGCGGGCGCGGGCAGCGTCCCGATCAGGATCGACAGGTAAAGGAGCGCGAGCAGGGGCGGCAGCGGCAGTCCCGCGAGTCCCGCTGCTTCGAGGATCTCGGGCCCAAAGAAGAAAAGGGCGGTCGAAGGCACGATCTGGCAGAGCCAGAACCCGCTCACGAAGGCGAGCTTTCTCCAGTCCTCACGCGTGAAGTCGCGCAGGCTCGAAGTGCCGTGCTCGGTGCGCTGCGCGCTCCAGCCGCTCGACTCCGGCATGAAAAGCCGGATCGCAAGCGCCGCGGCGATAAGGGGCGCGGGCAGCAGCGTCCAGCCCGACCAGCCCGCGTGCGGGACAAAGAGCGTGCCTGCGGCCACGGCGGCCAGGGCCCCCGAGTACCACGCGCCCATGAGAAGCGACAGGCCCCGCTCCCGGGCCCGCCCCTCGAGCTCTTCGGAGAGGAACGCCTGGGCGGCCGGATAGTCGCCTCCTAAGAAGAAGCCGAGCAGGAAGCGGCCCGCGAGCGCGAGCCCCGCGTCGCCCGGCAGTTCCAGCGGCGAGAGCGAGGAAAGCGCGAAAAGCGTGAGAAGCGCGGCGGCCGAGGCAAAGCGCATGAGGGGCCTGCGCCCCAGGCGGTCGGAGAGCGCCCCGAAGAGAGCGCTTCCGAGCAGCGCCCCCAGCATGTAGGCGGCCGCAATGCCGCCCGCGAACCCGGGCTCGGGCCGCAGGTCAAGCAGCATGAGCCCCGTGGCCGCGATCGCGAAGGCATCGCAGAAGGGCGCGGCGGCCGAGGCGGAAAAGACCAGCCATGAAGGAGGAAGTCTCAGCATGGGAAAAAAGGCGCGTGACCGGAAAATCCCATCTTAAATCTTCGGCCCGGGACTGGAGGCCGCAGGGGGAGGCAGGGCTCTGCGGGGCGGAGCCTTTGGGAGGCCCGGCCCCTTTTTCTCCTCCCTAGAGCCTGCCCTGGAAGTGCGCGAGAAGCTGCGGGGAGGCTTCAAGCCTTCGCAGCGGCGCGATTGCCATCCCGATCGCCTCCTCCCAGAAGGCGGGGCGGCGGATGTCCTCGCCCAGGACCTTCGCGCAGGCTTCCTCCCAGGTGCCGCGGGAGAGGGCGAGGAAGAAGCGCTCGATCAGGTGATCCCCGCCCCTGCCCGACTCGAAGTGCGCAAGCAGCTGCCGCGCGGCGAGGAACCCGAAGCTGTACTGGAAGTCGTAGAAGGGGCGCATCTGGTAGAAGTGGTGCTTGTAGGCCCAGATGTACTCGTCGAGGCTCTCGGTGGTGTCCCCGAAGTACTCGCCCCAGACCTCCGAGGTGAGGCGGTTGAAGTCCCGGGCGGCGAGTCTTCGGCGCGACTGCTCGGCTTGGATTCGGACCGCGAGCTCGTGACGAAAGGGAATCGTGATGAGCTCGTTGGTGATCGTCATCATCGAAAACCAGAGCGCGGCGCGCTCCGAGGCTCCGCCCTCGAACCTTCGGTAGAAGTACTGCTCAAGGGCGGTGACGGCAAGCATCCCCGCGGTTTCGACCACGGTGAGCGGCACGTGCCTCAAGGGCGCCGGGGCCTGCAGCAGCAGCCGGTGCAGGCCCGCCACTCCAAGAAGGTGCGAGAGCCAGAAGGCCGAGGGCATCCCCGGCGAAACGTCTGCGAAGACCGCCACCGCCCGCAGCGATGGGAGGTTGTCGCACCAGCCCCCGCCCGTGCGGTTCGAAAAGCGCCGCGCCTCGATCCAGTGCCCTCGCAGCTCGTCGGCCACGAACTGGTCGAAAAAAGGGATCGCTGGGGTGAGCGCCCGGCGGATCGTGAGCAGCAGCCCCTGCATCGTCATGATGCTTTCGGGACCGCGCGAGAAGTCCTCGCCCGCGTAGCCCGCGGGAGGCGGCGCGAAAAGGAGACTGGCGTGGAGCCTGCCGCGCCCGAAGACCGGGGCGCGGGCCGAGACCGCGAGTCGCAGCTCCGGCAGCGACTTCCGGATCGCGGAAAAAAGCGCCGCGTAGGTCCCGGGGTCGATCCTCTCGGAGCTGAAGGTGTAGCCGAAGCTCGTGAGGCGGGCCCTCGACTGCGCCTCCTCTCGGCAGCCCTCCACCGCGTTCTGCAGGTCCGCGAAGAGCTCGCCCCGCTCGGCGATCCAGGCGTTCATCGAGCAGAAGACCGCCCGGCGCAGCCTCGGATCGTCCGAGTTCTTGAGAATCGAGATCGCCTGTGAAAAGCTGAAGCGCCGGGGAGCCTCGCCCGGGGCTTCGGGGTCGAGCGTGAGCAGCATCCGGCTGCGAAGCTGCCGGTATAGGAGCGAGAGCGGCTCGTAGACCCGCTCGCGCAGCGACTCCTTCTCCCCGTAAAAGGGATCGGGCAGGGCAAAGGGGCTCATCTGGGCAGAGAGCGCCGGCTCCGCGAGCTCGGGCGTGTCCGGGGGCAGGGCGAGGAGCTTTCCGCGGAGCCGGAGCGCCGCGCGCTCGACCCGGCCCGAGAGCCGCAGCACCTCACGCCGCTCGGCCGAGGCGAGGACGTCGGAGGAGGAGATGCTGAGCGCGCCGCGCGTGGCGGTGAGCAGCGTCCAGGCAAGGCTTCGCGCCTCGTCCGTCACCCGCGCCAGCTCGGTGAGCGTCGGTCCTCCGCCCGGGGCCGCCTCGAGCGCCTCGGCCATCGTGAGCAGCGCCGCGAGCCGCTCCTTGCCCGCGCGGAACTGCCTCCCCGCAACGTCGAAAATCCCGTCCTTGTCCCAGCCGGGAAGCGCCTTCGCACCGCCTCTTTCCATGCTTGAGCTCCCTTGCAGAGGGTTTCCACCCGCTCTGCGGCCATCCGTATGACCGGAAAATTGTCGCACCGCGGCCCGACCGAGGGAGAGAAGGCAAAGCATTATAGGTGTTAATACTTAATGATCATGGAGATAACCCTTATTCTCTTGCGCTATGTTTCTTCTCCTTACGCACCACGAGCGGGAAAACGGGATCGCTCTAGGGAAAAGATCTAAGGGTTAAATCCTATCGGCAGGCCAATAACCCCCCGGGTTCTTCCGCAGGGGGAGGCCGTTTCCTAGGATTGATGATGTCTTCTTCCAAAAGGGGAAATCATGCTGGGCATTTTGATCGGCTGCGCCACGCTCATTGTCGTGGGCTGGGCCATTTTGAAGGGCAAGTACGCCCCGCTCGTGCTCTTTGCAAGCGGCGCTTTCATGCTGCTTTGCGCCGCGGTGTTCGACATCGGGACGTTCCTGCCTAAAAAGGGGGCCGCGCCAACCGGCAGCGACCTTCTGGACGTGGTGGAGTTCATCCGGTACATGTTCTCCAACCGGCTCTCGAGCCTGGGACTGCTCATCATGACGATGGTGGGCTTCGCCTCCTACATGACGCACATCGGCGCGAACGATGCGTTCGTGCGGATCGCGATCCGCCCGCTCTCGCTCTTCAAGAACCCGTACATCGTGCTTATGGTGGGATTCTTGCTGGGCAAGGCCGTCTCCATGGTGATCACCTCCGCGGTGGGACTCGGAGTGCTGTGCATGGCGCTCATGGGACCGGCGCTCGCCGCGATCGGGCTCAACAAAAAGGCGATCGGCGCGATCTTCGTCACCTCGAGCGCGGTCTCGCTCGTGCTGATCGGGGGATCGACCGCCGCGGCCTCCAAGGCCTGCTCGATACCGATCCTCGACTACGTCTTCTTCTACAAGATCCCGGCAGGGCTGCCCGTGATCGCGATCATGGCGGTCACGCACTTCTTCTGGCAGCGCTACCTTGACCGAAAGGAAGGCTGGAACTGCGCCGAGCATCGGGGCGATACGCTCGTCTTCGACGAGGAGGTGAAAAAGCCCTCGGGCAACGCCCCGAAGTTCTACGCGGTGCTGCCGTTCCTGCCGATGATTCTCGTCGTGGTCTTCTCGCCCTATGTGGTGAGCAGCATCAAGCTCGACATCATCACGCTCATGTTCCTCTGCGTGATCGTGAGCATGGTGATCGAGACCTTCCGCTGGAAGTTCAACTTTGAGAAGATCGGCGCGGGCTGCAAGGTGTTCCTCCAGGCGATGGGCCGTTCGATGTCGGGTGTGGTCTCGCTCGTGATCGCGGCGGGCGTCTTTGCCCAGGGCTTCAAGTCGCTCGGGATGCTCGACGCGATCGTGGGGCTTGCGAACACCGCGGGCTTCGGCGCGCTCGGGATGTCGATCCTCTTCGTGCTCATCACGACTGCGGTTGCGATCATCGCGGGCAGCAACGGCGCTTCCTTCTACCCGATCGTCGAGATGGTGCCCAAGATCGCGAAGGACATGGGCGTGAACCCGGTAGCCCTCGTGCTGCCGATGCACCAGGCCTCGACCATCGCCAGGCCTCTCTCCCCGGTCGCGGGCGTGGTGGTCGCGATCTCCGCGATGCTCAAGATGAATCCCCTTGAGCTCGTGAAGCGCGCCTCGGTGCCCTGCATCGTGGCGCTGGTGGCGCACCAGATCATCGTCTTCCTGTTTACGCTTTAAGCCGGGAGGGAGAAACGAATCATGGCTGAGGCTGTTGAAGAAAACGCGCTGCAGGCTCCCGAGTGGCAGATGGAGGACGCCTACGGCGACATCGGATCGGAGCGCTGGAAGGCGTCCGCCCGGCGGGTCAGGGAGCTCACGGACGAGCTTTCCGCCGCGGGCCGCCCCGCGGGCGGGGCGCTCCTTTCCGCTCTCGCCCTCTACGAGGAGGCGCACATGCGGCTCTCTTCCCTTAAGGCCTTCGTGAAGTGCCTTGGGGCGAAGGATTCGACCGACGTGCGGATCGATCCGGAAAACGCCGCGCTCGCCCAGGCCGAGGCGGCGCTTGCCGGGGCCTCCGCTCCGCTTTTCGCCTCGATCGAGGCCCTCGCGCCGGAGGATCCCCTCTGGGAGCGCGAGCCCCTCGCGCACTGGCGCTTTGAGATTTCCCGCCGCGCGGGGAACTGGAAGCACCGGCTCTCCGCGCCGGTGCGGGCCGAGGAGGAGCGGCGCGAGGCCTCGGAGTTCAAGCCCCTCGGGGGCTGTTTCAAGCGGTTGCAGAAGGAAGTGGCGATCGAAGCCCGCCGCTCGGACGGCACCCCGGTCACGGTCCGCGCGGCCCGCATGATCGCGATCCTCAAGGGGGACCCCGATCCGGTGCTGCGCGAGACCACGGGCCGGGGGATCGAGCGGCACTACGAAGCAAGGGGCGAGGCCTATGCGAAGCTCCTTAACGCCCTGCACGGCTTCAGGCTCGAATTCTTCGGCCAGGCGGGCGTCAGCCCGCTTGAGGTCTCCCTGCACCAGAACCGGCTCTCCCGCGAAGGGTTTGAGGCGATGTTCGAGGCGATCCGCGGACGCCTGCCCGAGATTCGCAGCTGCGTCACGCTCCGGGCCCCGTGGCTCGGGCGGCAGACGCTGCCCTTCTGGGATCTCATGGCCCCCGCCCCGCAGGGACGCGCCCGGGCCCTGCCGCCCCCGATTCCCTACCCGGAGGGCTTTGAGACGGTCTGCGAGGCGCTCCGCGGCGTGAGCCCGGAGATCGAGGCGTTCTTCCGGATGATGAGAGAAAAGCGCTGGGTGGACGCGAAGCCCTCGGACCGCAAGATCGGGGGAGCCTTCTACTCGCGCTTCGAGGAGTTTCGGATGCCGCGGGTCTTCTCGACCTATCAGGGCAGCCTCGCCTCCGTGATCCAGCAGTCCCACGAGATGGGGCACGCCTTCCACTACTGGGTGATGCGGGACCTGCCCGCGGTGCAGACAGAGTTCCCCATGACGCTCACCGAGATGGCAAGCACCTTCGACGAGGCAGTGGTGCGCGACTTCCTCTTCCGCCGCTCCGATTTCGACGGGCGCTTTGCGATGCTCTGGCAGGACTTGAAGAGCTGGGCGAACTTTATGATGAACGTGCCCGCGCGTTGCAGCTTCGAGCTCGCGTTCCTGCGCGAGCGCAAGGAGGGCGAGGTGAGCGCCGGGCGCTGCCGCGAGCTGATGGCCGGGGCCTGGAAGCGCTGGTACGGAGACTGCGCGCTGCCCGACGTGAGCCTCTGGGCCTACAAGCTGCATTACTACAAGACCGATCAGCTCATCTACAACTATCCCTACACCGTGGGGTTCCTCCTCTCGCAGATCCTGTTGCAGAAGTGGAAGAGCATGGGAGCGGACTTCTATCCCTTCTATGTCCGGATGCTCCGCGACACCGGCCGCATGACGGTCGACGCGCTTGTGCGCGCTCATTTCGGGGCCGACTGCTCGGATCCGGCCTTCTGGCAGATCGCGATGAAGGGGCTCGACGAGGCGCTCTCGGCATTCAGGCAGTACGCGCCGCCCGCAGGGACCCCGGCGGCGGAACCAGAGGGCAGGCGTGCCGGGTGACGGCATGGCTGCGCGTTTTTGACTCAAAACGAAGACAGGAAGGAGAGTAAATGAAACTGTCAAAACTCACTGCGGCGCTTGCCGCCGTCACGGCGGCCGCCCTGACGATCCCCCAGGCGGCTCAGGCCGAGGCGAAGGTCGAGATGTACGGCCGTGCGGACACGGGCCTCGTCTACACCCATGTGAAGGGCGGCGACGACACCCTGGAGATGAAAAACGGCCGCTCCACCCCGCGCTGGGGCTTCAACATCAGCGAGGACATCGGAAACGGCTGGAAGGTGAAGGGCTACCTCGAGGCGGGCTACTACATCGATACCGGCGCGAGCACGACGAACGGCAAGCTCTTCGACCGCCGCTCGATCCTCGCCGTGGACGGCCCCTACGGCGAGCTGGGCGCTGGACGCGCGGGCACCGTGCAGTCCACCGTGGCCCCCTACTCGATGGGCCTGCTGCGCTACGACCCGTTCGGGACGTCCTACGGCAACGCCTCGATCGGCTCGACCTTCGCGAACACCTCGCGCGTGAGCAACGGTCTGCACTACCGTTCACCCTCCTTGGGCGGCTTCAGGCTCGGGGCCTCCTACTCGCTGGGCGACGCCGACAATGACGCGGTCGAGTGGAACGACAAGAACCACACCTTCGCCCTGGCCGGCAACTACCAGTCGAAGGACCTCTATCTCTCGCTCACCTTCGCAAACGTCGATTCGCTGCACGCCGCGAACGGCCGCAAGCCCGATGCGCGCATGTATCAGCTGGGCGGCTGGTGGGCGGCCACGCCATCGCTTAAGATTTTCGCCGGCGCGGGCTACCAGTCGAACTTCTCGACCGGCGGCAAACTCTCCGCCTCCAACCTCTCGGGCGTGAAGAGCTCGGTGGCGAACGGCGGCTTCAACGGCGAGAGCTTCCTCCTTGGCGCGACCTACACGATGGGCAAGAACAAGTTCATCGCCGATGCTCAGTACTTTACCGGCAAGCTCGCTCGCGACCATGACGTCGACTTCGACCGCACCGTACTCGCGGCGGCCTGGGAGTACTGGTTCAGCAAGAAGGTGATCGGCTACGTCGCAGCCACTCAGTCCTTCACTTCGGGCGAGGCCGAAAAGCTCGCGAGGAAGAAGGGTGGCTATAGCCTAGAGGCTACGCAGGTCTTTATGGGGCTTGACTACCACTTCTAAGCCCTGAGCTCAGGGCTAAACGCGGGTGAAGCAAGGGGGCAGGGCAGCCCTCGCCTGCGCAGTGCTTTTGGTGCGCCCGCCCTAAGGGGAGGGCGCAATTCTTTCTGGGGATCAGGCCTGGAACTGAGCGAGAAAAACCTCTGCCGTTTGCGGCAGCTCCAGGTCATTTCGGAAAAGCGCGACATAGCGCCCCGAGGGCAGGGGCGGATCTACCTGTAGTCTGAACAGATCCGGCTCGTCCTCAATCCGCAGAGGCGGTTCGGGAATGAGCCCCGCTCCGATTCCAAAGCCCGCTCGGGTGTACTCCTTCGTGAAGGCCATGGTGTCCGTTTCAACGCTTACTCGTAGCCGCAGTCCGGCTTCAGCGAATTTCTTTTCCAAGCAGTCGCGCGTGTTGTTCCCGGGCCTGAGAATCACCACGGGCAGCTCGCTCAGCTCTTTGAGCGAAAGGACCCGACCCTCGAGAGCTCCGAAATTTTCGCGGCTCGCAAAAAAGCCGTAGCGGTAGTAACCGAGGCAGTGCTCGACAAGCTGCGGATCGAGGAGGGCGGGCGCGGGCGTGGCCAGAAATAGCAGGTCGATGCGGTTAGAACGAAGGAGTTCCAGCATCGGCTGCATCCGGTTTTCAATCGTGAGTCGCACCTCGACCTCCGGGTGCCTGCGGTGAAAGCGAGCAAGCTGCGGGGTAAGTATCGTCTGCAAGATGAGAAAGGGGCACCCGATTCGCAGCAGTCCTGTTTTCTGCGCTCTTAGCACCTTCAACTTTTCCTCGCCTCCCTCCAGTGCAGAGAAAATGGACTCAGCCGTCTCGAGTACCGCGCGGCCTTCCGCCGTGAGGGTGAGCCGCCTGTGTGCGCGCAGGAAAAGACGGCAGCCCGTGAAGGCCTCCAGATCAGCCACGGCGTGCGAGACCGCGCTTTGCGTGATGAATAAGTGCCGGGCGGCCTCCGTCATGCTGCCAACTTGCGCAGTTTTCCTGAACACTCGCAGCAACTCTAGGTTGACATCAGACAGAGGTTTCATTTTTGTCTATGAAAAACATTCATTAATTAATAAAAAAATATCAATTGTATTTATTGTTTACGAAAGGCACAATACTCCCGTTTTGTCGTTACGAAATCGAGGAGAGAAGAAAATGCCTTTGACAAGACGCAGATTTGTTTCTGGACTCGGAGTTGCGGGCCTCGTCGGTGCCGTTCCGGCCTGGGCTATGGAAGATCCCTTTAGAGTTCCTGCTCGCTGGGATAAAACAGTTGACGTTCTCGTGATCGGCGCGGGCGGGGCGGGGCTCTAGGCCGCGATCACCGCGAAGGAGGCCGGCGTGAAGGACGTCGAGATCGTTGAGAAGATGGCCTTCCCGGGCGGCAACACGGTGCGCGCGGGCGGGGGCTTCAACGCGGCGATTAAGGCCGACTACGAGAAGGCGGGCATCAAGGACTCGCCCGAGCTGCACGCGAAGCAGACCCTCGCGGCGGGCGACTACCGCGGCAACCCGGCGATCGTGGAGAAGCTCACGCATCTCGCCCCGGAAAGCGTCCAGTGGCTCAAGGACCACGGCGTGAAGTTCCAGGATCACATCTACCAGATCTACGGCGGCATCTACCCGCGCGCGAGAAACCCGCTCGGCCCCCGCGGCTCGGCCTACATCCAGGCGCTCTACGCCGTGTGCGAAAAGGAGGGGATTCCCGTTCACCTCAGCACGAAGGTGGAGGACGTGATCCGCGAGAAGCCCTTCTCAGGCCGGGTGCTGGGCGTGAGGGTCTCGGGGCCCGAGGGCACGCGCACCATCCGGGCGCGGGCGGGCGTCGTGGTCTGCTCCGGGGGTTTCGCCGCGAACGCGAGGCTCTGCGGCATCCACGACCCGAGGCTTGAAAAGCTCGGGACCACGAACCAGCCGGGAGCGACCGGCGAAGTGCTCACCGACCTCATCAACCTCGGGGCCGAGACCACGTGCCTCGACTACATCCAGTGCATCCCGGGAGGACTGCCGGGCGGAAAGCCCTATCCCAACCTCTTCACGCACGTCGACCGCTTCGTCTTCACCAACATCGAAGGCCGCCGCTTCATCCACGAGGACGCCCGCCGCGACGTGCTGCGCGACGCGATGCTCGCGCAGCCGAAGATGCTCGCCTGGACGATCGTCGACGCCGACGGGTTCGAGCTGCAGAAGAACTCGAAGGGGCCGGAGAACGAGGCCGCGAGAAAGGCGGGCACGCTTTATGTCGGCAACACGATCGAAGAGCTCGCCTCGAAGATCAAGGTCGATCCCAGGGTGCTCCGCGACACGATCGACGTCTACAACCGCGCGGTCGACACGAAGAAGGATCCGTTCGGGCGCGCTCCGCGCATGCTCTCGCACAAGATCATCAAGGCTCCGTTCTACGCGGGCGAGGTGACGATGAAGCGCCACCACACCATGGGCGGCGTCGTGATCAACACGAACGCCGAGGTGATCGACCGCGAGGGCCGCGTGATTCCGGGCCTGTGGGCCGCGGGTGAGGTGACCGGCGTCGTGCACGGCACGAACCGCGTGGGCGGCAACGCCATGGCCGACATCTTCACCTACGGCCGCGTCGCGGGCCAGAGCGCGGCGCAGGCCGCCAAAAGGCTCTGATCGCCCCCAGAAGTAGGACGCGGGCCCAGCTCGGACTCTCTCCCCGGCCGGACCCGAGCGCCCCTTCCGGTTCTTCCGGAAGGGGCGCTTTTAGTCTGTGCCTATCTAATAGAGAGACCCGCTGCCCCCGGGGCCTCATTTTTGTTATATCTATCCATTGTGTTAGAGCAAAGGGAAAATGTCACATGCCAGCACAACGGGACTATGTCACACCCTAGCAAAGCGATTATGACACCAAAAATTCTCCGCCAAAGACAGAAATTGAGAGCCCCCTGGGGCCCTTTATCGTCTTCATGGAGAACACCCTGCCCACGCTCTGTCGGGCGCTCGCCTCAAATGGGCTGAAGCCCGTGCGGGCTGTGGGCAGGTTGGGAAAAAAGATCTTCTGAGAGCCTGTGTTGATTTCATTATTTGCCAGATCTGTTTTTCCGCTGCTTCAGCTTTTCTTCGAGTTCACGGGCCTTTTGGTCACGCTCTTTTCTCTGGGCCTGCCGTTGCTTCGCTTCAGCCATTTCGCATTCCAGCTTCATGACGAAGCCGTTGGGTCGCAAATCTTCCTTCTCAATGATTCGATCCAGGCATGCGTCTATGGTCTTCGATGACTCAAGGTATTCCGTGCGCTCGAGCGTTTTTCTTTTCCGGGCTTCAAAGCAGAGCAGATGTTCTTTGCCCCGTGCATCCCGGTAGACCATTTCCGGCGCACGGCCATCCGGGTACTCGATGACGCTGACTTTCTTGCCCATCAGCTCAAACTTCCGAGCGCTCGCATTCTTGAGCTGCAGGATCGACCCCCCGAAGGAGACGCTCAGAGATTTGCTCAGAACGCGTTCGTGCCACCAGGCGCATATGCGTTCAATCTCGGGCATACTTTCTTCAGCCACCGCACAGTTTGCGCTCAGGGGTTCTCTTGGGTCGATTCCAAACCGCTGATTGAAATCCCTGATCAGTTCGTCCATGCGCTGATTGGCGGTGGCCATGTCTTCGATTCCCATGACCCTGAACTCATGCGGCCAGCGCCCCTGCAGCGTCTTGAACAGGCGTTCTATCCGGCCTTTTGCCTGCGGGCTCTGAGCGAATATCTGCTCGATCTGAAGCTTGTCGCAGACTCTCTGAAACTGTGTGCCCTCTACATTTTTGGACCGGCCCTGAGCCAACGCGCGGAAAGTGCCGTGCCGATCGCTGTATAGCGCAAGGGGGATTCCGTGCGCCCTGATGTATTGGAGCAGCACGGTCATATAGCCCGCCGCGGTCTCCGAGGGAAAGAACCCGGCAGCGGCGATTCTGCCGGTCGCATCGTCAATGAACGCGATTAATGAGCACTCTTTCTGACCGGGGCCGAACCATCTGTGCGGGCTGCCGTCGATCTGAACCAGCTCGCCGAACCTTGACCTTCTGCGCCTCAGAAAATGACCGGCTCTTCTGAGCCCCTGCTCTGAGGCCTGAGGGCTGAGTTCTCTCAGAATCTTTCGAACAGTTTCCTTCGACACTTTGATCCCTTCGTTTTTCACAAGGTACTGAGTCAGGAGCGTCGGAGGGAAATCCTGATATTTTGTAACTGCCAGTTCTATGATTTTTAAACGAATATCGTCTGGCAGGCGGTTGCTCGGGGGCCGCCCTTTGTTGCCATGGGGCGGATCTGCGGCTTCGCCCCTTTTCCAGGCGGCCAGCCTGCGATAGAACTGGCGAATGCTCAGCTTCATCGCTTTGGCTGCCTCCGGCACCGAGAGCAGGCCGTAGGCGACCTGTTCGAAAATCTCCTCTGTGCCGGTCTGGGACTTCGGGGCTCTTTCAGGAAGCGAGTTTTTCATGTGCGACTCCTAAAAAACAGGCTCTCTGAAGTGATTGTGTGACAAAATCGCTTTGCCGGGGGCTGTCATGCAGATTGCCGGCTTATGACAGAGTCGCGTTGCCGGACCATGACATAGTCCCGTAGTTTTCCGTGACATTATCGCGTTGCTCTAACAGTTATATCTATCCATTGGATTATTTTATTTTTATCGGCTAAATTATGCCCTGAATGCGCTCATCCGGCGCTCGAGGCGGGTCCAAACGGGGGTAAAATAAATAGAAGTATTTCTCATTACCATTTGTGAATGGCAGGTGAGAAGTCAGGTCTTTAAGCACGAAGGAAAAAAGGTAAACAAAAATGACGAATGAAACTGTGAAATGCGGTCTGTTCCTGCTTGGCGGAATCGTGATCGGAGCGCTCGGCGCCACGGCCGTCTCGCGCGGGAAGCTGAAGGGCCTGAAGCCCCTCGCCTCCGACGTCCTCTCCCACGGCTACGACATCCGCGACAAGGTCCTCGAGACGGTCGACGGAGCCCGCGAGGACGTGGCCGACGTCTTTGCCGAAGCCGAGGCGAAGTCCAAAGCCCGCCGCAGCGCCGCGTCCCCCGAAGTGGAGGAGGCCGCGCTGCTGAAGAAGGCCCCGGGCACCTCCGCGGCCTGACCCCCCGCTTTTTTTTGAGCTTCGGCCCTCTGCGGCCCGCTTCTCCGTCTTCTTTTTTAGCTTCGGGGTTCCATGAATCTTACCGTTGCTCACCACATTCCCGGGCGCATCCGCTGGCGCTCGGCCTTTCGCTTCACCGACGCTTTCGCCGTGACGCTCGCCGACCGGCTGCAGTCGGTCGCGGGGGTCGAGGGCGTCCGCGTGAGCCCGCGCTCGGGCTCGATTCTTGTCGTTTACAGCAGCGCCTCGGCGCTGGACGCGGCCGCGGCGCTGCTCGCCTCGATCCGCACGAGGCGGGCTTCATCGCAAAGCCTGCCCACCGCCGCCCAGATCCGGGAGCAGCGCCGCCGCGCGGCCGCCTCGGACTACGACTGGTGGCCGCTTGAGCGCTATGTGTTCGTGCGGCCGCTGCTGCCTTTCCTCTGGAACGCGGTCCACACGGTCGTGCACGCGGTGCCGTTTTTCGTCCGCGGGCTCGCAAACCTCGTGCGCGGGCGGGTGAACGTCGAGGTGCTCGACGCCTCGGCGGTCGGCATCTCGCTGCTGATGCGCGACTTCCGGACGGCCGGCCTCATCGTGCTCCTTCTGGGGCTCGGGGACATGCTCGAGCGGGTGACGAAGAAGAAGTCGCTCGACTCGCTCGCGAGCGAGCTCTCCGTGCGGGTCGACCGCGTCTGGGTGCGCGGCGCGGACGGCGGCCTCGTGCAGAAGCCCATCCAGGAGCTCGCCCCCGGCGAGGCGATCGTGGTGCGCGCGGGCACGGCCATTCCGGTCGACGCCGCCGTGGTCGCGGGCGAGGCCTTCGTGAACCAGGCCGCGCTCACCGGCGAGCCGCTTCCGGTCCGCAAGGCCGCGGGCGGCGCGGTGTTCGCGGGAACCGTGGTGGAGGAGGGCGAGATCGACATCCGCCCGACCGGCAGCCAGGAGGACTCGAGGCTCAACCAGATCGCGCGCTTCGTGGACGAGAGCGAGCGGCGCAAGTCCGGGCTCGAGGCCCGGATGTCGCACCTCGCAGACGCGATCGTGCCTTTCAACTTCCTGCTGGCGGGCCTGGTCTTCTTCTTTACGAGAAGCCTCGCCCGGACCGCCTCGGTGCTGCTCGTTGACTACAGCTGCGCGCTGCGGCTCTCCACGCCCTTGTCGGTCCTCACCGCGATGAAGGAAGGCGTGCGCGCGAACATCCTCATCAAGGGCGGGCGTGCGCTTGAGGCGCTCGCCGAGGCCGACACCGTGGTCTTCGACAAGACCGGGACCCTCACCAACGCCGCCCCGAAGCTCACCGACGTGGTGCCCCACGGCGGCTGGGACCGGGACGATCTGCTCAAGGTCGCCGCCTGCCTCGAGGAGCACTTCCCGCACCCGGTGTCGCGCAGCATCGTGCTCGCGGCCCGCGAGAAGGGCCTCGACCACGCGATCGAGGAGCACGACGCCGAGGTGGTCTACGTGGCCGCCCACGGGATCCGCTCGCGCGTGAAGGGCAAGGAGGTCGTGCTCGGCTCCCGGCATTTCGTCGAGGAGGACGAGGGCGTCGACATCTCCGCGATGGACTCTGAGATCTCGCGGCTTGCCGCCCAGGGCAAGAGCATCCTCTACATGGCCCAGGGCGGAGAGCTGATCGGGATCTTCGGAATTGAGGACCCGCCCAAGGAGAACGCCCGCGCGGTGATCGGGGAGCTCCGCTCGATGGGCATCCGGCGGATCGTCATGCTCACCGGCGACGACCCCCGGACCGCGACCAGCATCGCCGCGAGGCTCGGGGTCGACGAGTTCCGGGCCCAGATGCTCCCCGAGGGCAAGGCCCGCGCGGTCGAGGAGCTGCGCGCGGGAGGCCACCGCGTCATCATGGTGGGCGACGGCATCAACGACACCCCGGGGCTGTCCTCGGCCGACGTCGGCGTGTCGATGAGAGACAGCACCGACATCGCCCAGCAGGTGGCCGACGTCGTGCTCGCCAGCAACAACCTCGAGGACCTTCCCCGGGCGATCCGGCTCTCGCGGGCCACGCTCGGGCGCGTCCGCTTTAACTTCGCCGCAAGCGTGGGACTCAACACCGGGTTCCTCGCCGGCGGCCTCATGAACATGATCCCGCCCGCCATGAACGCGGTGCTGCACAACGGCACCACGATGGCGGTCTGCCTGAACGCGATCCGCGGCGGCTACATCGACTCAGGAACCGAGCCATGAACGAGAACGATCCCCTTGCCCCCTATATCCGAAGCCTCGCTCCCGGGAGGCTGCGGCTGCGGCACCCGGCGCTGCGCGGGGAAGAGGCCGCCTCGGGGCTCGAGACGTTCCTGCGCGGGATGGAGGGCGTCATTGCAGCCGACGTCAACCGCCGCGTGGGCAGCCTCCTGCTCCTCTGGGACCCGGAAAAGCTCGACCTCGGGACGCTGCGGGCCCTGGCCCAGGCGGCGCTGCCCGCGCTGCCGGCCGCGCCCGCAGTGAAACGCCGCTCCTGCGGCCTCAGCCCCTTTCACGCCTCGGCCTCGGTGAACCGGATGGTGAACCGCGGGATGGCGGTGTCCTACGCCGCGGTCCTCCTTTCGATCCTTCCGGGGATGAGAGGCCGGATGGCGGCCCTGCACGTTGGCTCCGGCGTTTTCTTCACGGCCCTTCTCCTCTGGCACATGATCCGGTATCGTAAGACGGTCTTCTAGGATCGTCCTGCGGAGGGAAAGCCATGGGTAAGTTCACGCGGTTCGCCGTCGCGCTCGCGGCCGCGGTGCTGGGGACGGCGCTCCTGATCGGAGCGGCCGCGGCCCTTCTGTTCGCGCTTTCCGCCGCCGTTCTGGCCTTCGCGGTAGCGGCGGCCGCTGCCCCGAGGCAGTGCCGCGCGGCGGCCCGCTCGATGTCGCGCCTCGCCTCCGAGCTGCCGCGGGCCTCCCGCCGCTTCTTTATGACGGCCGAGGAGCTGCTGCGCAGCTTCTCGGAAGCGGCGGGGCCGGAAGCGGAAAAGGGAAAGGACGCCGCCCGCCCCGGAGCGCCTTAAGGCCCCCGCCCTTTAGAAGCGTTTTTTTTTTGCCCGGTCTACTTCGCGGGGTGTCCCGCGTGCAGCGTGAGGCTGGGCTTCCAGCCTTTCGGCAGGAAGCCGAAGGCCTTCGGGTCGGCTTTTTCGGCCGCCTTCACGGGGCTTGCCCGCACCACGCAGGCGAGCTTCGCGCCCGCGCAGTAAAGCCCCGCGCTCTGGGCCGCGAGCCCCGCGTGGTAGGGCCCGTACTCCTCACCCGCGGGGATCGCGAAGATGAGCACCTCGGGCGCGTCGTTCATCGGGGAGGGCAGCGCCCTGGGGGCCGCGCGCACGAGCCTCTGCCCGGCCGCCTCGTAGCGCCACACGCCGTCCCTGCGGTTCACGTAGACCTCCAGCTCCTGGCGGTTCATCGCCGTGGGGATGGTGCGGCGGCCGTCGCTACGGTTCACGCCCCAGGCGGCCCACAGCAGGTTCGAGAGCTCCTGGGCCGAGAGATCCCCGGGGGCGAAACTGCGGCTGCTGTGCCGGCTGGCAAGCGCCTCCATGAGGGGCATCCCGCCCTTCGTCTGCGCCGCGGGCAGGCTGATCGTGTCGGAGGCCCGGGCGGCCCCGGCGGCAAGGGCCGCGGTGAGGGCCGTCAAAACGAGCGCTTTTTTCATAGGCGTCCTCCTTTCTTTGCAAAGGCTTGCTGCTGCGTCCATTTTAGCGGGGAGGGGCAGGGCGGGCGTGGGACGGAAAGTTTGATCTAAAGGGCTGAAAATCTGCTTCTTATGCAGCTGAGACGCCGCCTTTCGGCCGAGGCTTTTTCCCCCTCGTGCGCTCCCCCTTTCGGACCATCGCCCTTTGGCGGGATGAAAAACTCCCTTTTTCGGGGCAAAAAAGTTCCCCTTCGCCCTACAATGGTGCTGTTTACCTTTAAGCAGAAAGCTGCCGGCCTCCTGGTGCGGAGGCGGGAGCGTTTTCTGTTTTCACAGGATTTTTTCATTTCTTAACAAAGAAACGCGCCGGAGCCCCCTGCCTCCTACCGGGAGGGACAGGGCGCAGCACCGTCCGCGGCCACCCGCCCCGGATTCCGGCTCCGGACTTTTTTCGGAGAGGAGAGTTCTCGTGCAGCAGAACAAGAATCGCACCCTTGCGATCGGCTTCATGCTTTTCGCGCTCTTTTTCGGCGCGGGCAACCTGATTTTCCCGGCCGCCATGGGGCAGAACGCCGGCACCAACGTCTGGTACGCGGTGGCGGGCTTTCTCATCACGGGCGTCGGCCTGCCGCTTTTCGGCGTCGCGGCGATCGCCTACTCGGGCTGCGAGGGCCTGCATGACGCGGCCTCGCGCGTGCATCCGCTCTACGGCCTTTTCTACACCGTGATCGCCTATCTGTCGATCGGCCCGTGCTTTGCCATCCCGAGAACCGGCACGGTGGCCTTTGAGATCGCGGTGCGTCCGTTCCTGGGCGGCATCGACGGCCCGGCGGCGCTCCCCATCTTCCTCGCGGTGTTTTTCCTCATCGCCTGGTGGTTCGCGGCCACGCCTTCAAAGTTGGTCGACCGCATTGGCAAGGTGCTCACGCCGGCGCTGCTTTTCGTACTCCTGATCCTCATCGCGAAGTCGGTCCTCACGCCGATGGGGTCGCCCGCCGCTCCCACCGCGGCGTACGCCGCGCCGCTCACCGCCTCGGTGCAGGGGCTGCTCGACGGCTACAACACGCTCGACGCGATTGCCGCCTTCGTTTTTGCAACGCTCGTCGTTGACGCCGTGCGCGAAAGCGGCTGCACGAAGCGCACCGAGCTCACGCACGAGGTCTACAAGGCGGGCGCGATCGCCGCCGCCTGCCTCGGATTCGTCTACATCTTCATCGCGAAGCTCGGGGCCGAGAGCGTCCCGATGATCGGGCTGCAGGAGACCGGGGCCCCGGTGCTCGCCGAAAGCGCGAAGATCCTGCTCGGCCACGCGGGAGCGGCGATCCTCTCGGTGATCGTGCTGCTCGCCTGCCTTTCGACCGCGATCGGGCTCATCACCTGCTGCGCGGGCTACGCCCTGAGGCTGTGCTCGAAGTTCACCTACAAGACCTGGACCGTGATCTTCACCATCGTCTCCTACCTGATCGGGCTCTTCGGCCTGAAGACCATCATCGTCTCCACGATCCCGGTGCTGATGTTCATCTACCCGCTCATCGTGGCGCTGGGCTGCCTGCTCTTCCTGAACAATCTCTTCGGCGGCCGGCAGTGCGTCTACGCCTGGACGATCGGGGCCACCTTCATCATGGCCTCGATCAACCTGCTCGAGACCGCGAAGATTTCGCTGGGCGGGCTCGAGGCGATCCTCAGGGACTATGTGCCCCTGCACGCGCTCGGGCTGGGCTGGATCCCGTTTGCCATCGTGGGCTTCGTGATCGGGCTCATCTGGAAGAAGCTCGTTCCGGAAAAGAAGGCGGCCTAAAGGGCTCTGTCTAGGCTGTTTTCCTTATATAATCTCAAGCTTCCCTGCCTGATTGCGGGCGGGGAAGCTTTTTTCATGCCTGGGAGGGCGCGGGAGCAGACCGCGCCCCGGGGCCGCATCCGTGCAACAGGGAGCCTTCAGCGCCCCGCCGCTTTCCCTCCGCCCCGGCAGGCGTAAGACAAAAGGATTTTCCATGCAGCTCACGAGCGGCCGCGTCCTTGCGATCGGCTTCATGCTTTTCGCCCTTTTCTTTGGCGCCGGGAACCTGATTTTTCCCGCGGCGCTGGGGCAGAGCGCCGGGCTCAACGTCACGAGCGCGGTGGCGGGCTTCTGCGTGACCGGCGCGGGGCTGCCGCTCCTGGGGGTGGCGGCGATGGCCCGCTCGGGCTGCGGGACGCTGCAGGAGGCGGCCTCCCGCGTCCACCCTTTGTACGGGCTTTTCTTTACGGTGCTCGCCTATCTCGCGATCGGGCCCTGCTATGCGCTGCCCCGCGCGGGAACCGTCTCCTTTGAGATCGCGGTCCGGCCCTTCCTGGGCGGGATCGATCCCGCGCTGGCGCAGCCCGCGTTCCTCGCGGCGTTTTTCCTCGCCGCCTGGTGGTTCGCGGCTTCGCCCCGGAAGCTGGTCGACCGGATCGGCAAGGTGTTCACCCCGGCGCTGCTGGCCGGGCTCGCGGCTTTGCTGCTGCAGTCCTATCTCACTCCGCTGGGGCTGCCGACCGCGCCCGAGCCCGCCTACGCGACGCCCTTGAAGGCCGCCGGGCAGGGGCTGCTTGACGGCTACAACACGCTCGACGCCGTCGTCGCCTTCATCTACGCCGCCTTTGTCGTGCGCGTCGTGAAGGAAAGCGGCGCCGCAGGCCGAAAGGAGGTCGCCCGCTCGGTCTTCCGGGCCGGCCTGACCGCGGTGTGCTGCCTCGCGCTCGTCTATGTCTTCATCGCGAGGCTCGGGGCCGAGAGCGTCACGGCGATCGGGATGCAGGACACGGGCGCCCCGGTGCTCGCCGAAAGCGCGAAGCTGCTGCTCGGGCACACGGGTGCGGCGATCCTCTCGGTGATCATCCTGCTCGCCTGCCTGTCGACCGCGGTCGGGCTCATCACCTGCTGCGCGGGCTACGCGATCACGCTGCTGCCGCAGGTTCCCTACCGGGCCTGGGCCGCGGTTTTCGCGCTCGTCTCCTGCCTGATCGGGCTCCTGGGGCTTCGGGCGATCATCGCCGCGGCGATTCCGGTCCTTATGTTCATCTATCCGCTGGCCGTGGCGCTGGGCGTGCTGCTGCTCTTAAACGACTTCTTCGGCGGGCGGCGCTGCGTCTACGCCTGGACGATCGGCTGCACCTCGCTCATGGCCTTCGTCTACCTGCTTCGGGCGGCCGGAGCGCCTCTGGGGGGGCTTGAGAAGATTCTGAGCTCCGCGGTGCCGCTTTATGCCTGCGGGCTGGGGTGGCTGCCCTTTGCCGCGGCGGGTTTTGCGGCCGGGCTGGCCAGGAAGGAGGCGGTGCCGGAGAAAAGGGCCGCCTGAAAAAGAAGCGGGCGGGGAGCCGCTCTAGGCCAAAGAGTGGGCGGGAGAGGCCCGGAAAAAACAGAACTCCCGGCCGCCCATCAGGGCCGGGCCGCTGAAAAGCGCCCGCGCCGGTTGACCTATGAGCGCCCTGAGGGGAACCGTCCCGCGGCCCAGCAGGATGAGCGGCAGGGTCTATTGTCCCTCAGGCTTTTTCCGGGAGCCCTTCCATTTATCTCACCGGGGCAGGGTCCGGAGCCCGTCCGAAGGGGCGCGGGGGCCGCCGGAAGGTTCTTTCTTTTCACCCCGGGGCGAGGCGTGGAAGAAGGCGCGGTAGGCCTTGTAGAAATGGCTCGGGCTTTTGTAGCCCAGCATCCAGGCCACCTCGGAGACCGGCAGGGCGGTGCCCCGCAGCAGCGCCTCGGCCCGCTCCATGCGCTGCTCGAGCAGCAGCTCGGAGAAGGTTTTCCCGAATTCCTTCGGAATCAGGGCCGAGAGGTAGTTCGGGTGGTAGCCGAAGTGCCTCGCGAGCCCGGAGAGCGTGACCGTGTCGAGGTGCGAGCCGATGTAGAGCAGGATCTGCTCGGGGATCGGGTTGCCGCTGCGGCTGCGCACGGTCTTCTCGTATTCGCGGGCGATCTGCATGAGAAGGGCGAGCGTGAGAGACTGCAGGACCGACTGGGCGTTCTCCCGGCCCTCCGCGTACTCCACCATCATGAGCTCGAGCAGCCGCCTCACCGCGAAATCGTCCTCGAACCGAAGGTGAATGTACTCGTCGGAGTAGCGCCGCGTCTGCGGCTCGAGGAAAAAGCGGAAGAGCCGCCGGTTGGCCGAGAGCACGTGGAAATAGGTCCGGAAGAAAGGGATTTTCTGGATCAGGACGCCGGCGATCACGGTGTCGGTCTCGCTCCTGCTCTGGATCGCGTAGCCCGTGAAGGGCTGGCTGATGTAGCACTCGTTCTCGCGGATCGTGATCCGGTGGTCGAAGCGCTCGCTCAGCGCCTCGTACTGCCCGCGGAAGGCGAAGTTGAAGAAAAAGTAGTCCTGGCGGTGAAAGGCCTCGATGTATTCCCGCCCCTTGTAGATGCAGAGCATCACGTCCTCGTCGGCCCGCCCGGGCCAGAGCTGGATTTTCTCGCGGGGCAGCGCGAGCGGCGTTTTCGCGTAGCGCCAGGAAATGGCGCGGAACCGCTCGGAAAGCCGCTCGATCGCCTCCTCAACCCGTCTGTTTCTCATCGCTTCCTCCTTTTGCCGCCGCGGCGCAGAGAGCTGCCGCAGGGCCCTGCGCCCATTATACGGAATATGAGAAAATAACATACTTTTACTTAAGATTGGGCGCTGCGCGGAGGGGGCCCGAAAAATAGAATTTCACTCCGTCAGAAAACAAAACAGCGCTTGCTGGAGGAAAAAATCATGAGACAGTTTGTGTTTGACATGCCGACCCGCGTCCTCTTCGGTTCCGGGCAGCTTTCCAACCTGCACCGCGAGGCGCTTCCCGGCCGCAAGGCCCTTGTCGTCACCTCGAACGGCACCTCGGTGAAGAAGTTCGGCTACCTCGGCCGCGTGGAAAAGGAGCTTGACGAGGCGGGCGTCGCCCACGCCCTGTTTGACGAAGTGCGCGCCAACCCGTCTTCTAAGAACGTGATGGACGGGGCGGCCCGCGCGAAGGCCGAAGGCTGCGACTTCGTGGTGGCCCTGGGCGGGGGCTCCGTCATGGACTGCGCGAAGTGCATCGCCCTCATGATGACGAACCCGGGCGACATCTGGGATTATTCCTTGAGCGCGAAGGGCGGCAAGAAAGCCGCCCCTAACGCGGCCGCCCCGATCGTCTGCATCACGACCTCGGCTGGCACCGGCAGCGAGGTGGACATCGCCTCGGTGATCAGCAACGACGAGGCGGGCGAGAAGACCGGGATCTTCTTCCCCTCGATGTTCCCGAAGCTCTCCGTGGTCGACGCCGACCTCATGATGAGCGTGCCGCCGAAATTCACCGCCTACCAGGGCATGGACGCCTTCTTCCACGCCTCGGAAACCGTGATCAACCGCAACGTCCACCCGATGGCCGAGATGTTCGCCCTGAAGACGATCGAGTTCGTGGCGAAGTACCTCCCGGCCGCCTACCGGAACGGCTCCAACCGCGAGGCCCGCGAGTACATGGCTCTCGCGAACACCTTTGCGGGCTACTACATGATGTGCACGAGCGCGCACACGATGGAGCACTTGATGGGCAGCGCCCATGACAGCCTCGTGCACGGCGCGGGCCTCATCATGATCGCCCACAGCTACTACAGCTTCTTCGCCGAGAGGAAGGCGGCCGAGGAGCCGATGAAGAAGATGGCCCGCGCGATGGGGGTGGAGCACCCCGCCTCCAGCATGGACTTCATCCGGGCGCTGGACGACCTCATCGCCTCCCTCGACTGCTCGGATCTGAAGATGAGCGAGGCGGGCATCACCCGCGAGGAGCTGAAGGGCTTCCCGAAGAAGGTCCACGAAGTGCTGGGCGGCGACATCACGGCCGATCCCCTGCCGCTCTCTGACGCCGACTACCTCGCGATCTACGAGGCGGCCTACCGGTAATCCCCGGGGCCTGTGAAGCCTGCCGCGGCGCGGGCCGCCCTCTCCCCTGCGCAAAGGGGGCGGGCGGCCCGCCCGCATCTGTTTCTTTTTTAAAGGAGGCGCACTGCATCATGATGACTGAAGCTCAGAAGCTCGACGCGGGGCTTCCCTACAATTTCTGGGACCCGGAGGTCGACGCGAGGAAACTGCACGCCGTGCGGCTCTGCCGGGAGCTCAACGCGACGCCGATGGAGGACGGGGAGAAGCGCACGGCGCTGATCGGCCGGCTCTTCGGCGCGGTCGGGGCGCACCCCACGGTGCTGCCGACCTTCAGCTGCGACAACGGCCGGAACATCCGCGCGGGGGACAATTTCCTCGCGAACTACAACGTGACGATCCTCGACATCGCGCGGGTCGACATCGGCGACAACGTGATGATCGGGCCGGGCGTGCTGATCGCGACCGTGAACCACCCGCTCTCGCCCAAGGGCCGGCGCGCCCACCTGGGAATCGCAAGCCCCGTGCGAATCGGCAGCGACGTCTGGATCGGCGGCAACGCCGTGATTCTCCCCGGAGTCACGATCGGCAGCAACGTGGTGGTGGCCGCCGGCGCTGTCGTGACGAAAGACGTCCCCGACAACACGCTCGTGGGCGGCGTGCCGGCGCGTCCCCTTAAGACGCTCGTCAACGACCTCGGGGACTGAAGGCCCCGTTGGCCGCCCCGAGGGGGCTTTCAGGCCGCGCGGCCCCCGGGCTTTCGGATGAGGCAGTGCAGCCGCAGCAGCGGACCGCGCAGCATCTTCTCGGGCCGCAGGCCCGCCTCGCCGCAGAAGCGGCAGATCTCGATCCGCCTTAAGACCCTCACGTCGCCTTTCCCGAAGAGCCGCGCAAGCGGCAGCTCCACCCGGTTCACCCAGAAAAGCGCCGCCCCCTCGGCCGTGAAGTCCTCGATGATGAGCCTCCTGCCGGGCTTCAGGACCCGCGCGGCGCTCTTAAAGAAGCGGCCCGGGGAGGGGTAGTGGTGCGGGCTGTTCACGCAGATCACCGCGTCAAAGAGCCCGAGGCCCTGCGGCATGTCTTCGGCGTCGCCCAGGACGAAGCGGGTGCGGGGGAGGTTTTTCCTGCGGGCGGCTTCGAGCATCGCGGGGGTGAGGTCAAGCCCCGTGCACTCGATCCCGGGAAAGCGCCTGAGAAGGCGCTCAAGGAGCAGCCCTGTGCCGCAGCCGCAGTCAAGCAGCGTCCCGAAGGGCTCGCGCGCAAGCTCTTGGGCGGCCTGCGCGTAGCTCAGGCGGCAGATCCGGTAGACGCCCGCCCGCGTCGTGTCGAAGCGCCGGGCAGCGCGCGTGAACTCCGCAATCGATTTCGCCTTGTATTCGTCCTCGGTCATGGCGGCATCCCGCGTGGAAAAAGGGGGGGCAAAGAGAATCCTCGAGGCCTCATTTTAGCCGCAGACAGGAATGATCATCATTCCTGTTTGAAAGAGGCTGCGGAAAAGGCGCTTTTTCTCTCATGGATGAGGGAGGGGCCTCAGAGCCTGTCCTTCACGCGCTCGAGGAGCCCTTTTTCGGGCTGCGGCGGGGCCGCGCGCTCGCCGAAGTCCCCGAGGTTCGTTTTCCCGCGGTTTCTTCGGAAGTCCCAGGGCGGGGTGGGGTCCGCCTCCTTCCAGAGACCGCGCCGGGCCTTCCTCGCCTCGAGCTCGGCCTGCTGGTAGGGGGCGCGGTCCTCCGGGAACATGCTCTTCGCGTAGGCGCGGTAGAACCAGGCGTTCCCGGTCTTAAGCTGCGAGAGGTTCGCGTCCGTGCCGTCGACTAGCACCTTGCCCACGACCCGCCCGTACTGGTCGGTCGTGGAGACACGCACGGTCACGGTCTTGCCCATGACAAGCGACACGAGGTGCAGGTGAGAGGCCTGGCCGCCCGCCTGGTCGTGCTCCGGGGCGTCGATGCCGAGAAAGCGCACCCGGCGGGTGCCGCCTGCGGCCTCGATCGTGATCGTGTCGCCGTCGGCCACGCGCACCACCTTCCCCGTGAGGGTCTGCTGCTGCCCGCCGTCGCGGGAGGCGGGCGCGGGAGCCTTGGGCGCTGAGGCGGCGGCGCCGGGCCTGAGAACCCGCTCCGCGGCTTCGAGCCCCGCCTGGAGAGCCCCTTCGAGACGCTCGGCCGTGCTGCCTGAGAACTGGGTCCCGGCCGCGAAGCAGAGGACTGCGGCGAGGGCCGCGGCCGCAGCCTTCTTCAGTTTTCCGAGGGCCGGGGAGGAGGAAAGGCGCCTGCGGCCTGCGGGGCTGCGGCGGCGGGTGTTTCTGGAAGCGGGCAAGGCGGAGTTTTCCTTTTTTTTAAAAGGGGAGCCGGGGCTCAGCCAGGGCTCTGGCGGTCGGCGGAGGGCCGCGCCGGGGAGAAAGGCTAGAGTCTAATTCTTCCCCGGGGAGGGCGGGAAGGAAGCTGCTCTCTCACTGCAGCCGCGGCTCGATCCGCCCGGCTTCATGAAGCCCCGGGTTTTGCGCACGAAGCTTTTCTTTCCTTCTGCGGTCAGCCTGGTGCCGGTGCGCGGTGCGTCCGCCAGGCTCCTTCCCCAGGCGAATAAATCCGCAGGGAAGGGCGGGCAGACATTGCCGCGTCAGTTTTTCCCCGTGCGGCTCCCGCATTTTTCCGCCTTCACCTCTGGTGTTATACAGAAAGCATGCGGGCGCGGCGCGCGTGCAGGACTCTTTCCTGCTCCGGGGAGAAGCGGGCGATGAACGCGTCCAGCTCACGCAGAACCGAAGCCTTTTCCTCAGGAAGCCTCGCCTTGAGGTAAATGCTGCTCGCGGCTGACTCCGTGTCCACGACAATCGGGTTCCGCATTTCCGCGAGCAGCGTCCTGATCTCCTGCAGCCGCTCCTTTTCCGTGGCCTCCGAGAACTCTCCCCGCATCATCTGGCCGAACAGCTTTGTCCCGGGAAGAACAGACACATTGGTCAGGTACATGTAGTAGGGATGAATTTGATTGAAGACGGCAGCGCTCTTCCTGGCGCTTTCCTCGAGCCGGCCGGCTCCGGCCAGCCCGCCAAGGTAGATGATGCGAAACGGCAGGCCTGCCTGCTCGATCTTCTGGCATTCCCTGATGACATCCTCGGCGCGGTAGCCTTTGTTCACGGCTTTGAGCACATCGTCGTCGCCGGACTCAACGCCGATGAGGACATCGTCAATGCCATGCTCCCTGATTTCCCGGATATCCTCGACGCTCTTGCGAAAGAGGTCGTCGATGCGTGCGTAGGTGGAGACGCGGGCCTTCGGAAAATATTTTTTGAAGAGTCCCCCGAGCTGGACAAGCCTGCGGGTGGAAAGGCAGAAGGGATTGCCTCCGCTGGCCCAGATCCTGGTGGCGAAGGGAACGGCCCTGGAGGCTTCCTGAAGGTCCTTTTCCACCTGCTCGACGGGCGCTGCCCGGAACGGCGTGTCCTTGTAGAAATTGCAGAACGTGCAGCTGTTGTGCGTGCATCCGGCGGTCACTTCGATGAAAAGACTGTCCGCGTCGGTATAGGGACGGACAATGGGACCGTGAAATTTCATGGCATGCCTCTCGTTATATATACATAGTCAAAATTGTAGATTTATTAAAGCAAAGCAAAAGAAGGTGTTCCCTTCTCCGCTACAGCTCTTGCGCGACATACAGGGCGAATTTCCGGATGTTTTCTTCGTTCCGCCGGTAGTAGGTCCATTTCCCGAACCGGGCGGACTCCAGAAGTCCGGCGCTCTCCATCATTCCGAGATACTTGGAGATGACAGACTGGGAAAGTCCGGCGCGGTCGCAGATGCTGCCCACGCAGACCGAATTTTCAAAACTGTCGCCCTCAGGGATGTGAAGCCCCTGCGGAGGGAAGTTCTTTTCCGGCTCCCTGAGCCATTTCAGGATATCGAGCCGGGTCCCGTTGGCAAGCGCCTTGAATATGTCGATTTCGTTCATAAGGTAAATATATCTATTTTTATGAATATGTCAATATGACCTGCATAAAAATTTCCCTTTCCGCCGCTCCCGCCTGCGGTTTTCTCCGGCCCGGAAAAGACCGATGGAAATGAAGGGAAAACATCCGCCTCCTCTTTTGGGGCCTTCCATCCCCGGCCTTTTTCTACGCAGATTCTCTTAGCTCCGATGCGTGATGGGCGCCCGGAGGCCATTTCTTACAATGATTTACAAGCCCTCGCGCACCGGGCCGCCCTTTTGCAATGGGTGAGGCCGCCCCTTCCCGGGGCTTTCCGCGAGCGCGCTTTCCGCCTTCGACTCCGGGGCGGAGCCGCCGGGCCACAAGAAAAGCAACATCCCCCAGCAGCGAAAAGCCGGAAGATATTCTTTTTCCTGGGAGAATCCCGTGGATCAAGCCACTCAGATCGTGCAGGGCATCAACAGCCTGCTCTGGGGCATCTACTGCCTCATCCCGCTCCTTGTCGGAACGGGCATTTACTTCACCTTCAAGCTTCGGTTCGTCCAGGTGCGCCGCTTCGGCCGCGCCGTCCGCCAGGTCTTCGGCTCCTTCAGCCTCTTTGGCAGCAAGGCGGGCAAGGAGGGCATGTCCTCCTTCCAGTCGCTCGCCACTGCGATCGCCGCTCAGATCGGCACCGGCAACCTCGCCGGCGTCGCCACCGCCATTGCGATGGGCGGCCCGGGCGCCATCTTCTGGATGTGGCTCGCCGCCTTCTTCGGCATGGCCACCATCTTTTCCGAGGCGGTGCTCGCGCAGCTCTTCCGCAACCGCGACGCCTCGGGGCACGTGACCGGAGGGCCCGCCTACTACATCCGCTACGGCCTCGGCAGCAAGACGCTTGCCGCCTTCTTCTCGGTGGCGATCATCATCGCGCTCGGCTTCATCGGCAACATGGTGCAGGCCAATTCGATTGCCGACGCCTTCAAGACCGCCTTCAACATCCCGACCTGGGCGACCGGCATCGCGGTGTTCATGCTCGCGGGCTTCATCTTCATCGGCGGCATCCGCCGCATCGCCTCGGTCACCGAGAAGATGGTTCCCCTCATGGCGATCGTCTACATCATCGGCTCGGTCACCGTGATCTTCGGCCACTGGGACATGATCGCGAAGGCCTTTGAGATGATCTTCGTCGGGGCCTTCAACCCGAGCGCCGCCACCGGCGGCGTGATCGGCGCGACCGTGAAGGAGGCGGTCCGCTACGGCGTCGCCCGCGGACTCTTCTCCAACGAGGCCGGCATGGGCTCCACCCCGCACGCGCACGCCGTGGCCCGGGTGAAGCACCCGGTGCAGCAGGGCTTCGCCGCGATCGTGGGGCTTTTCATCGACACCTTCGTCGTGCTCAACATGACCGCGTTCGTGATTCTCTGCACGGGCGCAATCGACGGCACGACCACCGGCATCGCGCTCACCCAGAAGGCCTTCAGCACGGGGCTGGGCGAGATCGGCAACGGCTTTGTGGCGGTGTGCCTGCTCTTTTTCGCCTTCTCCACCATCGTGGGCTGGTACTTCTTTGCCGAGCAGAACGTGAAGTACCTCTTCGGCCAGAGGCTCGTGCCCGTCTACCGCGTGATCGTGCTCGCGTTCCTCATGCTGGGCTCGTTCCTGCAGGTGACGCTCGTCTGGGAGCTTGCCGACCTCTTCAACGGCCTCATGGTGATCCCGAACCTCATCGCCCTGATCGGCCTCTCGAAGCTGGTCGGCAAGGCGCTTGACGACTACGAGAACAACTACTCGATGGGCCTCACCCCGGTCTACGGGGAGCTCGCCGAGCATCCCGTGAAGTTCGTGCCCGAACCCGAGCAGCGGCTGCACGGCCAGAAAAAGCGCCGCCGCTTCGCGGGACTGCGCCGCGTACCCCGCCCGGAGGAGGGCGCCTCCGAAGAGGCCCGCCCGGCTGAGACGGCCGCGTCCGAAAAGTCCGAGCCGAAGGCGTAAATAAGGAAAGCTGCCCTGAAGAACGGGCGGCTCAGAGAAAAAAAGGCCGGCGCGCTTTTCCCGGAAGAGAAAGGCGCGCCGGTTTCTTTTTTCCGCTTTTTTGGGGGGCGGTCTCCCCGGGTCTAGCGCTTCAGGCTGAAGCGCACCGGCACCCGGATTTTCACGGGCCTTCTGGGCGCGCCCCACTGCGGGGCGGCCTTCTCGACCGCGCTTTGCGCCGCCCGGTCGAGGATCGCGCGGCCCGAGCTCCCGATGACCCGCAGCGACTGGATCCTGCCGTCGGAGGAGACCGAGAACTCCATCATCGCAACGCCCTGCCAGCCGTTTTCCGCGGCCCTCGGGGGGTAGCGGAGCGAAGAGCGGATCGCGGCGAGGACCGCTGCGAGGAACGGGTCCTTTGACTCGCCGTAGACGAGGGTCTCGGGCCCGGACTGCGGGGCGGCCTGGGCAGCGGTGCTGCCGCTGCCAGAGCCAGTTCTGGCGCCTGATGCGCCGCGGCGGGGCTCTCCGGAAGAAGCGGCCGCGGCGCCTCCTTCGCGGGCTCCCGGCTCGGGGGCGCCCTGAGACTCGGACGCGCGGGGCGCGGGAGCGGCTGGCGCGGTGGCTGCGGGCCGGGGCGCCGGGGCTGGAGCGGGAGCTGGGACCGGAGCCGGGACCGGGGCGGATCTGGGTCTGGGCTCAGGTGCGGGAGTCGGAGCGGGGGCAGGGGCCGGAACGGGAGCCGGGGGCTGCCGCGTGTTTTTCTTCGGGGCGCTTTGCGGCGCCTTCCCGGCCGGCGCAGCCGCGGGCTCGGGCCGGGCGGGGCCGGTGGAGGGGGCGGCCGGCGCCCCCGCGCCTCCCATCTGCGCGAACGACAGCGTCACGGACTGTGGAGCGGCCGCCTCGTGCCGCAGCAAACCAGAGTGCGCCGCGCCCCAGAGCGCGGCCGCGATCGCCGCATAGACCGCGCAGGCCGAGCCGAAGGAGCGCTTGATCCGGCGCCCGCGGTCAGGATCCGGATTTGCGGGCAGTGGCGATGGTGAAGTTCTCATGGTGGTGCTTCTTCAAAAGATCGACGAGCGAGACGAAATTCTCGAATTTCGCGTCCCGGTCCACGCTGAGCGTCACGTGGTCCGCGTCGGTGAGGCCGGAGATGAGCCGCTCAAGCTCCGAAGGGGAGGCCTCGGCCCCGTCGATGAAGACCTTCCCCGCGGCGTTCACCTGCAGCTTCATTTCCCGGGGCGGCGTTTTCGGCGCCGGGGCGGCCGTCTCGGCCTCCGGGAGGTTGATCGCGATCTCCCCCTTCGCGATGAAGGTGGAGATCGAGAGCACCATCGCGAGCAGCACCAGCATGATGTCGATGAAGGGGACGATGTTGAGGGGCTCCTTCTTCGGAATTTCGATCATGACGCCGCCTCCTGCCTCTTCCAGCGGGTGGAGAGGACGTTCACCTTCCGCTGCAGCGCGTTGTAGGCGATGAGGGTCGGGATCGCGACCGCCAGGCCCAGCGCGGTCGCCTTCAGCGCGAGCGAGAGCCCCGTCATGATGCCGCCCGCGTCGATGTTCCCGGAGGAGCCCATGTCGTAGAACGTGATCATGATCCCGGAGACGGTGCCCAGCAGTCCGATGTAGGGGGCGTTCGAGTAGATGATGTAGAGCGTCGTGAGGTTGTTGGTGAGCGCCTCGTCCCAGGAGTCCTGGCTCGCGTATCGGGCGGGGTCGGCCTTCTTCAGGAACAGGAGCCGCTCGATCGTGATCCACAGGGCGAGGAAGCCCATGAATCCGAGGATCGCGAAAATCAGGATGTCGACAGTCTGCTTGAAAAGTTCCATTTGAATTTCTCTTGTGTCTGCGCCCGTTTTCCGGGCGCTTCAGGGGCCCCGGCCTTGGGTTGAAAGGGAGGGGCGTGCCGGCATTTTATGCCGATAGGAATAATTATCATTCATATCCACAAACGGTGCCACCGGAAAATTATTACATAATAATAAAATTTTAATTATTTATTTATAAATGAATAATTGAAAAAATCATTGATTTAAAGACGATGAAAGTAAAAAAATGTACGTGAAAACGATAATAATGATTCAATTGAGAATAATTATCAATAAATGTATATTTCCGCCCGGAAGAAAAGAAAACAGTGCCGCTTTTGAGTCAGGCCTGCGGGCTTTGCTCCGTCAACGGCGGGCGGCGGGCCGCCCCGCCGGGAGAAAAAGCGCAGGATGCCGGAACCGGCCGCATTCAAGGGAAAAACAGAAAATGCCATTTCGCTTCAGCAGGGTCGCCGCGGCCGCGGCGCTCGCCCTCGGATTCATGCAGGCCGAGGCCGTCGCCGCCGAGGCGCAGCTCGAGACGGTCGAGGTGACCGGCGTGAGCCGCAGCACCACGACCGAGAATTCCGACTCGTACACGAGCTCGGCCATGCGCACCACCACCGGGCTCGCGCTCTCGCAGAAGGAGACGCCCCAGTCGGTGAGCGTCATCACCAAAAAGCAGCTCGACGACCAGAACATCACCACGATGGAGGACGCGCTTCGCACCACGACCGGCGTGAACGTGCTGCCGGACTCCGGTCGCTGGCGCTACCAGTCGCGCGGCTTCTACATCGACCAGATCGAGGAGGACGGCATCGCCTCCACGGTTCCGGGCTCCTCCACCAACCCCTACAACGATCCCCAGAGCATGTCGGACCTCGGGATCTACGACCACATCGAGGTGGTCCGCGGCCCCACCGGCCTCACGCAGGCCAACGGCGAGCCGGGCGGCACGATCAACGCGGTGAGGAAGCGCCCGACCTCCGACTTCCAGGCGCAGGCCTCGCTCTCCTACGGCAGCTGGGCCTCGCACCGCGTGATGGCCGACATCTCCGGGCCGCTCAACAAGGCGAAAACCTTCCGCGGACGCGTCGTGGCCGTGCAGAACAAGCAGGGCTCCTGGAAGGATGACGTCGACGAGCACCGCGGCACCCTCTACGCCGTCTTCGAGGCGGACTTAAACGACAGCACGAAGCTCACCCTGGGCGGGCTCTACCAGGACGAGAGCTACGTGCCGGATCCCTGGGGCGTCCCGATGGGGCCCGGCAGCTCCGACGCGCACCTGCCCCGCCACACGTTCTTCGGCGCGAGCTGGAACTAGACCGTGCTCAGGAAGAGGAGCGTCTTCACCGAGCTCGAGCACTACTTCAACGATGACTGGAAGGTGACCGGGAAGTTCAGCTACACGAGCAACTCGGTCATGACGCGGATGGGCGGCGCCTCGAGCACGAGCACCGTGCTCTCGCCCTCGAGCCCGAACATCGCGGGACACATCAGCGACCGCTTCGACAACGGCGGCTATCAGATCGCGGGGAGCGTGAACCTCACCGGCAAGTACCATCTCTTCGGGCGCAGCCACGACCTCTTCGGCACGCTCTCGCTCTCCAAGGAGCACATGAGCTCAACCGAGGGCTACTACGACGCGAGCGATGCGTTCTACAACGGCTACACCTTCAGGCCCTGGATGATCGCGCAGCCCGACTGGGAGAGCCCCTACTGGAGGGCGAACTACAGGAACAGCTTCTTCCAGCGCGCGCTGCAGCTGGGCACCCGCTACAACTTCACCGACAAGTGGCACCTGATCGCGGGCGGCCGCTACACGAACTTCACCCACTACAACCTCGCCGACGAGCACAACCTGCGCCGCAGCCGCTCCTGGCTCACCTCGACCAAGACCCACCGCGGCAAGGTCGTCCCGTATCTGGGCCTCACCTGGGACGTGATGCCCGAGAGCTCGCTCTACGCAAGCTACACCGAGATCTTCAAGCCCCAAAGCTACAGGGACGAGAACCACCGCACGCTCGACCCGGTGACCGGGACGAACTACGAGGCGGGCCTCAAGCAGACCTGGTTTGACCGGCGGCTGAACACCTCGGTCGCGCTTTTCCGCATCACGCAGAAGAACCGCCCGATCTACGACTCGGACGTGAACGCCTACCACGCCGAAGGACTCGTGCGCAGCCGCGGCGTCGACTTCGAGATCTCGGGCGAGGTCCTGAAGGACTGGAACGTCTTCCTCGGCTACACCTTCAACAAGAGCGAGTACCGCGAAACCGAGGGCCGGCGCTACCAGAAGGGCGGGAACTTCAGCCTGCACACCCCGAAGCACATGTTCCGGCTCTACACGAGCTACAGGCTTCCGGGCGCCGCCCACGCCTGGACCCTGGGCGGGGGCGTCTCCGCTCAGACCAACACGAGCAGCCTCTACGGCGTGAAGAGGGGCGGCTACGCGATCTACAACGCGAACGTGCAGTACGACCTGAACAAGCACTGCAGGGTGAGCCTGATCGGCAGCAACCTCACCGACCGGAAGTACTACTACAACCAGCGCGTGAGCACGAGCGGCATGAACAACTACTACGGCGAGCCGCGCAGCCTCTGGCTCAAGGTGGACCTGAAGTACTGACGATCCTTTTTCCTTCGCGGAAGGGGCGGAGGGCGCCCGGGGTTTTGCCATGGATCCCCGGACGCCCTCCTGCCTTTTCCTCCCTTTCCTTTCCGCCCTTGATTTCCTGAGGCCGCCATGAAAACGCTTCGGTATTTCTTCCGTCTCGCCGCCCCGTACTGGGGGAGCCCCTCGCGCTGGTACGCCTGGGCGGCGCTTGCCGCCGTGGTGGGCTTTGCCATGGGCATCATCGAGGTGGGGGCGAAGATCGCCCGCTGGAACAAGGCCTTCTACGACGCGCTCGCAAATTACAACGCCGAGGCTGTTCCGGGCCTCATCGCCCAGTACCTCCTTTACATCGCCGTCATCGTGTTCTTCGTGGTGACCGGGAACTGGATCCGCAAGAAGCTGCTCTTTGACTGGCGCACCTTCCTCACCCGCGACTTCGAGCGGCGGTGGCTCTCGGGGCACCGCCACTACCTGCTGCGCTTCGGCGGCAAGGTCGACAACCCCGACCAGCGCATCGCCGAGGACGCGCTGCAGCTCGCCGACCAGACGATCAATCTGGTGAAGTACTTCCTGATGAACCTCTTCAAGCTCTTCACCTTCGTGGCGATCCTCTGGGAGATGTCGGGCATGCTGGAGTTCACGCTCGCGGGCCGGTCCTTCGCGGTGACGGGCTATCTGGTCTGGATCGCCCTGGTCTGGTCGGCCTTCTGCACGCTGCTCACGCACCTCGTGGGCCGGCACCTGCAGAGCCTTTACGTCGAGCAGCAGCACCGCGAGGCTGATTTCCGCGCGGTGCTGCTCGGGGTGCGCGAAAACGCCGAGCAGATCGCGAGCTTGGGCGGCGAGCGTGCCGAGTTCGGCCGCATGGGCCGCAGCTTCCTCGCGATCGCGAAAAACTGGAAGGCGCTCATCGCGCGCGAGCTGCGGCTCGAGTGCTTCACGGCCTCGTACCTGCGCATCACGATGTTCATCCCGATCATCGCGGTGCTGCCGCTTTACCTCGCCCGCACCATGACCTTCGGCGACATGATGCAGGCGCGCTCGGCCTTCATGAACGTCCAGGACGGCTTCGGCTGGTTCATGGACTACTACAAGCGGATCATGGCCTGGGCCGCGGTGGTGCAGCGTCTCGGGCGCTTCGAGGAGGCGCTCGGGGCGGTGAGGCTGCCGCGCTCGGGAGGCGGGCAGGGCGCCGCCCCGGGCGACGCGCTCGACGTCCGCGGCCTGGTGCTCGAGACCCCGCAGGGCCGCGTGCTCTCAAGCCCGCTTTCGATGCGCGTCCCGCAGGGCGCCTGGTGGATGCTCTCAGGACCCAGCGGCACGGGGAAGTCGACGCTGCTGCGGACGCTGTCCGGGCTCTGGCCGTCTTTCAGCGGCAGCTTCGCCCTGGGGCCCGGTGAGGCGCTTTTCGTGCCGCAGAAGCCCTACCTGCCGCACGACACGCTGCGCGCCGTGCTGCTGTACCCGAAAAGCGGCGGCGCGGACGACGGGCGGCTGCGGGCGGCGCTTCGGACCGTGGGGCTCGGGCGGCTCTCCGATTCGCTGGACCTGGAGCTCGACTGGGGCTCGGTGCTCTCGGGCGGCGAGCAGCAGCGCGTCGCCGCGGCCCGGATTCTCCTCATGAAGCCCCGGATCCTCTTCATCGACGAGATGACGAATCAGCTGGACGAAGCCTCCGCGCGGGAGATCCTCAGTCTCCTCAAAAAGAACCTCCCGGGCTGCAGCGTGATCGCGGTCACCCACCAGAAGGAGCTCTCGGACCTCTTCGAGGGGCGCGTCCCCTGGCGGCCCGTCCCCGCCTGAGGGCCGGTGGGGCCCGCGGGAGCGCAAATTTGTCCTTCTCGCGGAAAGCCGGGGAAAGGGGCATCATTAAGCCCACGACCTTTTTCTTTCCACTCGGGCGGCGGGCGATGGCGCAGGACAGCGACTCTCAGTTCCATACTTTCTACAGCAACAGCTACGAGGCGCTGCGCGACCTGCTCGCGCGGCTCACGGACTCGGAGTGGCATCAGGGCCTGAAGGGCGCGGGGCCCTCGGCCCCCGCCCCGGGCTTTTTCCGCCGCATCCCGGTGATCGTGCCCTCGCGCGCGGTCGAGGCCGACCTCACGCACTATTTCGCGGACCGCTCGCGCCGCGGGGTCGCCTCCTTTGCCGCCTTCGAGCTGATCGGCGACTGGTTTTCGCCCGTGAGCGGGACCCCGCTCGGGCGCAGCTCCCGCGCGAACGAGCTCGAGTGGCTGATCTGGGAGCGCCTGCGCGATGAGGCCTTCCTCGCCGAGCCCGAGTGCGCGGGGCTCCTCTCGTACCTCAGCCCCGGCGGGGCCGGCGCCCGCAGGCCCGATTCGGACCCCGCGCGCTATGAGCTCGCGCTTCGGATCGCGGCGGCCTTCACCAAGTACTCGACGTACCGCTTCGACTGGATCGAGCGCTGGAGCGGGAAAAGCCTCCGCCCGGCTCCGACCGAGCGCGCGAAGCGCGAGGAGGAGGGCTTTAAGGAGGCCGCTCCGGTGCTGGGCTGGCAGAGGTCCCTCTGGCAGTGGCTTGCCGCCGCCCCAGAAGAGGGCGGAGGGGCCCGCTGGAGGGGGATGGACGATCTCGTGCGGCTCGCGCGGATGATGGACGACCCCCTGTCCGCGGACCTTCCGGACCCGGGGCTGCCGCTGCACATCTTCGCGCCCACGGGGCTGCCGCCCCTGGTGCTGCCCTTCCTTTACGCCAAGAGCCTCCGGGACCCGGTCTACCTCTACCTCCTCAACCCCTCGCCCGAGTACTGGTTCGATCCCGCGGACCTGCGGCCCCTGCGGGGGGAGGAGCCGCAGCAGGAGGCGGGGAGCGCGGCCTCTCCCGCCGCCCCGCGCTGCGCCTGGCTCCTGCGGAACGCCCTTCAGACCCGGGCGCTCGTCGACCGCGTCTGGCGGCTCACCACCGCCGAGGCGCCCGAGGAGGCGGGCGAGGACCCGGAAGGCCCTCCGCCGCAGGAGCGCCCCGGCGCGAAGGACTTCCGCTGGGACCCGGCCCGGCCTCTGCAGGACCTCGTGGTTTCGGTCGAGGACCCGGAGACCACGGTGAGGGTCGACCTCGCGGCGCTCTCCGGCCGCGGGGGCCCGGAGAGCCCGGAAAAGAGGACGCTGCTTGACGCGGTGCACGAGGCTGTGTTCAGAAACAACGGGGACTTCCTCACCGACGGGTCGCTCGCCCCCGCCGAGGCTGCGGCCTACAGGGAGCCGGAAAAGGGGCTCCCTTCAGTGCGGATCGCCGCGGCCTCGTCCCTAAAGCGCGAGGTCGAGGCCCTGGCCGACTGGATCTACGCGCTTCGCGAGCGCGGCGTGAAGGCCTCCGAGATCCTCGTTGCCACCCCCGACATCAGCGCGGCCGCGCCTGTGATCGACTCGGTCTTCTCGGCCCTGCCCGAGCGGATCGACTACGCGGTCTCGGGCCGCTCGGTGCTCGAGAGCTCGAGCGCGGCCGAGGCCTTCGGAGAGCTCTGCGGCTTCCTCTACGGCCGGGGCGCGGCCGAGGCTTTCTACGCGCTCGCGTCGGCGCCGCTCATCTCCCGGCTCTGGGGCTTTTCGGGCGAGGACCAGCAGCTGCTTCGCGCCTGGCTCTCCCGGGCGGGCTACCGCTACGGCATTTCTGAGAGCCACGTCGCGCGTCTCCTTCAGGCCGGGCTCGCGGTGGACGAGGGCGAGGGCTCGAGGGCCGAGGGGACGCTGGCGCGGGCGGCCGAGCGCCTTGCGCTGGGCTTTGCGGCCGATGCGGCGAAGGGCGGCGAAGGCTTCTGGGAGGACGTGCGGCCCGTCCAGGGCTCGGAGCGCGCCTGGGAGACGCCCGCGGCCCGGCCCGCGCTCTTTAAGAAGCTGCTGCTTCTCTCCGAGGCGCTCGACCGGGCGCAGGCGCGGATTTTCGACACCGAGTCTCAGGGCGGCTCGCCGGAGCTCTGGGAGGAGGCGCTCCTTCAGACCGAAGAGGAACTGTTCCCGGAAAAGGGGGGCTGGTGGAGCTCGCCCGAGACCGAGGAGCTTAAGCGCGAAATTTCGGGCATCTGCCGCACGGCTTCGAGGGCGCTCTCCGGCGCCGGCGGCGAGGCCGCCTCCGTGCCCTTTGCGGTGCTGCGCCGCGCTTTCAAAAGCCGCATGGAGACCGCCTCGCGCGCGGCCCGGCCCGACGGGCGGGTCGTCTTCACCTCGATGGAGGAGATGCGCGGCATACCTTTTCGCGCGATTGCGGCGCTGGGCCTTGACTCCGACTCGGGGTTCCCCGGCACGCCGAAGCTCGACGAGTTCGACCTCATGGGCTTTGAAAAGCTCAAACGCCGGGGCGACCGCGACAGCCGCCGCGACAACAGGAACGTGTTCTTCGACCTCGTGATAGCCGCGCGTGACTATTTCGCGGTCTTTTATAAAGAGGGGGAGAACCGGGAGAAGCGCCTGCCGCCCTCGGAGGTGGTGACGGACTTCGACCTCTTTCTCGAGGAGCTCAACAAGGCGCGGGGCGGGCAGCAGCCTTTCTGGAGGTTCTCCGTCCCCCAGACCGCCTATTCGCCGCGCTGCTTTACCCGCGGGGCGCTCGAGCGCTGCGAGGCGGGGTCGCTCTCGGAAGCATTCGCGGCCCTGAAGGCGAGGCGCGACGGCACCGCGCCCGCCCCCGGGCCCTTTGCCGACCGGCCGACGCCGCTCGCGCCCGCGGAATTCAAGCGCCGGGAGCTGCCGCTTTCCACCCTCTGCGCCTACCTCTACGACCCGGAGCGCGAGGCCTCGCGGTTCGCGGGATTCGACGTGGCGGGCGTCCGCCGGGATCCGAAGCCCGAGCTTGAGTTCAGCGACAAAAATTACCTTCTTGACCGGGCTTTCAGGCGCGAGGCGCGCGATTCGCTCGAGGAAGGCGTGGACCGGGAGCGGTTCCTGCGGGTTCGAATGCTCGACCCCCTCTTTGGCGCGAAGCCCGTGCGCAGCTGGCAGCTGAAGGAAAAGGTGGATGAGGTCTTCGGTTTCCTCGAGGACGCGCAGATGCAGGTGCAGGGGCGCGTGGAGCAGATCACGCCGCCGCTTTCGCTCGCGCTCCCCGCAGGCTCCGGGGGGCTTCGCGGGAGCTGGACCCTCACCGCCGGGCCGCAGAAGCTCTACTGCGGCGAATCGGGCAAGCCCGAGGCGTTCTGCGCGGCCTTAAGCGGCAGGGAGGAGTTTTCCGCGCGGATGCTCGCCCTGTTCCTGAACGCGCAGGATGAGCCTGCTGCGCTCACGCTGGTCACGATGCCGAAGAAAAAAGACGGCGGCCGCTCCCAGAAAAAGAGCGAAACTGCCGCGGCTGCGGCAAAGGAAAGGCTTTCAGTTCCAGTGCAGGAGGCCCGGGAGGTGCTTTGCGCGCTCACGGCCCTCTTTGAAGCGGCGGCATCCGAAGGCCGGGTGCTCAAGTCGCCCTATACGGACTCGGCCTTTTTCAGGTCGGAGGAGGCGAGGGGAAGGGCCCTCGCCGATGCGGGCAGGGCGCTCAAGGATGAGCTTTCGGCCTTTTTAAGGGCAGGCGGAGGACCCGGCGCGGTGCTGCGGCTCGCGCAGGACATGCTCGGGATGATTCGGGGCGGCAGCGCCGGAGAGACTCAGGGAGGGGCCGGGAAATGACCCAGGGCAACAGGGAGTTTGACTGCCGCGAGAGCAGGCTCGACCGGGTGAACTTCATCGAGGCCTCGGCCGGGACCGGGAAAACCTACACGCTGCAGCGGCTCGTGCTGAGGCTTCTCGTGGAAAAGGCGATGCCGCTCGACGAGATCCTCATCGTCACCTTCACCCGGGCCGCGACCGGGGAGCTCAAGGAGCGGCTGCGCGCGATTCTGACCGAAGCCCTGGCCGTGCTCGAGCCTGACGGGAGCGGGGGCTTTGCGCCCGCGGGGAAATCCTCCGGGGAGCCCGCGGATTCCAGCCTTCTGCAGCTCTACGAGAAATGGCGCGGGGAGGATGGCATCGGCTTCGGGCGGGCCCGGGGCCGGATCGCGGCCGCGCTCGAGAATTTCGACGAGGCCGCGGTCTACACGATCCACAGCTTCTGCCAGAAGATGCTCCAGTCCTTTGCCTTTTCCGGCGGCACGGCCTTCGAGACGACCCTGGACGAAGACCCGTCGATCACGGCCCGCGTGATCGAGGATTTCAAGCGCAGCCGGCTTGCGGGCGAGGCCCTCAAGGGCTCCCCGCAGGCGCAGCAGGAGCTCATCGGGTTTGACGGCGCGGAGCTGCTCAGGCAGCTGCAGCAGCACCCGGGAAGTCAGGCAGGCCTGGCATTTCCGGACGCGAGCCCGGGGCTGCGGGCGACGCTTTCCGAGTTTGCGGACCAGGTCCCCGGGCTCGTGCGGGAGGCGAAGCGCCGCGAGGGCGTCATGTCCTTTGACGACATCCTGCAGGACATGCTGCGGTCGGCCGAATCAAGCGCGGCCTTCCGGGGCACGGTGAGGCGGCAGTTCAGGGCGGTCCTGGTCGACGAGTTCCAGGACACCGACGAGATCCAGTACGCCGTTTTCAAGAAGCTCTTTCTCGACCCGGAAGACAAGGACGCGCTGGCCGTGTTCGTGGGCGACCCGAAGCAGTCGATCTACCGCTTCCGCGGGGCCCAGATCGAGGTCTACCTCGGGGCGCGCGACGAGGCCGCGCGCGGGGGCAGCGCCCCCTGGAGCCTCGGGACGAACTACCGGAGCACGCCTCCCGCGGTCGACGCCGTGAACGTCCTTTTTTCGACCCCGGAGAAGAAATCCCGTTTTTCCGAAGGAATCGGCTATTTACCCGTGAAAAGCAGCGCCTCGAGGCTGCCGCTCTTCAGGAAAAATCCCGAAAGCGGCAGGCTCGAGCCCGTGCGTGCCTTCGAGCTTTGGACCGGGCGCTGGGAGGCGCCCGCCGCCTGGAAGGACGGGGACGGCGCGGGAAGGCTGCTCAATGCGGATCTGGCGCGCCAGGCGGAAGGGCGCGCCATTGCCTCCGACATCGCCTCCCTGCTGTCCTCCGAGACCTATGTGGGCGCGAGGCTGGCCGATCCACGCCTCACGCTTGAACAGGCCCGCCTGAGGCCGGGCGACATCGCGGTCCTCGTGCGCAGCCACTCGAACTCCGCCGATCTCGAGCGGGAGCTTTCCGAGCGGGGGATCGGGACCCTGCACGTGACCCGCGACGACGTCTATCTCACGCCCGAGGCGCAGGACATCCTCGCCGTGATGCGGGCCGTGAGCGACCCGGTCGACCGCGCGGTGGTCAACGCCGCGCGGGCCACCCCGGTCTGCGGCCGGAAGCTCTCGGAGCTCGCCGCACCCGAGCCCGGGGCGGGAGAGGAAAGGCAGGAAGAGGAAAAGCGGATCGAGGACCTCTATCTCGAGGACCTGGAGCGCTTCCGCAACGCCCGGGCCCGCTGCGATCGCTACGGATTCGCCGCGGCCTTTTCCTACCTCTTCACCGCCTTCGGCACGGTGGGCCGGGCGCTTGCCTCGCCCGGGGGCGAGCGCAGCCTCACGAACTGGGGCCAGGTGGTCGAGCTCCTGCACGCGCAGTACGAGCGCGTGAAGAGCCTGCCCTCCCTCGTGCAGGAATTCGAGCGGACGCTGGACGATCTGAAGCCGAAAAGCGCGAATCCGTACTCTCAGGAGAAAAAGATTCCTCCCGACGAGCGGCAGCTGCGGGTGGAAAGCGACGACTCCCTGGTCCGGGTCGAAACCGTCTTCGGCTCGAAGGGGCTCGAGTACCCGGTCGTCTACCTAGCAGGCGCCTTTTCCTACAGGGAGGGGAGTAAACAGAATCCGCTCCTCGTGCGCGGCGCAGAAGGCGGCTGGGAATACCTGCTCAAGCCCCGCGACGGCGGCCGCAAGGCCGAGACGATCCGGGAGATCCGCGAGGAGCTCGTGCGGATCGCCTATGTCGGGGCGACCCGGGGCTCGGCCCGCGTGGTTCTGCCGCTGCCCGTGGTCTACAGGGCGGTGAGGGGGGTGTTTCACTTCGCCAAACCCCGTTCCGTCTGGACCGACCTGCTCAAGGCGGATCCGCTGCCGCAGCCGGAGCCCGGCAGCCCCGGGAGCCGGAAGAAAAAGGGGAAGGCCCGCCCCGACGCCACGGAGGAGGACGCACTGCTGGCTGAAGCGATGACGCGCGGCCTCGAGCTCTTCCAGTCCCGCCTTCAGAACGAATCCACGTTCGCGAACGATCCCGGGGTGCGCGCCGGGATGGCGCAGGCGCTGAGAAAAGGAAAGACCGGGGACGACCCCCGATCGGCGCTTCTTGAAGAGGCGGCGGAAAGCCTCGAGCGCTGCCCGCAGGGCGAGCCGCTCGCCGCGGTGCTCTGCCCGAAGGAGCCGGCCGCCCCGGCGCCGGCCGCCCGGGCCTCCTCCCCCGTCGGGAAGCCTTCCGATCCGGAGGACACCCTCGCGGGAGTCCAGGCCGCGGGGCCTCTTTTCCGCCCCTGGAGGAGCTCGAGCTACTCGAGCATCGCGCGGGGGTTTGAACTGTCGCTGCCGGGCCCTGCCGACGAGCGCGAGCCCGACGAATCCTATGAGGAGGAGCCCGAAGGGGAGGAAGAGCCGTCCGGCCCCGATCCCCTCCATAATCCCGCCTTCCTCTCAGGCGGCAAGGACACGGGCGACGCGGTCCACAACCTTCTGGAGGCCGGGATCCGCGCGGGGCTGCACAGAAGCCCCGGGTTCCTCGAGTCGGGAAGGGGCTTCCGCAGGGTTTTCGAGGCGACGAAAGGGGCTTCGCTCCTTGCCCGCAAGGTCAGGCGCGGGGAGGGTGCGGAGTCTGACCCGAAGAAGGACCGCGAGGACGCGGTTTCGTGGCTCTCGGACCGCATCCGCGGCGTCTTTTCGACGCCGCTCTGGGCCGGGCCCGGAGCCCTCAGGATCGCCGACGTGCCGGAAGGCTGCGCGGCCCCGGAGCTGCCCTTCGCCCTCACGGTGGGGGAGGGCGTCACGGCCGAGGGCTTTGCGCGGAAGATTCTCGAGCTCAACCGGAAAGTGCCGGCCGAGGCGCGGCTGCCGCTTGCGGACCTCGAGCCCTCGGCGGCGAGGACGCAGCTTCGGGGCTATCTCGAAGGCCGCATCGATCTGCTCGTGCAGGACGCCTCGGGGCGCTTCTGGCTGGCCGACTGGAAGACGGATCAGCCGGGCGACCGGAGCTCGCGCTCCTACGTCAGGCGGGAGATGCTGGAGGTCATGCTCGAGGCGAAGTACGGCTGGCAGGCGCTTTTCTATCTCACGGCGCTCTCCCGGATGATTTCCGAGGCCTGGGGGCTTGAGCCGGAAAAGGCGGTTAAAAGGATCGGCGGCATGGCCTACGTGTTCGTGAGGGGGTTCTCGGCCGCAGCGCCCGCCCCGGAGCCGGCCGCGGTGGTGCTCAGGCCCGACCCCCGGCTCATCCTTGAATCGGGCAGGCTGCTGGGCGGAGAAAGGACGAAATGACGGCGACGGACAAGATCGAGGAAACCAGTGAGGAGCGCTTCGAGCGCGAGGCGTGGCGGGCTTTGGGCCGCGCGCTGCTGCGGCCGCTCGAGCGCACGGGGGAGCTCCGGCCGGGAACGCCTGAGGCGCTCGAGGCCGTGATGGACGGGTTCGCGGCGATGGAGTCCGACCCCCAGACAAGCGGCGGCGTGTGCCTGCCCGTGGATTCGCTCGAGAAGGCCGCGGCGGCCAGGCAGCTGTCCGACTCGGGCCTCGCGCGCCCGATGGCGCAGGCCTCGGGGGAGGGTGGCCTCCTTTCTCCCCTGGTCTGGGATGAGGCGGGCGAAAGGCTGTACCTCGAAAGGCGCTTTTCCGAGGAGAAGCGGCTCGCGGATGCGGTCGCCTCGTTTGCCCGCGGGAAAAAGAGCCCGCTCGACGATGAGATGCGGCGGGCGGCCGAGGCCTTCATCGAGAGCGACCGCCAAAGCGGCCGCGACGACCCGGACCACGACCGGGCGGTGAAAGGCGCCCTTCGAAACCGGCTCACGGTCATCACCGGAGGCCCCGGCACGGGAAAGACCACGGTGGTGGTGAGGATCATCGCCTGCCTCCTCGCGAAAAATCCCGGCCTTGTCATCGCGGGGGCCGCGCCGACCGGCAAGGCCGCCTCGAACCTCGCCGGCTCGATCCTCGAGGCTCTGCCCTGGATGGAAAAGGGCGGCGGGGAGCTCGAGCGGCTCGCGGGCCTCGTGCGGGGCGCGGGCATCCGCTGCCAGACCCTGCACCGCTGGCTCTCCGAACAGCGCCGGATCGATGCCGACGTCCTCGTGGTCGACGAATGCTCGATGATGGACATCGACCTCGCCTCGAGGCTCTTTGACGCCCTCGACCCCGCCCGCACGCGGGTGCTGCTCCTGGGCGACAAGGACCAGCTCGCGGCCGTGGGCCCGGGCTCCGTCTTTGCAGATCTCTCGGACAAGGCGGGACCTCTTGCTCCCTGCATCTTCGGGTTCACGAAAAACCACCGCTTCGGCGATGACTCGAGGCTCTACCGGCTCGCCCGGGCGATCACTCCCAGGTCAGGCGAGGTCGACGAAAAGGCGGTCTTCGACGTCCTCGAAGCCCCAAACCAGGCGGGCGACAATGCGATCGACTGGGAGAAAACTTCCGGCCGGGCCTCGGGCGGCGTTTCGCGGGGGCTTCAGGCGTGGCTCAGGGACGCCTACGGCTTTCTCCTGCATCAGGGAAAAAATGGATCGCTGCTCCCTCTGGCCGGGGACGCCGAAGGCGTTGACAGGCTCTGGGCTCAGGCCGACAGCGTGCGGGTGCTCTCTTCGGTGCACGTCGGGGAAAACGGCACGGACGCCGTGAATGCCTTCATGGAAAAGGGCGTCCGGAAGGCTTCGGGCGCGGAGCCCGAAGCTATCCATTACCCGGGCAGGCTCATCATCGTGACCAAGAACAGCCGCGCGCTCGGGCTCTCGAACGGCGACACCGCGGTGGAGCTCCAGAACGGGGAAAAAGGTCTGGTCGCCTGGTTCGGGGCGCTGGGGCTTGCGCTTCCCGTGGCGCTGCTGCCGCAGCATGAAAGCGCCTTCGCGATCACGATCCACAAGAGCCAGGGTTCGGCCTACCACAATCTCGCGGTCTGCCTGCCGGAAGGGGGCGGGGAGAAGATCGGGTCTCGCGAGCTCCTTTACACAGCCGTGACGAGGCTCGCCGACCGGGGGGCCGACAAGGGAAGGCTCACGCTCTTTGCGGGCCGGGGCGCGGTCGCGGCTGCGGTCGGGCGGCGGGTGATGCGCTCGGGCGGGCTGTCGGACCGGCTGAAAGCAGCGCTGGAAGCCGGGGAGGAACGGAATTCGTAAGGATGCAGCAAGAGGCATCAGGCGGAAGAAGCATTCCGCTAATCCCCGGCATCCCTCAGTGCCAGCGCTATCTCTGCGTTGTTCGTCGGGGAGGAAAGTGTTTCCTCATTCGCGCCCAGCATGAGGTGCCTGTAGTAGGTGTCTCGTAAATTATTGGTTTCTTTTATGTTTACAAGACGAATGTAACGATTGAGCGTGTCGTGAATTGAAATAAAGTACCCACCAAATTATTCAGAACCAAGAGACCACCCCTCCCAATTTTTTTTATGAGAGGGTTCCGTTGTGGATCGCAATTCGTTAAAACATCAGAGCAGAAAGTCACATTATGAAAGGTCCGACTTCATGCTCTCAAAATCAATTCAGCAAAGCATTCTGGCTCTGCATGAGCAAGGGCAGAGCATCAGGTACATCCATCGCACGCTGCGCGTGTCCCGCAAGGCCATCAGGCGGTACATCAAGGGCGTTGTTCCACTGAAAGTCGGCCGGCGTCCCGGCCCCAGCCTTGCCTTCCTCCAGGCCCATACTGAAGATGCCCAGGCACTTTTTCTCAGGGCAGAATGCAGCGGCCCGGTGACCATCCGGCTGATCCAGGAAAAATATGGAGTGGAAGTGCGGCAGGACGTCTTCAACCGCTTCATCAGAGGCTTCCGGCATCAGGTCAAGCTTCAGAACATGCCTTCGCCCGACAGGTTTGAGACCCAGCCAGGCGACCAGATGCAGATTGATTTTGGCGAAAAAGACGTTGAAATTGCAGGCCAGATGACGCATGTGCATGTTTTTGTCGCCATTTTGGGCTATTCGAGGCGCATTTTCGCCATGGCGTTTGAAAGAGAGACCCAGGAGGCCTGGCTGCAGGGCATAGAGCAGGCGTTTATTTATTTTCAAGGAGTTCCTAGGCAGGTGATCAGCGACAACGCAGCCTCGCTGGTGGCTTTCCACCAACGCCGGGGTGAGGTTCGCTTCACTGACCGGTACCAGTTTCTGGCAGACCAGTACGATTTCACCCCTGTCGCCACTGCCGTCCGCAAGCCCCGGTCCAAAGGCAAGGTTGAGCGCAGCGTCGGATACGTCAAGCACAATGCACTGGTGGGGGTGCGCTATAAATCTTTTGAACAGCTGAACATGAACCTGCGGGCCTGGTGCGGCCAGACGGCCGACCGGCGTGTGCTGGCCAGTTTCCAGCACACGCCCCTGGAACGCTGGCCCGAAGAAAAGAAAGCGCTGAGGCCGCTGCCGTGCGGTCCTCAGTATTCAGCGATCTGGGTGACGAGAAAGGCAGACAAATGCGGTTTCATCCATTTGGAAAACCGCTGCTATCGACTCCCCGATGCCTGTCGGCTGCAAGAGGTCCGACTCCATGTAAGCTCACAAAACCTCGAGGTGTACTGTGGACAGAAACGGATCATCTGCCTGGATAAAACCGCAGATGCATATTCGCCTCGCCAGCAGCCGTTGTCAACCCCGAGGAACGCTGCAAAAGCCTTTGAGGAAGAAAAAAAAATCCTTCAGAAAGATCCCGTTTATCAGGCGTATCAGGCAGCTGGTGCGGGCATGCCGGAAAACTCTGCGCAATACAACCTGCTGTTTGTTGGGGCTGAACCCGAAGGAGTTCGGCCATGAGGGAAACAGACAAAGAGCTTAAGGCCTGTGCGGCCCGCTTGAAGCTGACGTTCATTCGGGACAATCTTGAAGACCTGCTCAAGACCGCCACTGAAAACAAAATGACGGTCAGGGAGGCCCTTGCGTTTCTGTTCGGAGAGGAAATCAGGCGGCGCAATGCCAACCGTTGCTCGCTCTGGATGAGCGGCGCTCATTTTCCGGTCATTAAGGAACTGAGGGATTTTGATCTGACATTTCAGCCGTCCATCGACCCTGGCCTTTTTCGTGAAATGTGCAGCCTGGAATGGGTCGGCAACGGGGAAAATGTCGTCCTGGTCGGGCCTCCGGGAGTGGGGAAGACGCATCTGGCCATCGGTCTGGGAGTCAGCGCCGTTCGCGCCGGCATGACGGTTCGTTTCTTCAGTGCCAAGGATTTAATTGAAGTTCTTTCAAAGGCCTACAGCGAAGGCGTTTTTGAAAACAAACTCAAGGAAATCAACAAGTCCAGGCTGCTGATCATCGATGAACTCGGCTATACGCCGCTGTCGCCGGTGCAGACGCAGCTGCTGTACCACCTGGTGGCTCTGAGATACGAAAAGAAGAGCGTCATTGTGACCAGCAACCGGCCAGCCGGCCAGTGGGAGCTGTTCATGGGGGACAAAGCGGCCTCAAACGCAATCCTGGATCGGCTGCTCCATCACTGCACCGCCATCGCAATTAAAGGCGAGAGCTACAGGATCCACGAAGGCAGGATGCGGAAATTTAAGAAAACTAAAGCAAAGGAGGTGGGGGCAGAAAACACTCAAACCAGCTGATCATCGTACGTCGGGGTGGTCCCCAAGTTTTCACTTTTTTGGGGGGTGCTTAGTTTTCAATATTGACAATTGAGCGGATTTGCCGTTGTAAACGCAACGGAGCCTTTGTCGAGGGTTTCCAGCGGGCGGAAGTTATGTGACGTAAAGATCAGCTGCCCCCGTCCCTGTTCTGAAATAATTCTCAGCAGCTCACCCAGCAGATATTCAAAAATGCCGGAATCCAGATTATCGACGGCTGCGGTAACCGATTTCCGGTTATAAACGCCGATGAGCAAAGGCAGTACGGCAATGATTTTCCTGATGCCTTCGGATTCATATCGAAGAGGAATGGGCGTTCTGTTTTTGACGGACACAAGCTCCACCCGCTTTAACATTTGTCCCGCGGAACTTAATTCATTGCCTAAATCTTTGAGTTGAATTTCCAGGCCAGGGATCAGTTTCTCTAAAACCAGGCTGATCTGGTGCACATTCCTTTGGACCGAAAGAAACATCGGCTCCGGTAAAAGAGCGGGGCCGTTCAGTGTCAGTGGAACGCTCCCGAAAGGCGCCGTGTGCTCCTGGCTGCTTTCATATTTCATCCGCAGGGGAAGGACATCGAGGTGCTTCGGCATCCCCGCCGCAGGGCCGAACACAAAAAGTTGCGCCGTCCCATACAGGTTCAGCCTTTGCAGTATTTTGCAGACCTGCTCGGACAAAGGCAGAGCTTCAGGCGAACTTCCCATGCGCTGTTTGATCTGTTCCAGCAGCGCCGGGCTCCAAATAAAAGACAGCCGTCTTTCTTCCGCAAGTTTTTTGGCGACTGTTAAATTCGCCCTGGCCTCAGGCGAGCGGCCGATCAGCTGCCTGTACTTGGAGACCGGGATAAAAGGGTTCCCCGAGGTGTCAATTAGAAGAGTTCTCCTGAGGCCGCCGTTTTTCTCCGGCAGTGCGGCATACAGCTTTTCATCCTGAATAACCGGGTTGACCGTCTCGCCCTGTTCTGCTTCATCATCCGGCGCATCAGTAGAAAGCCGGAGCCTTCTGAAGATTTTGAATTCATAAGAGACAGGCACTTCTCCTGAATCGAAGCGGACGCAGAAATCAAAGGACAGGCGTGCGCATCTTTCTCCCGCCTGAATGTATTCCGTGAGATTTTCATCTACAGAATGCCGGGACAGGATCTGCTGCAGCACCCGTAGTGCTGCTATCAGCGCGGTCTTCCCGGAGCCGTTCTGCCCGCAGAGCCCGAGGACGCTGGCCGAATGGACGCGCCTGCGGTTCACTAAGGACAGCTCCCCATGAGCGACGCTGCGGAAATGCTCAATGAGGACGGAAGTAAGCCGAACCCATGAATCACACATTTTCTGTGTTCCCTGCCTCGAAGGCGCTTCAAATCTCTTGACACAAGAAAAGACGAAGGTTGGATTTAAATTAATTCTTTAAAAAGATATTTTTTATTCCATTTTATTAAAAAACGAAGCACTCAAGAACGCTTTAGCGGATCTTATGAGAACCGGTGCCCTGTACCTGAACGAAAGTCTCAGAACAGTCATGGATCCGATGGCCTGGCAGGGACGCCAAAAGTTTCGCTTCATTCCTCAGGCGGCAGATGAAAGAGGCCGCAGACGCGGCAACAGCGCTGTTAAGGAGTGTTTGGCTGTGAAAAGAGGTCGTAAATCCATTGGCGCAATTCCTCGTTCACTTTTTAGGATGGCGTTCATAGATTTGTTCTTGCTGAACGTTCAACCTTAAAGGAGAGGATTGCATGATGAAGCTCAATCGAACGCTGCCGTTTGTTTTGCTGGCCGCTGCGGGAACCGCTCTTGCTTATACACCGGGCACCTACAGGGCCGAGTACCCCGGGCAGAACGGGATGGTTCCCGTTACCGTGACTTTCTCCAAAAATAAGATCGAAAAAATCGTTGTCGGAGAAAACAAGGAGACTGTAGGCATCGGCCAGACGGCCGTGAAGAAGCTCCCGGGACGCATTCAGCAGTATCAGTCGCTTGGCGTCGACCGGGTTTCCGGCGCGACGGTTTCAAGCGTCGCGATTCTGCAGGCCGTGGCGAACTGCGTGGAGCAGGCGGGCGGCGACGTGAATGCGCTGCTCAAGCCCGTCCGGGCCAGGCAGGTGAACGCGAAGAAGACGCTGTCCTCTGACCTTGTCGTGATCGGAGGAGGCGCTGCTGGCATGATCGCGGCCATCAACGCCTCTCAGCAGGGCCTCAAGGTCATTCTGCTTGAAAAGCAGGAATTCCTGGGCGGGGCCTCCAGCATCTGCGGGGGCGTGGTCGACACAGAAGGATCCGCCGCGCAGAGGGCGCTGGGCGAGAAGACGGACACGCCGACCAAGTTCGCCTTTGACCTGATGGCCAACGGCCAGCAGAAGAACGATCTGTCGGGCCTTACCTTTTATGCGGAAAATCTGGGCCGGAGCATTGACTGGGTGGTGAGCCAGGGCGTGCAGCTCGATATGAAAAAAGGATTTGCCTTCCGTGCCGAGCACAAGACGCCCCGCGTCATTCCGCTTTTGGGCGGCTGCCCGAGATACGCACAGACCCTGCGTGAGGTCCTGGGCAGGTCCAGGGCGAAGGTCATGCTCTCCACCAGGGCGACGGACCTGATCACCCGGAAGGGGGCGGTGACCGGGGTCCGGGCGAAGGCCTCCGACGGGACGTCGTACACCATCAAGTCGAAGGCGGTGCTCCTTGCGACCGGCGGCTATGGCTACAACAAGGAGATGCTGCAGGGAGACCTGAAGAGCGCCCTTTATTACGGCCCGGTTTCCTCTACCGGGGACGGTCACAAAATGGCTGAAAAAGCGGGCGCGGCCATGCAGCTGATGGAGTACGGGAAGATCTATCCGCAGGGAATTGAAAGTTCTCCGGGCATCGCCAAATCCACTCTTCAGGGCAACAACGCCGCCTATGACAACAGCGGCATCCTGGTCGACCTGAAAGGCAGGCGGGTCGTAAACGAGAAGGGAACGGGCCACGCGATCCTGTCCGTGCTTCTGAAGCAGCCGAAGCACACCCTGTTTCTCTTGATGGACAAGCCGAGCTTCGAGGCTTTCAGGTCCGTGAGCGCGAACAACGGCATCTCCCAGACGGACATCGATCAGTGGCTGAAGAACAACGGCAGCCAGGCCCCGCTCTTCATCCACGGCGAGACGCTCAAGGAGGCCGCCGACCGGGCGGGCATCGACTCCAGGGCGCTCGAAGAGACGGTCTCCCGGTACAACTCTTTCGTGAAGAACGGAAAGGACGAGGACTTCAGCCGTCCGGTCCGCTTCATGAAGAAGACGATCTCCGGGAAGGGTCCCTATTACATCGTTGAGCAGAAGCCCCGGTTTGCGACGACGATGGGCGGCGTGGTCCTGGACACCTCGCTGCACGTCCTCGACAAGGCCGGCAGGCCTATTCCCCATCTGTATGCGGCAGGCGAGGTGGGCAACAGCGTCCATGGCACCGATTCCGCTCCTGGCGCCAACGTTGGCTGGGGCATCACCTCGGGCAAGTCTGTGAGCGATGTGATCGTTAAGGAGATCAGGCGCTGAAAGGCGCAGAGGCAGCTCGTCTCCTGAATCGGTTCCCGGCCTGCTTTTCTTCCCGCGGCTTGAGCAGCCAAAAGGGAAGGAGGCCGGGAATTTTTCTCCCTGCAAATCCGGAAGGTGGCTTTTCTCTTGGAGGCGGCCGGCCGCCATGCGCCGCCCTCGGCGCACGGAAATGAGTGCATGGGCCGGAAGAGCGGACAAACGCCCGTGTCCGGACACCGAATTGCTGATGCAGAGGCTTCCGGCTATGCCTCCTTCCTTCGCAGGCAAATGCTGGAAGAAAAACTGCTGGCTTAAAAGGAGAAGATGGCCTAAAAACCTAAAGGTAAAAGGGGGATGGATGATACAAACCGGTGTGGTTTTATCTTGCGCCAGACTTGCGGAGGACTGCGGCAGGGGGCTCAGGGGCAGGAAATGTTGCTAATCACACAGCACAAACTCTTTCGGGTGACGTCGGCGCTTGAGTACTTCTTTGCCGGGCTGCCTTTCGCTTGTTAGGGGTGCTGATGAAGATTCCAGGGGCTGGCAGACCTGCGATGCGCCGGAGGGCAAAGGGTTCCTGGAAGGTTTAATTCACAACACCTCGTAGCGAGCGGCAGGCAGAACGTGAGTTATTTTTCCGAAAGGGCCTTGAACAACGAGTCAAATTCATCAAATATCGGCTTCAGTTCCCCTTTAAGGGCGCTTTTCTTCATTAACCGGTGTCGTTCAGAAGAAGCAGGAGGCACCGCCAGTTTATCTCGAACAGTGAGGCCGCCGGCGTCATTTCTGCTGCAGTCAGCTCCCGTGCGCGACAAATTTTTCTCTTCCTCAGAGAGGCTCCTTTCCGGCATTTCCTTGACCTCCTGATGGTGATGTCTAGTGAAATTGTATTGTCTTCTGTGCGTTTGATTGCACTTTCGGTGGAGCAGAGAGTTTTCCCGCAGGTCAAAAGCGACAGGCCGTGGCCCTCACTGATATTCGAAGCTGCGGAAGCGGCTGAATAGAGGCGGCTGAATGGAGGCGGCCAAAGGGGCCGCCCTCCTGCAGTGCACCTCAGGGAAGTTTTTGTGAGAGCCCCGGGTGAAGAGGGGACGCGTCAGGCTTCCTGCCACCTAAACTCCCGGTTAACTGATCCCTAACGCAGGACTTTAGGCGGGAAGGGCACCGACAGAAGCAGCGAGAGAAAATCCCGCTGCTTCTTCGTTATGGGCCGCGTCACCCAGGCATTGCCGCTGGGGCGTTTGTCCGCCTTGATGCACCTTAGCTTTGCCAGCAGGCAGTCAATCGAGTTGTGCGGGAGAGAGACTCCCGGAGCAGCACAGTCGCGGGCCCGCTTCAGCATCATGAGCCTGATGGCGGCGGCCAGAGTGCAGATGAACAGCTTTCCAATGTACCCGGTCTGCGAGCAGCGCAGACGGTCTCCGTCTACCTGGTTCTTGAACTGGTTGAAGTCGAGTTCGACCCGTCCCCTCAGGCGATAAGCCCAAAGAGCGCGGAAGGGATCCTCTTCCTCATTGGTCCGCAGAACAAACATGCCGGCATAGCGGCAGGCGTCCCGCATTGCGTCATCTTTCCTGACCCATCTCAGCGCTCCGTTCCTGCCAGAGACCTTTTCTACAAAGCGCCCGCAGCTTCTCCACAGGTCATCGGGCCGCCTGCCGCCTTCATTGAGGATGTCCAGCAGATCCTCGATTCTGGCCGCCAGCTGCTTCATCTCAAGCTCATCTCCTCCCGGAAAGCGGTAAAGGTGGACGTAGACCGGTTTTCCAACGGGGCCGAAATCCGTATTCCGGGTCCAGTCTTCCTTGATCGTCCTTGCGTACACCTCGAGCCTGGGGTTGTAGAAGCTCACGTCGCGCAGAGACGCGCTGTAGCGGTCAAGCGCACGCAGGACTGAGTCTTCGGCCCTGCGGACGCCTTGAATGAAGCGCAGCTCGAGATCGAGCATCTTCTGCACGTTATAGAGGCTCCCATAGCCTCGGTCCGTCACAAGAACCGTGTCTTCAAGGTCAAATCCGGCGCTTTTCATCCGGTAAAGAATGTCGCTCAGGGCGGTGACGTCATTGACGGAGCCCGCATAGGCATGCGCATAGGCAATGTCGCCGGTGGCCTGGTCGCAGACAAAGGTGTAGTTGATCTGCCTGAGCTCTGGATCGCGTTTGGCATGCCCGAATTCAGCATCATCGATGGTAGTCGAGTACGTGGAGACGGAAGTGTTGTCCAAGGCGTAAAAAGTCTTCTCCTGCCGGCTTCTCGCCTGCTCGAGAATCCTCTGGTGCCGCAGGGCAAAGTAACTCTCGACATTCTTCTGCTTCACGCTTTCCATCAGTTCGCTGATGCGCTGGGAGCTGAGCCGGCTGCGGGTCTGGAGGTAAACGTTGCGCCGCCAGTCCTCGCAGGCGGCCATTGATCCCCCGTTGTCAAGCTTGTAAATGGCAAGCGCCAGCAGGTCATTGGCATCGTCTCCGAAGACTGCTTTCAAATCGCTGCGCATCCCGGATTGATCGGCAATGGACTCGGCCGCCCAGGTCACGCCGGCGCTGAGCGTCTCATCCAGCTCCGGATCTTCCTCTGGCTTGGGTCCGGGTGCGGCCGGAAAGTCCTGCCGGTAGGTCACTTCATCCACGAGGGTTTTGTCGACTCCGTAAAAGAAGTCACCTTCGGCATAGGCGGGAAAATCAGCCAGGAAGCGCTTCCCAAACGACACTCTGCCATCCTCATGCAGCCGCCCCGCATAGCGTTTCGCGCTGCGGCGGGACTGCTTTTTCACTGGATCCCAGCGTGTCTGATAGGCATAGACGTAAGAAAGTCCTTGGGCGTTTGTTTCAACAGTGAAATGCCATCTGTCAGGGTTGTTTCGGCGCATGGGACAGCCTTTATGATCATTATTAATAAAATATGGATCATTTTACATTATAAAAGAAAACTCCACAATTTCTTTTTCAAAGAAATCACGGAGTTATCAACTTTAATAAGAGGTTGTTTGACTTACGTCATCCTTTTTCTTGATCAGTTAAATGGGAGTTTGGGCTGCCAGAGCCGCATCAGATCATTGGGAGAGACAACTTCCAGCGGGCAGTCTGGGTAGGTTTTGATAAACGCTTCCGAAGACTTAGCACGGGCCTTTGGAGACAGCCTGCAGTCAAAGGCGCGCATTTTCTGATCCGTCAGTTCAATGAAGTCGACTGTCTGCGGCTTGTGTCCGGTTGTTTTCCAAAAATAGATTTCTGAGAAGTCCTGCTGCAGGCTGTGGTACTTGACCCGCTCCATGAAGAAGAAATTTTCCCAGAGTGCGCCGGCATCGGCGCGGGACGACAGAGGGGAGAAGTCCCGGATGACGGCGTTTCGGATTCCTGTGTCGCAGAAGTAAATCTTTTTGCCTTTTTTCATTTCATTGCCCAGGTTCTTTGAGAAAGAGGGGCAGACCTTGATGATGAAGCACTCCTCAAGCAGCCGGATGTAGTCCATGACCGTAGCTTTTGCCAGGCCGGTTTCCCGGCCCAGTCCTTCGTAAGTGACGACGGAGCCTATGCTCCTTGCAAGCAGCCGGACCAGATTCTCAAATTTGATGCTGAAGCGGATGCCGGAAAGATCAAACAGATCCTTGTAAAGCATCGCTCCGCAGTGGTTGATGAGAATTTTCTTTGCGTCTTCCGGGTGAGTGCAGACTTCCGGGTAAGTTCCGTAAACAATGCGGGTGCCCAGGTTCTGCAGGGTCGTTCCCCAGCTGCTCGAGCCGGCGAGCTCTGCCGTTGACAGGGGCCAGACGCAGATTTCTTCGATGCGACCCAGCGCCGATTCTCTGACGCCGGCAGAAAGTTCCAGAGAGGAGGAGGCGGCAGCGAACAGTCTGACAGGTTTCTCTAGCCAGGCATCTGCGTCTGCCAGGCGCTTGATGAGGAGCCCGATCCCCGGTATGCGCTGCGCCTCATCAATAATGACGGTATCCGCGCTCAACAGCAGGGTCCTGATGTCGGAGGAGGCCTGCAGGCCAAGGAGGGCAGCGGCAGAGGCGCAGTCGTCACCGCTGTACCAGGCGGCAGAACCCCGGCCGGAGAGCATGCTCAGCAGAGTCGTTTTCCCAGCCTGGCGGGGCCCCAGGAGCACGCAGGCTTTGGAAGGCCTGCTGCTCTGCAGGAGCGCGGCAACCGAGCGCTCAATGAAAGACATAAGGAAAGTTCAAAAAGGGTGAATGGTCAGGCTTTTCCAAAATTTTAGTTCCAGGAATTCCTTTGATTTTCCTGTTCCCCGGGTTCGGCGGAGGGCGTCAGGTATTGAACGCGGTGCTCCTGGCTGGCGGCGGGCAGGAGGAGCCCTGGGGCGGAGGAGCGGCCGCGGAACCGGATCAGCCTCAGCAGTTTCGGCCGTCTCCATGCTCCGCTCCTAAAAAATTCGTAAAGTCCGTTGAACGAATTTTTCGTAAAAATCGTTCACTGCGGTTGACGAATTTTGTCGTTCTCCCGGCCCGTGCCTTATGTTCCAGAGACGGGGTGAATATGTCCGGGACCTGGGGCGGGCCCGCCGGCCGCGGAGGCGGTCCCCGCATGCTTAAGTCCCTGGAGGCTGCGCACGCCCGTTCTTTCAGGAAAGCTTCGGCAAATCAGGGACTTCAGGGCCAGGCCCCGGAAAGCCCCGGAAGGGGCCGGGAGCCCCTTTTTCGAAGAGAAAATAAAAATAATATGAAAATGTTAAAAATCAATAGATTGCAAAATAAATTTAAATTAAAGCTTTTAATCCGGAAACCCCCTTTCGATTTTTCCACAGCTCCTTTGGATAACTCGGCCCTTTTTCGAAAATCCTGTTTCGGATTCAGTGATTTGTCGTACTGCCTATTTTTTAAGCAATTTAAGAAAGCCATCCCATAAAAAGAGGGTGTTTTCTTTTAAAACGAATATTTTTTGATAATATGAATAAGTTTTGTGGACCTTTTTAAAAAGGAACTGCGGAAGAATTCAATGTCTGTTGAATTCCCGCAGTTTTTTATTTTCTGCCTGCCGCTTCGCGAAATGCCGCGCCCCTCTTCCCCGCGGGCAGCAGGAGCCGGAGGATGCCTCTGGATGGCGGCCCCGAACCATCCAGGCCCGGAAGAGCGCCAGATCAAGCGCCCAGGCGGGCGGGGCAGGCGGCAAGGACGAAAGCGGGGCCGCAGCCCGGAACCGCGGGCTTTTTCTGAAATGGGATTTTTCGGCCAAAAATCTAAAATGAGCTCCCGGGGCGCGCCCTGCCGCCGCCAGCGGAATCTCCGCGCGACCGCTCCCAGGCCTTGAAAAGGAAGAAAGGCCGTCGTCTTAAAGGAGAGGGACATGGACAAAGGGCTCTTGGCGATTACGAGGCGCCGGCTCCTCACGGGAGCGGCGGCGGGCTCCGCGGCGCTGCTTGCCGGCTGTGCCTCGGGCGAAGGCGCAGTCCGCGCGGAACCGGACGGGAAGAAGGGCGGGCTCGCTGGCGCCTTTCACACGCCCCATCTCACGGTGGGGGCGGACACGGCCCGCAGCGTCACGGTCGAATGGGTGAACCCCGGAGTCGACCGGCTGGAGCTTCGGGCGGCGGGCTCCGGCACGCTTCTCAAGTCGATCGAGAGCCCCGCCCGCGGCGTGACGCTCGAGGGACTCGGGTTCCCGCTGCACGCCGTGCAGCTCACGGGCCTGGATCCTGCGGCTTCCTACGAGTACCGGATCGGGGAGAGCGGCCGCTGGCACGGTTTTCGGACCGCGTCGGACTCGGCCGTGCGGGCGCTTGTCTTCACCGACACCCAGTCGAAGGACCTCTTCAAAACATGGAAGAAGATCTACCGCGCGGCTCAGAAGCAGCAGCCCGGGGCCGACTTTTCAACCGTCCTCGGGGATCTCGTCGACATGGGCTCGAAGCTCGGCTACTGGGAGGACTGGTTCGCGGCGGTGCGGCCCGGCGCGATGAGCCAGCCGATCGCCCCCGTGATGGGCAACCACGAGTGCTACCGGATGCGGCCCGGCGAGCGGCATTTCAGCCGGACCTTCCCCGCGCCCTACCTTGAGTTCTTCACCGTCCCCGGCAACGGCGTGCCGGGGCTCGAACGCTGGTTCTACACGTTCGATTCCGGCCCCGTGCACTTCGTGGTCCTCAACACCCAGTGGCTCGATGCGGAGGACTTCAGGCCCGGGCTCCTCGCCTCGATGAAGGCCTGGTTCCTCGAAAAGGGCAGGAAGACCGACCGCCCCTGGACCGTGGTTCTCATGCACAAGGACATCATGCACTACCCGAGCGCGAAAAAGCCCGGCCTCAAGGTGGGCTTCTCGAAGACCGGCCGCGCGCTGATGCCGCTTTTCGAAGACAGCGGGGTGGACCTGGTCCTCGCCGGCCACCTTCACACCTACCGCCGCCGCGGGCACATCCGAAATTTCCGCCGCGCGGCCTCCGGCCCCTGCTACTTCGTCTGCGGCGTGGCGGGGAACCTTCCCCACGACATCGCGGCCGTGCACAAGCTCGACATTGTCCGGGGGACGCGCCCCGAGCTCGGCAACTACCTCCTCCTTGAGGCGGACAGCGGAAGGCTCTCGGTGAAGTGCTTCCTGCCCGACGGCCGAGAGTTCGACCGCGCGGAGCTCGTGAAAAAGGGCGGCGCGGCCTGAAGGCGCCAGGGAAAAGCGGGGATCTGAAGGAAGCACCCGGGCCTCGGGCGGAAAGCGGCTTTCCGCAGGCTATGATAGGACTCTGTTTTCCCTTTTCCTTTTTTTCGGAATCAGGGCCCCCTTTTAAGGAGGCGAGAAGCCCGGCATGCCCGTCGTCTACCACAATTCGCTTGGCCGGTTCCGCGCCGACATGCGCGATCCGCACCTCATCCCGCTCATGCTCGCGGACATCTTCCGTTCGGGCGCGCCGCTCTCGCCCGAGGAGGCGCAGCGCACCCGCACGAGCGAGTTCCGTTCCTGGTCCAACTCCCTGGGCTACGTCGAGAAAGCCCTTGCCATGGGCGCTCTGCCGGACGACTGCGGGGTGCTGCTCGAGTACCGGCTGCCGCGCACGAGCCGCCGGGTGGACGTGATCGTGACCGGGCACGACGAGAAGGGCGCTGCGAACTTCGTCATCATCGAGCTCAAGCAGTGGAGTAGCGCAAGGCCCCTGCCCGAGGATCCGGGGCTCGTGGAGACGCGGGTGGGAGGAAGGGACCGCGTGCTCACGCACCCGAGCCTCCAGGCCTCTTCCTACGAGCGGTTCCTTCGCTCGATGTGCGCGCCGGTCTACGAGGGGAAGATCCGCCCGCGCGCCTGCGCGTACCTGCACAACGACTACACGGACAAGGCGAGCCTGTCCGCGCCGCCCAACGACGTGTACGTGAGGCAGGCCCCGCTTTTTGACGCGCGGGACCAGTCGCGCCTTGCGGGCTACCTGAAACGGGCCGTCGGAGCCGGCCGCGGCCGGGCGATCTCCTGGGAGCTCCTCAACGGGCGCCTCACGCCCTCCCCGCGCCTCATCGAAGAGGTCGGCCGGCTCTTTTCAAAGACTAAGCGCGAGGGCTTTGTTCTGATCGAGGACCAGTACGTGGCCTACCGGCGGATCCTCACGCAGGCGAAGCTCACGGTCGAGCGCGACTGCGAGGCCTTCGAAAAGCCAGAAGGGCAGCGGCGCTTCGCCCGGAAGGCCATCATCGTTGAAGGGGGCCCTGGAACGGGCAAGTCCGTGGTGGCGCTCACGGTGTTTGCGGAGCTGCTGCGAAGCCTCTCGTCCGACTCCTTCGCCCGCAACATCCGCTTCGTCTCGCCCACCGCCTCGTACCGCAACGCGCTGCTCGCGGTCTTAAAGGGCGTGAAGCCCTCCGAGCGGTTCGAGAGCCTGCGGCGCGCGGGCGACGTGAACTGCTTCTTCCGCGGGGCGACCACCTTCTTCAAGCCCGAGTCGCGCAGCGACTCCGGCCCCGGATTCGACCCCGCGCTCATCGCTCCGGATTATTCGGTGCTGGTGGTCGACGAGGCCCACAGGCTCAACACCCGGACCAACATGTACCGCGGCAGCTCCATGGTGCAGGACGTGATCCGCGCGGCCGCGGTCTGCGTGTTCTTCCTCGACGAGGAGCAGAGCCTGCGGCCGGTCGACGAGGGCAGCGTCGAGCGCATCCGCGAGGTGGCCTCGCACTACGGGGCCGAGGTCGTGGGGCCGCTCAGGCTCGAGGCGCAGTTTCGCTGCCAGGGAGCCGAAGGGTTCCTCAACTGGCTCTCGGACGCGCTTCAGATGCCGCGCCGGAGCGGGGCCACGGCAAACGAGGAGGGGTGGGACAGGAGCGCTTTCGATTTCGATGTCCTTGACGATCCGCGGGAGCTCGTGCGCTGGGTCGAGGACATCAATGCGAAGCTGCCCGCCGGGCACAGCCTCCAGAAAGGCGGCGTGCTCGAGGGCGCGAGGCTTCTCGCGGGCTACGCCTGGGACTGGTCGCCTGAGGGCGTGAACCCGGACGCCCAGGTCAACGACGTCGAGGTTCACGACCACGAGGGGCGGGTGGCGGTGTCGCTGCCCTGGAACAGCCGGAAAAGCTCCACGGAGTGGGCCATCCTCGACAGCACCCGCGGCCAGGTGGGCTGCGTGCACACCTGTCAGGGGCTCGAATTCGACTATGTCGGGGTCCTGATCGGGCGCGACCTGCGCTACGACCCGGTGAAAAAGGAAGTCTTCGCGGACTACGACTCCTTTAAGGACTCGGCGGGAAAGGCAGGGCTCTTTGGAAGCGGCTGCGGCCTCAAGGGCGCAGAAAAGCGCCGCCTGAGAAGCGGCCTCGTCCTCAAGTACGTGCAGCGCTGCTACCGGGTGCTGCTTTCGCGCGGGATCCGCGGGGCCCGGGTCTACTGCGAGGACAAGGCGCTTTCCGACTACCTGAAGGCAAAGCTCGCCCTCGCCCGGGACTTTTCGAAGTCCCGGGGCTGAACCCGATCCCTTTAAACCGGCCGTCCGCTTCGCCGGATTGCCCGGGAAAGCAGCGCGAGGCAGGGAAAGCTCGCCGCCGTGACGGCCAGGGCGAGCGCGGTGCCCGCGCGGCCGCCGGCCCCCGCCGCGCCGAAAGCCCCCGCGATCACGGGGCCGAGCAGCCCCGCGGCGGAAAAGCCGCAGAAGACGATCCCGTAGTTCACCCCGGCGTGGGCGGGACCGAACCGGTCGACGGTAAGCCCCGGGTAGACGGCCATGAAGCTGCCAAGCGACGCCCCGGTGAGGGCCCCGGAGAGAAGAAAGAGGGCGTAGTCGCCGCGGCCGGCAAAAAGTAGCAGAACCAGCGCGGCGAAGGCCGCGGCCAGCGCGCCCGCGAGCACCGGAAGGCGCCCGAGGCGGTCGGAAAGGTGTCCGGCGGCGAGCCTCGAGGCCATGTTGAAGAGGGCGATGAAGGAAACCGCGAGCGCGGCCTCCTTCGCGCCGGCCCCGATCAGGTCCCTCGCGATCGAGGCGGCCTGCGAGAGAACCATCATCGCCGCGAGCGCTCCGGTAAGAAGCACCAGGATCATCGGGAGGAACTCGGGGGCTCGGAGCATCTCCCGCGGGGAAAGCCCGCCGGAGCGGGGGCCGGCCGCGGCGCTTCGGGCCCCCGGAAGATCCGCGGCGAGGGCGCATGCGGTCATCACGGCGGCGAAGACCGCCCCGAGCGTGAAGAACGTGCCGGCAATGCCGACCGATTCGATCAGCGCCTGGGCGGCCGGGGGCACGAGCACGGAGCTCAGGCCGTAGGAGGCGGTGACGAGCCCGGAGGCGAGTCCCCGGCGCCCGGGGAAAAGGCGGACGGCGGTGCTTACCACCGCCCCGTAGGAGAGCCCGAGCCCCAGGCCAAAGAGGACCCCGTAGCCCGCGATGACCTGGGCCGCCTCCTGCGCGAGCCCGCAGACGGCAAGCCCCGAGCCGATGAGAAGCGCCCCCGCGATGATCACCGGGCGGGGCCCGAAGCGGTCGTTCGCGAGGCCCCCCGCGATCATCGGGACCGGGCCGATGCCGTTTGCGATCCCGAAGGCGAGCGAGAGCCCCGAGGCGCCCGCCGCGGCGCCGGCTGCGGCAAGCGCTTCGGCCTTTGCGGCCGCGAGCACGCTCCAGGCGTAGATCGAGCCCGCGCAAAAGCCGATGAGGCACAAAAGCGCGAGGGTTCGTCCGGGGCTGCGGGGGCTCGCAGGGGTCATGGGCTTTTTCCTTCTGGCGGTAATCGGCGGGCGGCCTTGGGGCGGCGCCTCCCTGCATGATGCCTCCCGCGCGGGATTTGCGCCACCGGGAAAGCGGGGAAAGCGGCCCCGGGGGCTTGTTCGCTAGCTTTTGGCTAACGAAGCGAAAGGCATTTCATATATTTGTTTTTTAATCTCTTTCTTTATATTTTCTCCGGCACGCAGGGATTGTCGTTTCGTTTTTCCATCAAGGAGAGAAAACATTAAGATCATGAACAGAAGGAGCTTCTTCGCCTCGGCCGCAGCCCTTGGCGCCGCGGCGGCCCTCCCGGTTCGCAGCGCCTCGGCTTCGTCGCCCCGGCGCTGGGACCGCACGACCGACGTGCTCATCGTAGGCGCGGGGCTTGCGGGCCTCACGGCAGGCGTCACGGCTCTGAGGGCCGGCGCGAAGGTGATGCTGATCGACAAGCGCGCCTGGTTCGGGGGCGACGGGGTGCTCTCGGCCGGCCAGTTCTACAGCGCCCGCACGCCGCTGCACGACGCGGCCGGCATCACGCAGCACGTCGAGGTCGAGGACTACTGGAAGCAGATCGAGTCCGGGGTCGACGACGAGCCGCTTTCCAAGGTCCGCGACAACCTGCGCCTCTCGGTGATCTACTCGGGCGTGAACAAGCACAACCCCGAGGTCCTGCACCGCTCGGCCGAATATTCGCCCCGGGTGGTCGCCTTCGTGCAGAGCTACGGGATCAAGTTCCGCAGGATGAACCCTGCGAAGCCCTTCCAGTGCCCGACTGAAAACGGCTCGATGAGCAAATTCGCCGAAGGCATGGTCTCCGAGATCGAGCGCCGCGGCGGAAAGATCCTCCCGCTCACGAGGGCCTCGGAAATTGTGATGGACGGCGGCCGCGCGGTGGGCGTCATCGCCCGCCCGGTCTCGGGCGGCAGCCCGGTCGCGATCCGAGCCCGCTCGATCGTGATCGCCACCGGGGGATTCCTCAACAACAAGGCGATGATGAAGCGCTACAAGCGCTTCTGGTCCGGGATCCAGACGGGCTTTACCGCCGTGGGCGACGGAGTGCCGACGGACCACACGGGCGACGGCATCGTGATGGGCCGCAGGGCAGGGGCCGCGATCGAAGACATGGAGTCGATGCCCAAGCTCTACGCAGGCCCCAGGAAGGGCACGCCCGGGGTTTCCTGGATCATGTTCGACGTGGACACGGCCTTTCTCGTCACGAAGGCCGGGCGGCGCATCACCAACGAGCACGAGTCGCGCTATTCGGGCTGCGCGCTCAAGCTCCTGTCGACGCACAACGAGGTGGGCTACGCGGTCTTTGACGAGAAGACCTTCCGCGGCCCCAACCGCGACCGCTGGCAGTTCGACAAGGCGCTGGCGGGGCACGGGCTTTTCAAGGCGGACACGCCCGAAGAGCTCGCGGCCAAAGTGGGAGTCGACCCGAAGGGGCTGCGCGAGACGATCGACCGCATCAACCGGGACGGGAAGACGGGCAGGGACACCGAGTTCGGCCGCACCGATCCGCTGTTTCGCGCGATGACTCCCCCGTACTACATCACGGCGGCGAACTGGCCGCTGGCCTACAAGACGGAGGGCGGGCTCGAGGTGAACCCCGACTTCCAGGCCCTGCGCGCCTCGGACGACGCCCCGATCCCCGGACTCTATGCGGCGGGCTCCACCTGCGGGTCCATCTCCACGAGGCTCTGCGACGTCGTCGCCTCGGGGCTCATTGTGGGCAGGATCGCCTCGGCCGCCCGGTAAGCCCGGGGAAAGGGGCTTTACTCCCGGCTGCACCCCGGCCCCGCCGCCTGCGTCTCACTCTCTCTCCCTGGGACGGGGCCGGGGCGGGCCAGGCCCGGGGGCTTTTCCCGCTTTCCGGGGCCGCGGGACCGTTTCCTCCGGCCGAGAGATAATAAAGGGTTCATTTTCGACCGGAGCAAGCGATGAAGCCCGACTATAAAAACTGGATCCCCCGCAGCCTTCTTTACGCGACCGGCTTTGCGACCGCGGTCTCGCTCACCGGGGTGGTCACGGCGTTTTCGAGCCTCGCGCCCGGGGCGATTCGGACCTTCTCCCTGTTCTTTTTCGGCATTGCGCTGGTGATTCTCGCCGGGGCCTGTGCGGTGATGATCAGGCTCACCCGCGCCTTCGACCTGAATGATTCAGGCTCTTACGCGCGCCGGATCATCGACGACATCGCCGCCCGCGCGAAGCTGGCCGAGGGAGGAAAGGGGCTTGACCTCGGGACCGGAACCGGCGCTCTCGCGATCGAGGTCGCCCGGCGCCACCCGCGCTCGAGCATGGTGGGCATCGACACCTGGCCGCGGGTGTTTTCCGGCGGCAGCGGCAGCCTCGCGCTCTGCGAGTCCAACGCGCGAGCCGAGAACGTCCCCAACGTGACTTTCGAAAAGGCCGACGCCGCGAAGCTGCCTTATCCCGACGAGTCCTTCGATCTCGTCGTGAGCAACTACCTCTACAGCAGCTCCTCCATCCTCAACAAGGGAAAGCTGATCGACGAGACGATGCGGGTGCTCAAAAAGGGCGGGCATTTCGTGCTCCACGACTACTTCGGCCGAAAGGAGAAGTTCGGGGACATGAACGCCTACGTTGAAAAGCTGAAGAAGGCGGGCTTTGAGAAGGTCGAGCTCCTCGACACGACCGACGGCCTGTTCATCACGAAAAAGGAATCCTGGAAGCTCAACCTCTCGGGCTCCGAGCTCCTGATCGGCCGCAAGTAAGGCGGCAGTAGAAGCGGGCTTCCCTCTTTTGGTCCGCCGGGTGCCGGACGCCCGGCCCGGTCCTTGCCCCCGCACGGGCCCGGGGCCCGCCTCAGAGGCTTCAGAGCCGTGCTTCACGCGCGGGCGCTTTAAAAAAGCCCTTCAGGCAGGGCTGTCTGAAGGGCTTCCCGAACCGCGGCCCCTGCCGGGGCGGCTGGATTCGATCGCTTCGGATCGGCCGGGGCCGGCAGCGGCTCTTCCCCGCGGTTACTTTCTGGCCTCGAGCGAGTCGAGCCTTGCGGCGATAGCGTCGAACTTCGTCTGCAGGGCGTCAAGCCTGGCCGCGAGATCGCGGTTCTTCGCTTTTTCTTCAGCGAGCTCCGCCTTTAAGTCGGCCGGATGCGTGTAGCTGCCGCCGAAGCGGTAGGAAAGGCCCACGTTCACCATGTGGCTGTCGGAAGCCGATGCGGCGTAGCCCGCCGAAAGGAGCAGGTTGCCCGTGTCGGTCGGGTACAGGAAGGCGCCGACTGAAACGCCTTCCCTGCTCTTGTAGTGGCCGAGGCCCGCGGAGATCGAGAACCTGTGGTTCGGGTCGAAGTCAAGCGGGTGCAGGGCGGCCAGGGCCGCCGCGGCGGCGCCGGACTTCGCGATGTCTTCGCTCAGGTTGTTGATGCGGTTGTTCGCCGCCCAGAGCTGGCTGCCGATCACGGCGTCCGTGGAGTCCGGGGCTATGCGGGCCGGGGCGAGGTTGGTGAACTTGGCCCCGCCCGCGTCGAGCCGGCCCTCGGTCATCACGAAGCTGGTCGATCCCACCCTTTGCGTGATGGACTGCCCGGCCTGCTGGAGAATCGTCGTGCCGGCCTCGGTGCTGATGGATCCCGCGCTGAGGCCGTAGGCTCCGGTGACGCTGCTGGTGAGGCTGCCGCCCACCGTGTTGGTGAGGTCGCCCGTCGTTGTATTGGAGATCGAGCGGGCGCTGTTCGTCATGGCGCCGCTCACCCGGGTGTCGAGATTGCCGCCGATCGTGGAGCTTTGACTGCCGGTGACGGAGACCGTCCGGTCGCCGGCGACGTTCGTCGTCTGGCCGCCGTTGTAGTTTTCAGTCACGAGCCCCGCTACAGTCTCTGTGAGGGTGCCTCCGACCGTATTGGTCTGGTTCCCGCTCACCGTGTTGGACTGGTTCAGGGCTACGGTGGTTGCCTGGCTGCCCTTGATGTTGACAGTCTGATCCTTGGCGACGGTAGTGGTCTGATTGGACTTGTAATCCTCAGTCACATCGCCCTTGACGGTCTCCTGGAGCTGGCCCTCGACGTTGTTCGTCTGATTACCCTTGACGTTGACAGTCTGATCCTTGGCGATGGTAGTGGTCTGATTGGACTTGTAATCCTCAGTCACATCGCCCTTGACGGTCTCCTGGAGCTGGCCCTCGACGTTGTTCGTCTGATTACCCTTGACGTTGACAGTCTGATCCTTGGCGACGGTAGTGGTTTGGTTGGAACGGTAGTCTTCGGTCACGTCTTTCCCCACCGTTTCCTTGAGTTCGCCCGTGACCGTGCTGACCCGGTCGCCTTCGACTTTCGTCTCCTGCCCGCCGTTGTAGTTCTCCGTCACCTTTCCGGTCACAGTCTCCTTGAGAGTTCCGGTGACCGTATTGCTCTGGTTTCCTGTGACTTTGTTGGACTGGTCTCCGGTGACGTTGGTCTCCTGGCCCCCGTTGTAATTTTCAGTCACTTTGCCCGTGACTTCGTCCAGGCGCCAGCCTCCAACGGTGTTGTGCTGATAATCGCTGATCGTATTGTTCTGGCTGCCGATATTGTTGCTCTGGGTTCCTTTGACCGTGGTTGTCTGATTGGCCTGGTAGTTTTCGGTCACGTTGCCGGTGACATCCTCCAGAAGGAAGCCGTTGACAGTGTTGTGCTGGTAGCCGTTGGCCGTGTTGTTCTGGCCGCCGTAGACCGTGGTCGACTGGCCGCCTTTGTAATTTTCAGTCACATTGCCCGTGACTTCGTCCAGGCGCCAGCCTCCAACGGTGTTGTGCTGATAACCGCTGATCGTATTGTTCTGGCTGCCGATATTGTTGCTCTGGGTTCCTTTAACCGTGGTTGTCTGATTGCTTTGGTAGTTTTCAATTACGTTGCCGGTGACGTCCTCCTGGAGGAATCCCCCGACCATGTTGTGCTGATAACCGGTGGTTTTGTTGTTCTGGTCATCAGCAGTATTGTTCTGGGTTCCCTTGACCGTGGTCGTCTGGCCTCCGTTGTAGTTTTCGGTGACCAGCCCGGTTACAGTCTCCTGAAGCTGGCCGCCGACAGTATTGATCTGAGTGCCCTTGACATCAGTGGCCTGATTGGACTTGTATATTTCGTGGACGTCGCCAGTGACCTTCTCATAGAGCTCGCCGCCAACAGTATTGTTCTGGTTGCGGCCGACTTCTGTGGACTGGTCGAGTGCAATTTTGTTGGTCTGTTTGTCTGTGATGGTTGTCTGCAGCCCGGTGACGGTCGTTCTTTGGCCGCCCTTGTAGGTTTCGTCAACGACTCCCTCAACAGTCTCCTGGACATAGCCGTTGACAGTGTTGCGCTGGACGCCGCCGACGACATTGGTCTGGTCTCCCGTGACCTTGGTTCTTTGATTTTTCTTGTAGGTTTCGTCCACGTCGCCGCCAACTTCCTCGGTGAGGAAGCCGCCAACATTGTTGATCTGAAAGCCGCCTGCAACGTTAGTTTGATTCCCAGTGACTGCAGTCCTTTGGTGCCCCTTGTAAACTTCTTCCACGTTGCCCGCTACAGTCTCCGAAAGCTGGCCGCCGGCAGTAGTAGTCTGGGAGCCCGTGACGTCGGTGCCCTGGTTGGCCTTGTAGATTTCGTGGACATCGCCAGTGACCTTCTCATAGAGCTCGCCGCCAACGACATTGCTCTGGTCGCGGCCGACTTCTGTGGACTGGTCGAGTGCAATTTTGTTGCTTTGGCGGTCGAGGAGGTTGGTCTGAAGCCCTTTGACCGTAGTCTTTTGGCCGCCCTCGTAGTTTTCAAGCACGTCCCCCTTGACGGTTTCACGAAGCCTTCCGCCGACATAGTTGTACTCTTCGCCGTAGACAAGGTTGTTCTGATGGCCTTGAACCGAAGTCTCCTGGCCGCCGTTGTAGTACTCCGCGACGCCCCCGGTCACGGTTTCCGTGAGCCGGCCTCCGACAGTGGTGGTCAAGTGGGTGCCGATGTTGTTGATCTGCTGGCCTCTGATCTGGTTGTTTTGGGTTCCGGCCCGGAGGGTCCGTGTTCCCTTGACATAGGTGTCCTGATCAGCGTTGTAGGTTTCGTGTACGTTGCCGCCGACTGTTTCCGTAACCTGTCCGCCGATGCTGGTGCTCTGGTTACCGTGGATTGTGTTGCTCTGGTTGCCGATCTCGTTGACCTGGTTTTTCCCGACGTGGGTTTCCTGGTTTTGCTTGTATGTTTCGCGCACGGTGCTTGTGACCGTCTCGTAGAGCTCGCCGCCCACCGTGCTGCGCTGGGTGCCGGCAATGTTAATGAGATGGTCAGCCCCCTACAGCGGGGCCTTACTCGCGGTGACCGTCCATCATGAAAACCGTAGCTGAAAACAAAAAGAGCGCCCTTGCTTCTCAGAACATAACCCCGCCCGGGGCTATAACTGAGGTATACCCAACCAAGGAGCGCTCCGCCATGAATTCTACCCTCTCAAACAATCCCGCTGTTGTCATCGGCATCGACCTTGCCAAAACTCAGTGTGATGTTGTTGGTTTTGACAAAGATCGGAAGATAGCCCTGAAGCTGCCCCGCATTTCGAAGGAAAAGCTGCTGGAAAGGCTTGCGAACATGCCCCGGGCCTCCGTTCTGATGGAGGCCTGCGGCGGAAGCCACTGCTTCGTCCGCAAGGTGAAAGCGCTGGGGCACGACGGACGCCTCCTGAACCCCGGGGATGTGAAGCGCATACGGTGCGGGCATCAGAAGAACAACATGCTTGACGCCGCCTACATCGCCTGGGCCTGGTACATTCCAGGCATCAGCTATGTGGTCCCGAAAACCCAGGCGCAGCAGGATCTCCAGTCCCTGCAGCGCATCTATCAGGGCTACATGAAGACCCGCATAGAATTCGGAAACAGAATTCACGCCCTGCTGCTCGAATATGGTTTAAGCAGTCCTCAAACAAGCCGGTTCATAGCCGAACAGCTGCCGGAGTTCATAGAGACGCATACGAAGGATCTGACGCCTTTGGCAGGGGAAGCCCTCCTGATGCTACGGGACTCCTGGCTCGAGGCCTCTGAATGGGAGAAAAAGGCCGGACAGAAATATGACGAACTCGTGCGTGCAAACGAGGCCTCGAAGCGTCTGATGACAATTCCGGGCATTGGCCCCAAATGCGCCGGCGCTCTCCTCACGCACTGCGGGGAAGCCTCCCGCTTCCGCGACAGCCGGCAGTTTGCGGCTTCTCTCGGCCTTGTGCCCCGCCAGAACTCGACTGGAGACAGGGACACCCTGGGCCACATTACGAAGAGAGGACCGAAACACCCCAGATCCATGTTAGTTCAGGGGGCCTCGGCTTTGATGATCATGGCTGACAGGCTCGAGGGAGCTCTTGGCGAATGGGTCCGGAAGATCAAGGCGTCCGGAAAGAAATACGGCGTCAAGGTCTGCGCCATCGCGGCAAAGCTCGCCCGCATCGCCTGGAGAATACTCTGTGAGAAAGGCATGGAATACAGACCTCAGCCCATCAAAGCCGGCAGATCGAGGGCTGCGGCTTAAACCGGAGAACAGCTAAGAATATTTTCTCAGGACCACGAAGGCCAATGATGTAGTGACGATCCGGCTCAAGGCGGCGGGAAAACGCAGGTGAATACAATAGTTTAAGTTTATGAAACTGCGACGTTTATAGTGCGATCCCGCCGCACCCGAATATCACTAGGCGGCGAGGAAGAGAAAACCTTCCTCATGACGACCGCGGACGTATTGCTGTGAAGCCTCCTCATCACACGAAGAGCTGGCGCTACAAGTGCATCGGCAGGGATGGTTATGAGAATCAGGTTGTGGCGGCAGATGGAATTCGGTGCTCGCCGCCGCAATAATGGGCGCGCGCAAGTGTTTTGATCATGCGCGCGCTGGTGCGGCGGCTCGATGCTGATTCTTCGATTTGAGCTTTTTAATTGAGATTTTTAAAGTTGGGGCATGCTTGCGCATGCCCCGTTAGGGAAACTACGCCTCAACAGTTTGGGCTGACCACGTATGTAGTCAGGCTGGAGTCGTAGGTCTGGGTCACGTCTGCGGCATAAGCCGCTCCCCCGGCCCCGGCTGCGGCGATTCCTCCAAGAAGGACTGCAGAGGCTGCTCTGCGGGCAGCCTTCCGGTGCGATCTCGCGAATTCGCTGGCGACGACGAACATGCTTCTGGAAGCGTCCCAGATGACCTTGTAGATCGTGTTCATTACAAAATCTCCTCAGGCTTGTTGATAAAAGTTTCCTTGGGCCGGGACTCGCCGCTCTCCTCGCGCCCTCAGGCCGTGCTCTGAAGCAGAGTCGGCCGGGGCGCTGCCGCGGAATTTGGAAGGCACGCAACCGGGGCTTGCTGGTGTTTCTCTGCTGCCGGGGAGGGGACGGAGGGAAAAAGCCGGAAAGCAGCGCGTTAGGCGCTTGTGTCGGGAAGTACGAAGGAAAGGGGCTGCAGGGAGTGGGGCAGAGGAAAAAACAGGCGTAAAACGCGGGGCGGGAGCCGGCGGCGGGGTGCACAGGAGGCAGAGCGTCAGGCGGACTCGGCCGGCAGCGAGCGTTTGCGAATTTTCTCTCATGCCTTGAGCCTTTCTCTTGCTTCAGACAACGGGGGCGGATCAAACCCTGGACCACCGTATTTTTTGAGAGCGGAAGCTAAGGCAAAACACACCCCTTTTTTACATAAATATGATAATACTTAACCTAAAATAACATTTTGTTTATTGTTAAAAACCGTTAACTTAATAATTAAATTAGAATCACTGCGATTTCTAATGAAACGCGCTAAGACACAATCTGCCCTGTCAGACAGGGGCTTGCAACACGTAAGACGCGGACAGCCTGCAATTTGTCTTGAAATGCAGCCGTTCAGGCGGCCGGGATGCCGCGGATGAGAAGAAGTCCTGCGGAGCCGGAATTCCGGCGGCCATGATGGACCGGCGGCAGCCCGCTTGCGGCAACTTCGGATTAGGCTTACCGTTCAGCTTGTATCGGCGCTTCCCGCGCTGCTTCCGATGAGCGGAGTCCGTCCTTTGGAAGGGAACAGGAGGCGGGGACTGCCGGACCGTTTTCAGCAAATGCCCGCTTTTTTATCCAGCCACAGCCTTCTTCTGCAAAAAAAATGAACATCAGACGCGCGGTGCAGGCCGACCTGCCAAAGTTGCTTGAAATCTATAACTACGAGGTGGTGAACGGCGTGGCCACCTTCGACACGGAGCCCCTCACGCTCAAAGAGCGCCAGGCGTGGTTCGACGCCCACAACGTCGGGAACCACCCCCTCATCGTCGCAGAGGCGGACGGGGTTCCGGCGGGCTACGCGACGCTTTCCACCTTCAACAGCAAGGCCGCCTACGATTCGACCGTGGAGCTTTCCATTTATGTGGCCCCGGAGTGCCGCGGCCGGCACGTGGGCCGGGAGCTGATGGGCGCGATCATCGCGCTCGCGAAGGAAGACCCCCGCACGCACCGCGTGGTCTCCATCATCACGGGGACGAACGAGGCCTCGATCGCGCTGCATAAAAAATTCGGCTTCCGGTACGCGGGCACCATCACCGAGGCGGGCTTCAAGAAGGGCCGCTATCTGGATGTGGGCTACTGGGAGCTCGCGGTCTGAAAGACTGAAGCCCAGTGGAAAGGACGGATAGAGAGAAAGCAGGGCGGTCCGGAGCCGCCCTTGGAAAGACTTGCGCTCCTTTTCCCTGCGGAGAGCTCTTTTTCGGGGCGCAGCCCTGGCGACATCGGAACAGGCGGCAGAGGGCGATTCCCAGCGAAGCGTCCGAGCCCGCGGCCCCGCATTATTTATTGGCCTGACTCCCCATATTCTTGAATCCCTCGTCGTCCGAATTCAGGATCCGGACGTCGTCGCCTTCTTCCTGCCTCGCCTTCACAAGGGCCGAGCCCCAGTCGGACATTTCCACCAGGATGTCGCGCAGGCTCATGCCCCGCTCCGTGAGGCTGTATTCGACGCGGGGCGGCACTTCGTTATAGGAGCGGCGGCTCACGATATGGGCGTTTTCCAGCTCTTTTAAGGACTGAGTCAGCATTTTCTGCGAAATGCCGGGCATGAGGCGGCGGAGCTCCCCGGTGCGGAGCGTTCCGTTTCCCAAATGGCAGAGGATCCGCAGCTTCCATTTGCCGCGGATGACATCGAGGGTGGCGTCGACCGCGAGATGATAAATTTTTTTCAAAAAAATTTTCCTCTTGGTTTTTTCTTATTTTGCCTTAATTGGCACTTTTTAGTGCCTATAGCACCATGAAGTGCGTACTTTTCAGGGCTTAAGTCCGTCTGTATATTTTCGCCATCGAAAGTTCTGAAAGCCGCTGATCCCGGGTACTTGCGGCGTTTCAGGCATTGCAAGCACAACGACTTTTTTGACTCATTGAGGTGTTTCAAGTGAAGTTCATGTCAAAGACAACCTTTGCCCTGATCGCCCTGGCGTCCACCTTTTTCGGCATCGGCATTACGGAGTTCATCGGCGTCGGGATCCTGCCGGAGATTTCCGAGGAGTTTTCCGTTTCCACATCCACCGCGGGCCTGATTGTGTCCCTTTATGCGCTGGGGCAGGGCATCGGCGGCATCCTGCTCACCTCCCTGACGTCCCGGCAGGCGCGCAAAAAGGTGCTCCTTGCCTCCATCGTCCTTTTCATCGCGGGCCACGTGCTCACGGCTCTCGCCCCCACCTTCTTCACGCTCCTGGCGGCCCGTATCATCTCCGCCGCGGCCCACGGCCTCTTCTTCTCGATCGCCTCGGCGGCGGCCGTGAGCATGGTGCCCCCCAGCAAGGCGGCCGGCGCCGTGGCCTTCATCTTCAGCGGCTTTACCGTTGCCACAGCCTTCGCAGCGCCGCTCGGCACCTATATTTCCAGCCTGGCCGGCTGGCGGATTCCGTTCTTCGGCATCGCGCTGGTGGGCGTCGTCGCTCTGGCGCTCAATAAGCTCGCGCTTCCCGACGACATCCGGACCTCGTCCAACCCGCCCTCGGCGAGGGATCAGCTCCGGCTCGTCACCCACCCGCACGTTCTTCTCATGATGGCGGTCACCATCCTGGGCTACGGCTCCACCTTCGCCGCCTTCACCTATCTCTCGCCGCTGCTCACGGAAGTCACCGGCATTGACGCCCCCATGGTGAGCGCGGTGCTCGTCCTCTACGGCGTGACCGTGGCGATCGGAAACACCGCCGGCGGCAGAATCGGAAACGGGAACCAGCTTCACGCCCTGTTCTTCATTTTCATCGTCCAGGCCCTGGTGCTCGCCGGCCTCTACTTTGCGCTTCCACACACCGTTCCCGCCCTTGCCGCCGTCAGCCTGATGGGCATCATGGCCTTCATGAGCATTCCCAGCCTCCAGTCCTACATCCTGGTTCTTGCCAAGCGGAATGTTCCTTCGGCCGTGGACCTTGCGTCTTCCCTGAACATCGCTTCCTTCAGCCTCGGCATCACCGTCGGCGCCACCCTGGGCGGCCTGGTGATCGACCACGCGGGCCTTGCCTGCACGCCGCTTGCCGCTGCCGGCATGGCCGCTGCGGCCGTGCTTCTCACGGTGGTGTCCATGAAGATGGAGGCCCGGGAGCTCTCCGCCAAAGGAAATCCCCGCGCCTGCTGCTCCGCGGCGGCGGCAGCTGAAATTGCGGGGTGATTCCGAGCGCCGTCCTCTGCGCATCCGGCGAAGCGCTGGTTCATTCTGGGAAAGGATCCGGCGCTTCCCGCGCTCTTCTGGAGCAGGGGGGGCGGAGCCGCAGCCCCGGGGCCTAAAGCCGGCTCATTCAAGCGCAGCCTGCCGCCCTTTACGCCTTGCCGGCCCTGTCCTTTTTAGGGGCCATGGGCCGCTGCAGGTTTTCAAAGTTCGGCGGGAAGGCGTTGCTGCCCTCAATCTTCAGAGGCCTGCGCCCGCCGGAGAAGCGGATTTCCAGTGTCCATTGTTCTCCGTCCAAATCAGGGGAGCGGTAGTTTTTCGCCCATTGTTCAATGTGAAGCTGCCGAACCTCGGCGAGAAACTCGGATTTCGCCATTTCTGCGCATCGCCCCAGGGCCTCGTCCGGCGCGGTGCCTATTGTTTTTTCCACATCGAAGAGGGCCTTGTCGCCGGAAAAGTGAACCGCCGTCCTTCTGTAGCCGCCAAAGAACCCGCCGTCCTCAAAAATGATTCTTCTAATGGACGGAATAAGTTCAGGAAAGGAGCTTTCAACCTGCCCCGACTCCACAATTCCAGCCCTCAGCCCTGGTTCATTCTTCATTTTTTATCCTGAGCTCATCTGATGAAGCCGGGAAGATTCGTCCGGCGAGACCCGGCGGTTCAAGAATCATGGAATCATGAAATAAGCAGTTGAAACATCAGATTGCGCGGTTTCATCGATCCGCCGGGCAGATGCCTGTCGATTATAGGCGGGCAGCGCACGGCTTTCGGGCAGCGGCGAAGAGATGAAAGCGGCAGATGCTGTCGGGGCCGTGGTCCGGGAGAAGCTTTAAAACGAAAAGCCGGTCGTTCAGTTGAACGGCCGGCTTCACTGATGAATCAGTTGTTTGGATCGGCTGGCTCTAGACCATGAGCAGCGCGCAGGCGATCACCGCGATCACGCAGGGGATGCAGGTGCGCTTCACGACCTCAAGCGGATTCACCATCGCGATGCCGGACACGAGGATCGTGACGCCCGCGATCGGGGACATCGTGCGACCGAGGGCGCCCGAGAGGAACGCGAGGCCGCCCAGGCTCTCGATCGTCATGCCGAATTCCTTCGCGTGCGGAGTGACGGTCTCGTTGAAGGCAAGGGTCGCAGCGTCGCCCGAGCCGGAGAGCACGCCCATGATCCAGGGGCCGAGGGAGCCGCCCCAGCGGGCGAATTCGTTCGATTCCTTCAGCGCGGCGATGCCCGCGTCAATGAGGCCCGAGGTGCGAAGGCCCGCGGCGAAGACGCCCGCGGCGATGATGATGCCCAGCACGTCGGCGTAGCCCTTGCCCATGCCCTTGAAGAACTCGCGGGAGAACTGCTGCGGGTCGGCGCGGGCCACCAGCAGGGCGCAGATCGCGCCGATCAGCATGGCCTGCGCGACGCCGGTCTTGATCGCCGGGACCCAGACGTTGCCGACCACGAGGATCGCGATCGGGACGATCATCACCAGGGCGCCGAGCGGGTTGGGCTTGAAGCCGTCGTTGCTCATGAGCTTGCTCTGGTCAACCTGGGCGTTCTCATCGCCCTTGCCGTCGCCCAGGATGAAGCAGACGATCGCCGTGCCCACGATGAGGATCACGCCGCACATGATGGAGTACCACATGTGCGTGCCGATGAAGTCCATCACGCTGATGCCGGCCATTTTGGCAACGAAGGGGTTGTGCGAGGTGCCGGGCGACAGGTACGAGCCGATCGTGCCGGCGAGCACTGCGGCGGCGGCCGCCGCGGGCTTGATCCTCGCGCGCAGCATCACCGGGATCAGGGTCGAGCCCACGGCCGCGGCGCAGCCCGCGGCCGAGGGGATCGCGATGTTCACGAGGAACGTGATCAGGGTGCAGATCGGGATCAGGAAAATGCCGAGCCCCTTGATCGGGGAGGACAGGTAATAGACGAGCGAGCGGTCGCACTTCGTGTAGCTCGCGACGAAGGCAAAGCCCATCGAGCCGCAGATTGCCATGATGAGCGAGTTGTTCGTCATCGATTTGGCAAAGGCGTTGAGCGCGGCCATCGGCTGCAGGCTCACGCAGCAGAGCAGGAAGCCCGCCGCGATCAGCACCAGGCGCGTCTCCCAGCGTTTGATCAGGCCGTAGATGGTCGCGATGATCACCGCGACCGCGACCCAGCACAGTATTGTCATGATTTCTCCTCAGGATGGCGGACCGGCCCCGCTTCCGGGCTTCTCTGTTCCCTCAAAGGGCATCCTTGCGAGCCCGGGTCGGGACGGCCGCTGGTGGATACTAGGCAATAATACCTAATTCAGGCTGTTTTTCAAAGAGTGCTGCAACCTTGATCTTATCGGGAAAATATGCATTTTTCCCTAATTATTTTGCAAAAGCGGGCAATGTCGCGTAAATGGCCGCTTGACGATTCCAAGTGATTTTTTGCCTTCATCGGCCGATAATCAGGGCTGGCGCGCCCGGAACGTCCCGTCTGCGCGCCGCTCAAAGAAAAAAGAGAAGGGGAGGGCCGGCCTTCCCTGCGGCCGCAGGCTCCCCCCGGTTACCCACGCCAAAGGAGTCTCTATGCTCGGAGTCATCATCACGCTGGCGGTGATCGCGGTCGTCGCCTGGTGCATCTTCAAAAGCTACTATCCCCCACGGTCCTTCTCCTCGCGGGCCTGGTCTTTCTAGTGATCGCAGCCTGCTTCGGCGTCGATCCGGTCTCGCCCAAGGCCTCCACGCACTTCATCGGGTTTGACTTCGCGCAGGCCTTCACCGACAAGATGAAGGGCAGGCTCCCGGGGCTCGGCCTCAACATCATGTGGATCGCGGGCTTTTCCTACTACATGGACAAGATCGGCGCCTCCAAGGCGCTCGTGAAAGCCTGCGTGCGGCCGCTCTCGGCGATCCGCTCGCCTTACGTGCTGCTGGCCGTCACCTACGTGATCGGGCAGTTCATGGCGCTGTTCATCAACTCCGCGGTGGGGCTGGGGCTGCTGCTGATGGCCTCGATCTATCCTCTGCTCATCGCGCTCGGGGTCTCGAAGACCTCGGCCGCGGCGGTGATCGGCTCGACCTGCTGCCTCGACCTCGGGCCCTCGTCCTCCAACGCCATGCGGGCGGCCGACCTCCTCAACACGGACGTGGTCACCTACTTCGTGCAGAACCAGATCCCGGTGGCGGTCTGCGTGATCGCGGTGGTCGCGGTCGGGCACTTCTTCGTGCAGCGGTGGTTTGACCGCAGGGACGCGGCCGCCGGCGCCGCTGAGGCCGCCGGGCCCGCTGAAAAGCGCGATGTCTCCAAGGCCTTCGAAGGCGCGGGCCCGGGCTGGTACGCGGTGCTCCCGATGGTGCCGCTTGTGCTTCTCATCGTCTTCTCGCCCATGGTCTACAAGGGCGTGAAGCTGTCGCTGCAGACCGCGATCATCCTCTCGATCCTGCTCGCCTTCGTGGTGGACCTCGTGACGCACCGCCAGGTGAAGGAGGCGATCCTTCGCACGAAGTCCGTCTTCGAGGGCATGGGCAAGGTCTTCACCTCGACGGTCTCGCTCATCTGCTGCGCCGAGCTCTTCGCGCTCGGCATGACCAAGGTCGGGGGCATCACCACGATGATCCAGGCCGCGGCCTCCATGGAGTCGGCGGGCGTGTGGCTGATGCTGCTCGTGATGATCGCGATCATGGTGATCGCGACCCTCGTCACCGGCTCGGGCAACGCCGCCTTCTTCGCCTTTTCGCCCCTGCTGCCCGAGGCCGCGGCCTCTGTCGGCATGAACGCGGCCGTGCTCGCCGTGCCGGTGCAGCTCTCCGCGGGCATCGCCCGCACGATGTGCCCGATCGCGGGCGTCACAATCGCCGTGTCCTCGATTGCGGGCATCAGCCCCTTCCAGCTCGTGCGGCGCACGATTCCCGTGATGGTGCTCGCGCTGATCACCAACATCGCGGCCTCGGCCGTTTTCCTCTGACGACCAGACAGACGGGCGCCCCGGGCTTAAAAGGGGGCGCCCCTTCCCCTAAGGAGACATGAACATGAAGCCCATTTTGATCAAGAACGCCCGCGTCTACTCTCCCGACGACCTCGGCGTGAACGACGTCCTCATGGCCGCAGGCCGCTTCCTCGCGGTGGGGCCGGACCTCTCGGTAAGCCTCCCCGGGCTCGAGACGATCGACGCGAAGGGCAAAATCCTCGCGCCCGGCTTTTTCGACCAGCACATCCACGTGACCGGAGGCGGCGGCGAGGGCGGCCCGGTCTCAAGGACGCCGGAACTCGTGCTCTCGGAGCTCATCGCCTGCGGCACCACGAGCCTCGTCGGGGTCTCGGGAACCGACTTCATCACCCGCTCGATCGAGAACCTGCTCGCCAAGGTGCGCGCTCTTTCGGCCGAGGGCGCGAACGCCTGGATGTACACGAGCAACTACCGCTTCCCGCCCACCACGATGAGCGGGGAGGCCGCGAAGGACATCTTCATGGTGCCCGAGTGCCTCGGCGTGAAGATTGCGTTGGGGGACCACAGGAGCTCGTTTCCGACCGTGGACGAGGTGATCCACCTGCTTGCCGACATCCGCCTTGCCGGCATGATCACGGGCAAGGTCGGGGTCCTGCACATCCACTCGGGCAACATCCCCGGGGCCTTCGACATGTACAGGGAAATCGTCTCGCGGGGTTTCCCGATCAAGCACATCCGCCCCACCCACTGCGCGCGCATCCGCCACGTGTTCGACTCGGCCGTGGCCTTTGCGAAGGCGGGCGGCTACATCGACATCACGACCGGGGGCTCGTGCTGCTTCAAGGAGGGCCCGGCCGAGGCCTTCGCCGAGGCGCTCGAGGCCGGCGTCGACCCGAAGCTGATCACGATGAGCTCCGACGGCCACGGCTCGAAGCCGCGCTTTGACGACAAGGGCAACATGGTGGGGCTCGCGGTCTGCGGCATCGAGTGCAACCTCTCGACCGTGCAGAAGCTGATCCGCGACTACCGGCTGCCGGTCCCGACGGTGCTGGGCTTCATCACCCGCAACGTCGCCGACTCCCACGGGCTCGCCGGCCAGGGCCGGGTGGAAGAGGGCGCGGTCGCGAACGCCCTCCTTTTCGACGAGGACTTCAGCCTGACCGACGTCTTCTCGAAGGGCCGCCAGATGATGCGCTCGGGCGAAATCATCGTGAAGGGGACCTTCGAGGCCTGACCCCTGGCCTCGCTTCCCCTCAGGGCTCTCGGCCCGCACGCCTCCACCTGAGGGGAGGCAGCCCCTTTTCCTTCCTGAAGGCCCTCACGAAGTAGGAGGCGGATGAAAAGCCGCAGGCGGCGGCCGCCTCCTCCACCGAAAGCCCCGGCTGCTCGAGAAGCGCAGCGGCCCGCTCGAGCCGCCTGCGGCGCAGGTACGCCATGGGGCTCTCGCCCGTCGTGCGGGTGAAGACCCGCCTCGCTTCGGACTCCGAAAGGTTTGCGGCCCGGGCGACCGCGGAGAGCTTCAGGGGTTCTCCGGCGTGCGCCTCGATGAAGTCGATCATGGCCGCGGCGCACCGGCTCGCGCGGGCCGAGGAGGCCGCGCGCTTTCCTCCCGCGCGGGCCCTGCGCGAGAGCTCCGGGAGCAGTTCTGCCCAGAGCAGGAGAAGGGCCCCGAGGGCCCGCAGCTCCCAGCCCGCCTGCTTCCTTTCCTTCGCGTCGGCCGCGCGCGAGAGTTCGGCGGCCGCCTGCGCCCGGGGCAGCAGCGCGGACTCCGGCCCCCGCTCCCCCTCAAAGGGGCTCACGTAGCGCTTTCCGATCAGGCTCGAGGGCAGCCCCGCGAGAAGCCGCGGCTTGAAGTCGACGCAGAGGTACCGCGCGGGGCCGGTGCTCCCCTCAGGCAGTTTTGGGCGGGCGGTGTGCGGGATCCGCGAGTTGATGAAAAGAAGGCTGCCTTTGCCCGCCTCGAGCTCTTCCTCCCCCACCCGGAAAAGGACGCATCCCTCCTCCACGACGCAGACCTGCAGCTCCTCGTGCCAGTGCCAGCCCGTGCGGCCGAAGGGCAGCGCAGCGGGCTCCCTGCGGTAAAGGGCGAGCGGAAAGTCCGCGCCGCCGTGCTCGGTGGTCTCGCGGCCGCTTTCTACCCGCGGCGGAAAGGCCGCGGCTAGGCTCATGGGGTCGACCGGGCGGCTCTTTTTCATCCTTTTAGCCTCAAGATAAGCGAATAGTGACATTTTATGCCGCGTTTTTGCCAAAACAAAGGCCCTCAGTTCCTAGAATCGCTTTGAAAATTTCAATTTCTCCAAAGGAGGCCGCAGCCATGACCGGCATTGTGAACTACGGGGCTTTCATCACGGCAGGGATCCTGCTCAACCTCACCCCCGGGGTCGACACGCTTTACATCCTCACCCGCTCCTGCACGGGAGGCAGACGGGTCGGCGTGGCCTCGGCGCTGGGCATTTCAACGGGCATCCTCTTTCACCTGACGCTCGTCTCGCTGGGGCTCGCCGCGGTGCTCGCGAGCGCCCCTTCCGCATTTTTCGCGCTGAAGTGCCTGGGGGTGGGCTATCTCTTTTATCTGGGCGTGAAGGCTTTCCGCGAAAGCGGCAGCGCCCTGGGCGACGCGGCGGGGCGCGCCCGCCCGGCAAGCCTCCTGCGCTCCTGGCGCGACGGCGCGCTCACCAACGCGCTCAATCCCAAGGTGGCTCTCTTTTTCTTAGCCTTCCTGCCCGCCTTCGTCGCGCCCGGGGCGGAATCGAGCCCCGTTCCCTTTCTGCTGCTCGGGCTCACGTTTCTCGCGACGAGCACGGTCTGGAACGTGCTGCTTGCCGTGCTCTCGGGGAGCCTGCTGTCCGCCCTGAACCGCAGCCCCTCGGCCCGGCTCCGCGCGGTCCGCGGCTCCGGGCTCGTCTACTGGCTGCTCGGGCTCGGGGTGCTCGTGAGCCGCCCGTCCTGAGAAAGAAGGGGGTCGGGAAAAGTGTCTAGAATGGGCGGACGCCTCCGCCCCGCCGCCACTTGAGGACGGGAAGGGGCGGGAAGCCGGGGCTGCGGCCCTGAAAGCGGGGGAAGGGCGGGGCCTCCGCCTTTTTTTAGTCTGAAGAGAGGTTTTTCATGTCACTGGCGCCAGCCTCGGCGGCGGCCGAGTTTCTGCGGGGAGTGAGGACGGTCTCGCCGATTTTGGTCGGCATGGTGCCGGTGGGCCTCATCATGGGGGCGACCTGCGCCTTCGTGGGGCTCTCGCCCCTGGCCGCGGGCCTGATGGGAGGGCTTAACTTCGCGGGCGGCTCGGAGTTCGCGGCGCTCTCGCTCTGGTCCTCGGTGCCCCCGGCCGCGGCGATCGTGCTCACGGCCTGGCTCGTCAACTCGCGCCACATCGTCTTAAGCGCCGCGCTCACCCCCTGGCTTCAAAGCCAGCCCCGGAGCCGCGCCCTCGCGGCGCTTTTCTTCATGTGCGACGAGTGCTGGTCGCTCTCGATCCGGGACTGCTACGAGAGGAAAAAGGCGGGCGTGCCGGAGGATGAGGCCTTCTCGCTTCCCTTCTACATGGGCGTCGGCGGCTCGCTCTGGCTGTCCTGGTGGACCTCTGCCGTGATCGGCTGCGCACTGAGCGGCCTGCTCGGAGACCTTCGGCAGTGGGGCTTCCAGGCGGCCTTCCCCGCGCTTTTCATCACGCTCACCGCGATGATGTGGCCCGGCCGCAGGAGGTGCATGCCGGTTCTTGTAAGCGGTGCGGCGGCCGGCCTCTCCTCGCTCGCGCTCTCGACGCCGCTTGCCGTGATGCTGGGCATCATCGCGGGCCTCGCCTCGGCCTGGTTCTTCATCAAGGGAGGCCTCAGATGGAAATAACGCTGCTCCAGCTCCTCACGATTCTCGGCATGGCGGCCGCGACCTACTCGACCCGGGCCCTCTCCTACCTGTTCCTGCGGGGCCGGGGCTTCTCGCCCGACGTGAAGAAGCTTTTTGAGATGATGCCCTGCTGCGTGATGGTCTCGGTGGTCGCGCCGAGCTTCATGACGACCTCGATCCCGGACCTGGGAGGGCTTGCCGCGGCGCTCCTGGTTGCCGCGAAAAAGAGCCTCATCCTCTCGGTGGCGGCCGCCGTGGGCGTGGACGCGCTCCTGATGCACGTCCTCTGAGGCCCCGCGCGGGGGGGCGAAAAAAAGGCCCGCGGCGCTTGGGCCGCGGACCCGCTTTCCGCTTCTATGGTCCTTTCAGAAGATTTTTTCAGGATTTCACGATGAGCACCGGGATCTTCCCCTCGGCGAGCACCCTGGTCGTGATCGAGCCCGTGGTCGCGGCCTCGCCGTTATCGAGGCCCCTTGAGCCCATCACGAGGAGGTCGAGTCCCATCTGCTCGGCGTATCGCGCGAGGATCGGCCCCACGTCGCCCGAGAGCGTCACCTCCTCGAGCGGCAGCCCCGTGGGCTCAAGCACCGGCAGCACCGTGGCGAAGGCCTTGTCGCTTTCCTCTTTTTCAAAGGCGACGCGCTTCGCGTTGAACTGCTCGAAGAAGTCCCCGCCTTTGTCCGGCGCGGTCTCCACCGCCTTGAAGTAGCCCGGATTCACGAGGTTGTAGTAGAAGACGTCGTCCACGTCATCGGAGACGTGGATGAGGCTCACCTTGGTCTGGGCGCCGAGCCGGTCCGCGCTGCGGGCGAGGAACCGGGCCGCCTGGACGCCGTACTCGGAGCCGTCCACGGCAAGCCCCACCTTGAGGTCGCGCCCCTTCGGAAGGTAGGGGCTGCGGATGAGAAGCAACGGGCACTTCGCTCCGGCGATGACCCCGGTGGTGACCGAGCCCATCACGAGCCGGTCGAAGTTGGTCTTGCCCTTGGTGCCCATCACGATCAGGTCCGGCCCGAAGGCCTCGGCCTCCTTGAGGATCGTTTCGATCACGGGGCCCGTTGCGTATTTCTCGTGCACCGGCACGTGCAGGCTGTCAAAGGCGCGGCGCACGCCCGCGAAGGCGCGGGCCGCTCCGGCGCGGCAGAAGTTCTGGTAGGCCTTCGTGTCCCACAGATCGGTCAAAAGGCCCGAGCTCAGGCGCTGGACGTTGAAGACTTCGATTTCGGGCGTGGTGCTGAGGAATGGCGCGCAGGCCTTGAGAAAGGAGGCCGCGTAGGCGCTGTAGAGGCTGCCGTCGACGGGTAGCAGGATTTTCATGGTTTTCGAACTCCTCGCGGGAAGCGGCCTTGCGGGGCGGGGCCCCTGGGCCCGCCGCTGCGGCTTTTTCCCGCTTTTTTGGTTGTCCTTGTCTTATATATAGAGAGAGGGGAGGGCTCCCTCCTTTTTCAGCCCTTCACCACCAGAACCGGGATCGTGCCCTCCGCGAGCACGCGGCTCGTGACCGAGCCCAGCGTCACGGAGGCGGCGTTGTCGAGGCCGCGCGTGCCCATCACGAGCAGATGCAGCCCCTCGGTGCGGGCGCAGCGGCTGATCGCGGGTGCCACTTCGCCCGTGAGCGGGACTTCGCGCACGAGCAGGCCGCTGCCCGCAAACGCCGGGCGGACGGACTCGAAGGCTTTCTCGGCGTCTATCTTCTCTAGGGCGATGCGCTCCTTGTTCACCTTGTCGAAATAGGCCTCGGCGCCGAAGCGCTCGCCGGGCGTCTCGGGCAGCGGGTTGTCGAGGTCGCAGTAGAAGACCTCCTCGCCCAGGTTCGCGACGTGGATGAGCAGGATCTCGGGGCTGCGGCCGAAGAAAACCGAGTGTTTCGCGACGAACTTCGCCGCGGCGAGGCTGTGGGAGGAGCCGTCCACCGGCAGCCCCACCTTGAGCGCGTCGGGAATCGCGCCGGGCTCGGAGCGGATGAGCAGGATCGGGCAGGAGTTGCGGGCGATGACGCCCGTGGTGACCGACCCGAGCGCGATGCGGTCGAAGTCGGTCTTGCCCTTGGTGCCCATCACGACGAGGTCGGGCTTGTAGGTCTCGATCTCCTTTGCGATCAGCTCGACGGCCGGGCCCTTGGCGTACTTCTCGGAGATCTTCACGCCGCAGGACTCGAGCGCCCGGCGCACGGCCGAGAAGGCCTTGGCCGCGCCCGTGCGGCAGAACATTTCATAGGACTTCGTGTTCCAGAGGTCGGTGACGAGCCCGGAGCTCAGCTTCTGGACATTGAAGACTTCGACTTCGGGTTTTTCGGCAAGAAGCGAAGTGCGGGAAGCGATGAAATCCGCGGCATAGGAACTGTAGAGGCTGCCGTCGACCGGAAGCAGGATTCTCATGATGCACCCCCTTAATCTTGAAGAGGGCTCTCAGCCTCGTGGCCCGCGACAGGGCGGCGGGCCGGAGCCCGGATGGGATTTATTACCTAATTATTATTTTAACGTTTATTTGTTATTTGTTCTATAGTTTTTTGTGAATAAATAATGCTGGCCTGAAGCAGAGATTCTGCGGCTTCTAGAAAAAAAGAACCCTGAAAAGGCAGGAGCGCGAGGCCTTTTTGCGTTCAGCCGGGGACCCTGCGTCCGCCGGAAGCGAAAGGAGGCGGAGAATCGGGCGGGCAGACCAGGGGCCTCCGACACATTTTCGAACCTGTCCCTGAGGCCGCCAGAAGGAGAGCGGCCGGTCCGGACGGCGCGGCCCGGTCCCAGACGCGGCAAAAGGCAGAAAGAAGCGGGCATCGCGATGGGGCGTGATGCCCGCCGGGACTCTTTCTCCCGGGGGCCGCCAGGGCAGGGAACCCCGGAAGGTGAGAAAAGAGCGCAGCGGCCGGGGGCCTGCGCTTTCTTACTTCTCGATGCTCGTCCGGGTCTCGCCCTTCACCCGAAGGACGTCAAAGCCGGTGATGCGCGTGCCGCCCGCCCGGGTGTAGAGGTAGGTGTCGTACGCCACGCCCGGGAGCATGTTCTTTGCGACATCCTTCTGGCGGAACGTGATCGCCATGTCGGGCAGCCCGTCGCCGTTCACGTCCTTTTCCTCAAATCCCACCGCTTTTCCAGTGCTCTCCGAGAGGGTCCTGCCGTTCGTGATCGACTCGTGGCTCAGGCCTGCCCAGGTGTGGTCCTTGTCGATCTTCCTCGCGTCGAACCCTTTGCTGCTGAAGAGCACGAAGGTGACGGGCCCTTCGCTCGCGGGATCGAGTTCGCGGCTCATCGCCTGAACGCGCCAGGGCGTGATCCTGCGCAGCTGCTCCCTGACGGCGGCCTGCGCCTCATGGAGCTTCGCGCTGTTGAAGCGGTGCAGCGTCCTCATCGTGGCCGAAGAGTCCTTCTTCACGAAGCCTTTCCGCGCTCTGGAGAGCATCGAGGCGCGCTCGCCTTCCCAGCGTTTTTCAAGCTTCGCGATCATTTCCCGGTTTGCCTCGTAGGCGCTGCCCGCGAGATAGTCGACCGCATTCGCGTTGTTCACAAAGGCGGTCGCGCCGTAGGAGGGCCGGTAGTCGAAGCGCTTGTCAAGGGCGTGGAACTGCTCCGCGGTGGCCTCGGCGGGCGTCATGTAGGACAGACTCCGATCAGGCTTCGCGAGCGGGAAGAACGGGATGTAGGGCGATTCGCAGGGACGCGAGTAAGTGCGGTAGCCCGAGATGAGCTTCGGGTTCTTGTTCTGCTCGAGCACGAGCGATTCGTGCGAGGTGACGCGGCAGGTCCCGAATCCCCGGTAGTGCAGCCAGCCGTCGTCCTCGGCGCCGAACTTCTCCTCGTGCAGCCTCAGAATCGCCTTCACGTCGTCGAGCGTGAACTTGCGCGAAGGCGTGGCCGAATAGGGGAAGGACTCCGGGTCGGTGATCTTCTGCCCGAGGATATAGTTCCAGGCGAGCTGGTTGCGGCTGAAGTTGTACTGGGCTGCGCGGCGCTCCGGCGGCTGCACGGCGAGCCGGTAGTTGAAGTCGGTGTAGACGCCGGGCTTTGCGGGCTTGTAGCGGCCGTTTTTGATCGAGCGTTCGATCAGCCCCGGCGACACGATCACGTTGTCCTTGTCGGTCGCGTCCACCACTCCGATCATGAAGTTGTTGGGGATGTAGACCACCTCGCTGTCCTTCACGCGGCGCGCGACCCAGGTGTCGCCTTTATGGATGGCGATCTGCCAGGCTTCCTTCGCGTCGGCCACCGTATAGGTGCGGCCCTCGGAGAAGTAGCCGTATTTGCCGAGCAGGTCGATTGCGATCTGGACCGCCTCGCGGGCGGAATGCGCGCGTTCGGCCATGAGGCGCCGAATGCCGTAGCCCACGCCCCCGTCAGTGAGCTTCTGGTCGGTGTCGTAGATGCCAGTGCAGGCGTTCGAGACGATGATCACGCCCGCGTCGTTTACAAATCCGTCAGAAAAGGACGAACCCTTCGAGGAAAGCGTCTGCGACCAGTAGAAGCCGAGAGTTTTCCCGACCTGCGGGATTTGAGCCGCAGCGGGCTCGAACGTGATCATTTCTCCCGCCTTGTGGGTCGCGGGCGGAACGTAGTACTGCGGGTTGAAGATGCGCCCGCCGTTGTCCTCGTTGTGGCCGATGAGGATGTTGCCGGTGGCGGAAGCCGCCTTGCCGACGATCACCGTCGAGCAGGCGAGGGCCTGCAGGGAAAAAGCCGCGAGCGCGCCGGTGAGGGCGGCCGCAAGCAGCGTAGTGCGAACTTTCATCTGTCTCTCCTTACTTGGAAAAAAGCGGCACGGGCTGTGGATGGGGAGCCTGTGCAGCGGTCAGCTTTGAACGTTCGGACAGCAACGAATGGTACGTAAAAATACTTAAGATAATTTACTTATATCATAAAAAGAATGTGAAAACCCGGGATCCGTCCCCCTGTTGCCGCATCGCTGCGGAGCAGGGCGGATCATCCCGGGCAGACGGAGGCTGTCAAAACAGGCATCGCAAAGGTGTCCGCGATGCCTGTCATGCCCGGCGCTGCCGGAGTTCTCTGAGAAGAGAAGCCCCGGCAGACGAGGTTAGAAGTTGATGCGCAGGTGCGCACCCGCTCCGTGCGAGGTCACGTCGCCGTCGAAGGCTCCCGTGTAGAAGATCCCGAGGGTCGCGTTCTTCGTGAACTTCGCCTCGAGCCCCACGCCCACGGTCGCCATGTCGGAGAGCTTCTCGCCCTTGATCTTCGTCCAGCCGGCATCGAGCACCTGGAACTGCGCCTCGGGGCGGTTGTCGCCGAAGAAGTGGTTCCAGGCGACGTCGCCCTTGAGCTGCAGGTCGACGCTGCCCGCCTTGAAGTTCGCGGCTGCGCGCAGCCCGAGCGTGGTGATGCCGATGTTCGAGTCGTCAACCGCGGTTGCAAGCGGCAGTCCCGCGGCCTCGTCCTTCACCCGGTCGGAGTCGACCCGCATGTAGGAGAGGCCGAAGTAGGGCTCGATCGCGTAGCCGGCGGTGTTCAGGCCCGTCCAGGCCGCCTCGCCGAAGACCTGGAAGACATGGGCGTCGGTGCTGTGCTTGCTGTCCTCGCGCAGGTCGCCCAGGCGGAACTTGCGGGTGTTGTCGCGGTCCTGCCAGGTGTAGGACGCGCCGTAGGTGAGCTTCACCGGCTCGAGGTTCGTGACGCCGTAGAGCCCGAGGTGCAGGTCGTCGCTGTCGATCTTGCCCTCGCTGCTGTCGTACTTCGACTGGCCGTAGCCGAAGAAGGCGCCGAGCTTGGTGGTGCTGCCCACGTCGACTTCGCCGCCCACGAGCCCGACGTAGTAGTCGGAGTCAAAGTCGGCGTTGTAGTCGAGGTCAGCCCAGGCCCCCATGCCGGTCGCCCAGATCCGGGCGGTTCCGTCCTTCATTTCCACCACGCGGGCGTCGCCAATGCCGTTGGCCTGGTCCTTCACCGTGCGCGCGAGCGTGAGCGCGTTGGTGACGGTCGCGTTGCGGGCCGACAGATAGAAGTCGCTGTCCAGGGCGTCGAGTACGCTGCTCACTTCCTTCTTGGTCGAAACGCCGAGAGCGTTGAACGCAACGCTGTCGGGCGCGCTTTCAATCTGCTTCGCAATGGAGCGTCCGATGCCGGTGCTCGCGTACGAGCCCAGGGTCTTCGTTTCGTCACGCGAGAGCGTGGCCGTCAGGGTGCTTCCCTCGACCTTCACGTCGGTCTTGAGGAGAGCGTAGTCCGTTGCGGCAGAGAGGTTCGCGGCCCCCGTGATGGAGTCCGCGCTGATCGTGCCGCTCTGAGCCTGGCCGCGCAGAGCCTCGGCCGCCGTGTCGCGGTCCGTGGAGATAACAGAGACCTTGGCGCCTTTATTAAAGGTGAGGCTGCCCGCCTCGACGCTCTGGCCGGCCGCCACGCCCAGCGTGCCGCCGTTGTTCACGGTGACGTCGACGGAGTGGTCGCTGTTCGTGTCGGTGTTCACGCCGGTCTTCGTGAAGCCGTCGTCATAGGAGCTGAGCAGACCGAAGGTGCCGCCGTTGACCGTGACTTTGCCGTTGCCGTAGCCGGGGGCGGCTGCCGCGGGCGCCGCGGCGCTTCCGGCTGCCGCGCCAGACTCGAGCTCGGTGACGCCGAACGAGTCATTGAAGCCGAGCAGCGTGCCCGCCTCGATGACCGTGCCGCCGCGATAGGTGTTGTTGCCGGTCATGACCAGCGTGCCCTCGCCGCGCTTCGTGAGCGAGCCGTTGTAGAGCCCCTGCTCGATCTTCGCCTTGATTGCCTCGAGCCGCTTGCCGTAGTAGGCCTTGCGCCAGGCAATGGCGTCGGACTTGTCAATCTTCTCGTTTTCATCGCTGATGCCCACGATGTCGTCATCGGTCTCGAGGAGAATGTCGCCAAGGAGCCTTCTTTCAGCGTCGGAGTATTCTTCGCCCAGAGTGAGAGTCGGGTTGGCCAACCACTTCTCGGCCGCAGCCTTCCAGGCGGCGTCCTCGGTTTTCCTTTGATCAAGGGCTGCCTGCGTAATGTCATTGGTCCAGACATCGAGCGGGGTGCGGGCCATGTTGTAGTCGAAGTGCCCGAGGAACTGCCCGGGGCCGTACATGCCCTTGTCAAGGTCCGGAACGCCCCAGCCCATGCGGTCGGAGACCTGCCCGTCCGCGGGCGTGGTCCCGTCATGGTTGTCCCATCCCTTCATGTTCGAGCCATCGGGGTTCTTGTGGTTTGCAGTCGTGAACATGACGTCGCGGACCTGCAGCGCGTTCATGTCCTGGTAGCGCGACATGAGCACCGTGAGTGCGCCCGTGACGTGGGGCGCAGCCATTGAAGTGCCGCCCCAGCTCGCATAGCCTGCCTCGCCGTCATCGGACACCGTTGAGCTGTAAATCTTGCTGCCGGGAGCTGCCACGGTCCACCACTTGGCGTTGCCCGCTTCGTTGAAGCGGCCGATGAGCTCGTAGCCTCCCTCCTGGCTTTGCTGCAGACCGGCCACGGCCACCCAGCGGCTTTCCGCGTCCGGGTTGAAGTAGGGGTAGAGCGGACGGTAGAACGGGTTGTCAAAGTCGCGGTTGCCTGTGGTGATCACCTGTACGACGTTCTTGTCCTTCACCGCCTCATAGGCCGCGTCGACGAAGGACTGGTTCCAGCTTACCGTGCCGCCCGTGCCGACGTAGCGGTTGTTGAAGAGGAAATACTCGTATTCGGTTTCCGACACAGTGTTGGTCGGGTTATGGGCCGCAATGTTGCCGCCGTCCGGGCCTTTGGCGTTGGGATCAGTCACGACCCTGCGGGTGTTGGTTCCGAAGGAGTTGTTGATGAAGCCCCCGCGTTCCTCGCCGTTTGCCTTCACAACGTTGTCGGCCAGGGCGCTCCAGCCCGACTTGAAGAATTTATAGTCCTGGAACGGCCCGTAGTTTGTGTCGTCGGTGCCGCCGGTGTTGCCTATCCAGAGGTCGGCGCCCCAGGCGACGCCGTGGAATTCCTCGCCGTCGCGGTTAGCGCCCACCGTGCCCGTCACATGGGTGCCGTGGCTGTCGTTCACGCCCTTCACCCAGCTGCCGCTGATGGTCGTGCCTGCGCCCAGGCCAGGCGTGTACTCCCCGCGGCCATCCTCCTCGGAGTGCTGCGGATAGCGCTCGCCGCTCGAGCCGTACTCGGCGTCGGCCGTCGAGGCGTGAAAACGGTCACCCGTGAGCTGCGGGTGAATCTGGATGAGTGCCCCGGAGTCCATGATTCCAACGGTCGTGCCCTGGCCGTGGAAGCCGAGCGCATAAGCCTTGGAGGCGTGCATGGCCGCAAGGCCCCAGTCCTTTTTGTATTCGTCGGTTTCCCAGGAGGCGACGGCCTCGCTCACGGCCTGGGCGCTTGAGGCGACCTGGCCGGGCTCCGTATAGGCGGCTGTTGCCGCTCCCGGCAGAAGGAGGACGGCGGAAGCGACCGCCGCGAACACCGCCGATCTCGTGGTTTTGACATGCGCCTTTTGTGTTTCGTTCACAACCATGAAGCAGCGACGGGCGTCGCTCCAGATGGTCTTGTAGATTTTATTCATTGGAGTATTTCCTTTTGGTTTGACAAAAGAAACAGGGCAGCCCTCCGGGTGCATCGGTGGAGGTACCCGGGCGCAGTTTTCCCGACTCCAGGAACTAGGTCAACATTCTTAAGTATAAATACCTACAGTGTTTTCCTTAGTTGATTTTTTATGACGTATGCGGTTCAGGCTAAGGTTTGTTTTCTTTTAATATTTGATTATGAATAGATAAAATATCTTAAGTGAAATATCGTAGGTATAAAAGGTATTGGCAAAGAAAATTGTAACCGAAAAAATGGAGGGGAAACCCTTATTGATTCGGACTCGAAAATCGACGGGTCGGGAAGACCTTGTGCAAAAGCCGGAAGCGGAAAGTCCGGAGCCCCTCGGGAAAAAGGCTTTTTCCCGAGGGGGATCAGGAAAGCGCCGGAGCGGGTCGGGGAAGCTGCCCGGCGGCCAGGAGGACCATCTCCTTTGCTTCCTGCTCGAGCTCCGTTTCGCTTTGCCTTCCCGACTCGATCCCGTGCAGTGTCGCTTCAAAGCGCGCGCAGAAGCGGGGTTCGCGGAACTCCTCGGGGAGCGCTGCAAGGAGAGCCCGGCCTCTGTCGGTCGCCCGGTAGCGGCCCGAAGTGAGCCTGAGGACCAGCTTTTTCTCCCGAAGCAACTCGAGAAGCAGGGCCGCCCGGTTAGCCTCGCAGAAGGCAAGCCGGGGTTCGCCCGAGGTTTCGAGAAGGGTTCGGGCGACCGAGGCGGCCGAGCTGTAGAGGGGGCGCCCGCGACTGAAGCGGGCCGAGAGGCGCCGCGCCGTGACGCGGTCGCCCCGCTCCATGGGAGGCAGCCCCCGCTCGTCGGAGCGGGCGAGCCCATGATCGAAAAGCGCGGCCCAGCCAGCCCGCACGAGGGTTCTCGTCCGCCCTTCGAAGGCGAAGCCCCGGATCGCCGCCCGGGCGCGGCTTTCGCGGTAGCGGCAGTCCGGGAAGAACTGCGCGAGCACGAGTCTCGAAGCGAAGAAAAAGAGGCTCTTTTCCGGCTCCGCCAGAGGCTCTTCGGGCGCGGCCCCCGTGGGGAAAAGGCCGCCCTCGCGCCAGGGAAAGGAGGCAAAGCCCGCGCGCCTGCGGCTGAAATCGGCCAGGGCAAGGAGCGGCCGCAGGCGGGGCTCGAACTCCGAGGCGGCGGACAGCGCTGCCTGCGCGCCCTCCCAGCGCGGGGCCCTGAGCCCGGGCGGCGCGCCCCGCGTGAGCAGGCCCTTCTTTTCGAGGGAGGCGATCGAGCGCAGGGACTCTTCCGGCATCAGCCGCAGTTTTTTCTCCGCCCAGAGCGCGGCCTCGGCCGCGGTCGCGGGAGGCGGGGGAGGGGCTTCCCGCTCGCAGGAAAACCACTCGGTCACCTCCCCGGTGTGCAGCTCCACCCGCGAGCAGAGCCGCTCGACGTCCTCCGCGCAGCCGATCGAAAAGCCCCCGCCCGGGGGGATGAGAGCGGCCGTCCAGTCGCCGCGCGCGTGACGGATGCCGGCGGTGACGATGATCCGCGGGTGAGCGCGCTGCCGCGCGACGTCCTCGTCGCGGTCTGCGACCGCCTGGAGGACCGGCGCGGTGAGCCGCCCGGCCGCGATCCGGTCGGGAAAGACCGGGTCGGAAGTCCGGGCCGCAAGCCCCGCGGCGCGGCTGAGCCCCGTGCCGAGAATCCAGTCGGCGCGGGCGCGGGCGAGCCCCGCGGCAAGCTCCGGGTCCGACGCCGCGAGGGGCCGGGCCGCGGGGAGCCCGGGGCCTGAGCGCTCCTCGATCTCTTCGGGCAGGAGCCTCAGCCTCCGTCCCCCGAACCCGAGCGCTTCGAGGATCTCCCAGCCCTTTCTCGCGCCCTCGCGCCCGGCGGCGGTCGCGACGACCGCCTCGTCCGAGCGCTCGAGCGCGCTCCGGAGCGCCCCGCGCAGGATGTCCCTTCCCCGGCCCTCCACGGGCTCGAGGATCCAGCGGCGCGGAAAGACGATCCCCGTGCCCGGAACCGCCTCGGGCTCGCCCGCTTCGAGGAAGCGCTCGGGCGGGGCGATCCTGAAAAGGGGGCCCGCGCACCAGCACACGGCCTCGCCCCCTTCGCAAAGGAGCAGCCCGTCCCGCTCCTGCCTGATGCCGAGCCGCCGGCCGATCGCGGCGGCGGCCGCGGCGTTGTCCGCGATGTAGGTCCTCATCTTGTGATCTCCTTCTGCAGCGCCTTCTTCCGGGGCGCTTCAGGCGCTTCGGGCTCTTTCGGGCGCTCTTTCCCGGGCGCGACCCCGAGGCTTCGGGCCGCTTTTTCGCGCGCCTTCCCGAGCGCCTCGCGCTGCTGCCCGGCCGGCGCCTCGCGAAGCTTCGTGAGCGCGTCGCGGGCGTTTTGCGCGGCCCGCGCGAAGTGCAGCCGCAGCCGGGCCGAGAGCCCCGCCTCCGCTGTCCTCGCCTCAGGGAGCATCGAGCGGCGCAGGGCCGACTCGGCCCTCCGGGGGCCGAGTGCGCGGCGCACCTGCCGCAGCGCGTACTCGCCCAGCTCCGGGTCGGCCGCCCTCGCCCACGAGATGAAGCGGTGGGGCTCGCGCACGAGCGCGATCCCTTTGAGCCCCGAGCGCTCGAGGATCGGGCCGTTCGTGTCGGGCGAGAGCGCCTTTCGGGCCACCTCCCACTCGGCGTCTCGCTTTACGATCGACCTCTCGCCCATCAGGCGCACGACCGATGCGCGGAAGCGCTCGGGCAGCAGCGCGTGTTCGTTGATGAAGGCCTCGCAGCGCCGGATCGCTTGGTCGGCGTCCTCGCGGAAGGCGATCCTGCGGTCGTAGTTCACGACCCAGACCTGCTCGCGGTCGTACTGCAGCAGGTAGTCGGTGATGCGCTGGGCGTCCGAGCAGGCGCGCAGCAGCTCCTTCGGGTCGTCGCGCAGCACCCCCACCCAGCCCGCGATGTAGGAGGCGTGGTTCTTCAGGTGGTGGGGGAGGCCGATCTGCGCGGCCACCATGAGCGAGGCGGTTTCGGCCCGCAGCTCCTCCTTTGCGTATTCGGGCGAGCCGAAGGCGACCGGGGCGCCGCCCGAGAAGCGGTTGAGCCGGCTCTCGTGCCCCGTCCAGTGGCCGAGCTCGTGCAGCGCCGCGTCGTAGAACTCGGAGGGGGCCGCGAACTGGCTGCGAAGCGGCAGCACGATGACGTCCTCGGAGGCGTTGTAGCAGGCGCGGTCGCCCTTTTCGCAGCGAAACACCGCGCCGGAGTTGCGAAGCAGCTGCTCGGCCCGCTCGACCGGGGTCCAGCCCGCGCGCTCGTCTTTTTCCGCGCCGCCAAGCTCCAGAGACTCGGCCTGCTCGGCGTTGAAGACCGTGAAGGGGCAGGGGATCAGCACCCGCACCCGCTCCGAGCGGTCGGCCGCGGCCGCCTCCTCAGTCCTGCCTCGGGCGCGCAGCCACTCCCCGCGCGGGACCATCTTCTGCGCGAAGTAAAAGCAGCGCACGCCGTGCTCGCCGCGGCGCACCCGGCCCCCGAGCTCGTTGATCTGCCGCAGCGTGAGCCAGCGGCTGTCGGCTCGTCCCTGCATCAGGAGCTTGAGCGCGTTGATGCCCTGGTAGCGCGTGCCGGTCTTCGGGTTGTAGGGCAGGCGAAGGCTCTCCCCGGCCCAGCTCTTCTGGTAGGGCGAGGTGCCCCGCTCGAACTGGGCGATGAGCTGCCGCGCGGTCTCGCGCGCGTAGGCGAGCTGGAAGTCGCCCGGTTCACTGCGATTCTTTCCGTTTTCCATGGCTTTACTCCTCCCTGCTGTAGGCCTTCTCCGCCTCAAGCGCCTGCTCGGCGTCGTTCTCGTCCCAGGCCGCGGGCTCGTCGAAACAGGCGTCCGACTCTTCTTCCTCGATCCCCGAGGCGAGGGCGAGGGTGCGGGCCACGAGCTCGTCGCGAAGCTCCTCGGCCGCCTCCACGAGCTCGATGCCGGAGAGCCTCACCCCGGCGGCGGGCCCCCGGGGCGGGGGCAGGGGCCCGGGGCTTTCGTGAACCGCGGCGCGACGCAGCCACTGCAGGTCGCCCTGCACCCGCTCGATGAGCTCCTCTTCGAGCGCTTCGGGCCGCAGGTCCGCGGGCAGGTCTTCGGGGGCGAGCAGCAGCGCCCGCTCCTCGTAGCGGCTCACGCGGACCCGGAAGGGGGTCACCGTGCCGTCAGTGAGAAGCGCGCGGCCGTCCGCCTCGAGCCCCTCCCCGGCGGGGAGCCTCTTGGGCGAGCCCGTGAGCTGCGCGCTTAAAAGGGCGGGCGTTGCCGCGCCCTGGTCTTTGGTTTCCATGTTTTGCGTCCTTTAAGGTGTTTGGTTTTCCGGGGCGGATCCGGCGCCCTGCGCGGGGCCCGGCCCGGAGGCCGCAGGGGGCTTCCCCCGGAGGCCTTCGAAATAGGAAAAGGCCGTGTCGGAGAGCGCCCGCTCCATCTCCTCGTCCTTCGCGCGGAGGCCTTCGCAGTAGGCCCGCGCGGGGCTGCGGGCGGCGGCCTCCCCGCGGGAAGCCTCCGGGGCCGTTGTCTCCGGGGCCTGCGGTGGGGGATTCGGGGGCGGGGCCGGTTTCGGCGCGGGCGGCGGGTCCGCGCGCGGCGCGATCCTCGGGATGTCGCTTCGGATCGAGCCCATGAGCCTCGCCTTGAAGAGCGGCTCCTCGTAGTAGCGGATCTTTTGCGCGAGGACCGGGCGCGTGTTCTCGCAGGCGACGATCTCGCGCGCGGCCCCGAGCTCGCGCATCTCCTGGGGCAGCATCAGGGCGCGGCGCTGCTCGGACGTGCTCTCCGAGCGGCTGCCCTTGAGCGAGCCCAGGCTTCTCGTCCTCGAGCGGGCGGGCACCGTGCTGTAGCCCAGCATCTCGCTGTACTCGCGCGCGTCGTCCATCACGACGGGCGAAGGCGCGTAGATCACCTGCAGGGCGTGGTTTGCCATCAGGGTGACCGCCTGGGCCCGCCCGTAGGCGCTCTCCAGCTGGCTCTTGTTCTGGATCACGGTGAGCAGCCGCATGTTGTAGCCCGCCATGTAGGCGACCGCCTGCGCGATCATCGGGATCCGGCCGATCGAGGTGAACTCGTCCAGGATGAGCAGGCACTGGTAGCGCAGCGCCGGGTCCTGGGCGGGGAGCCGCCGCGTGTTGAGGTTGAGCAGCTGCTCGAAAAAGAGGTTCACGATCACGCGCGCCTGGGAGAGCCGGTCGGGCGAGATCCCGAGGTAGACCGTCATGCGGCGGCGCCTCACCTCCCGCAGGTCGAACCCCGGGGTGTCGGCCGAGGTGGCGGCGTCGACCCGCGGGTTCTGGAAGGCGAGCATCGGCACGTTGAAGGTCGACAGGATCGAGGTGAGCGTGTTCTCGCCGTTCTGGAGCACGCGGTTGAGCGAGTCAAGGCAGGCGCGGCTGTGGGGCCGGCCCTCCTCCTCGGCCCGCTTCGCCTCCTCCTCGACGTGCTCCTTCAAGGGTTTGCCGCAGCCCGAGGCCTGGCGCAGGATCTCGCCCATCGTGTGGGGGATCCCGGGGGTCTCCAGCACGAAAAGCGCGAGCCCGCGGAAGAGGTCCTTCGCGTTCTCGGACCAGAACCGCTCCTTTTCCGAGGTGGTGGAGAAAAGCGAGGCCGCGATCGAGTCGAGGTCCCCGATCCGGTCCGCGGGATCCTCCGAGACGTAGGAGAGGGGGTTCCACTGGTGGGTGCGTCCCTCGGCATCGAAGGGGGCGAAGAGATAGACCTCCTCGCCCAGGACGTCGCGGCGGTAGCGCGAGGTGAGGTCGAAGTTCTCCTCCTTGATGTCGAGCACGACGAGGCTCTCGCCGTAGTGCAGACAGTTGGGAATCACTACCCCGACCCCCTTGCCCGAGCGGGTCGGGGCGGCAAGCAGCGCGAACTGGCTCCCGGCGAAGGCGAGAAACTCGCCCCGCCACTTCCCGACGAGGATCGAGCGCGGGTCCGAGGCGCTGCCCAGGAGTCCCGCGCGGCGGATCTCCGCGCGGCCCGCAAAGCGCGCGTCGCCGTGCAGCGGCCGCCGCCGGCGCTCCGAGACAGCAAGCCACCCCAGCCCCGCCGCGGCGCCCCAGGGCAGAAGGAGGAAAAACGCCATCGCGGCGCGAAGCCTCGGCGGCGCGCTGTTCCCGTAGGCCCGCCAGTAGGCGGGAATCGTGCCGGGTCGGGCCGCCCGGGGGCCGAGCCCGTAGGCGCGCAGGAAAAGCGCCCCCGAGACGGTGAGCATCGTGAGGATCGCGGCGGCCGAGCCCGCCGCGCCGAGCGCCCCAAAGAGGATCTGCCCGCGCGTAAGCCTTGCTTTCATGGCCGGTTCCTCCTCATTTCAGCGCGAGCGGCCCCGGCCGCCGCGGGGGGCGGGGGAGGGCTCCGCCGATTTCTCGAGCGTCCGCTCCCGAAAGACAAAGGGCGTGCCCGCTTCGGCCCAGACCGCCTCGAGCCGCGCGGGGTCCTCGATCGCGCGCATCGAGCGGCAGGCGCCTTTTTCGTAGCGGCCCTCCCAGTACGTGCGGTCCTCGCCCTCGATCGCACACCGAAGCGTGAAGGCGACCCGCGGAAAGCGCTCGGAAAGCACCTTGTAGACGGGCTCGGGCGGCGTCCAGGCCGTGAGAAAGGAGATCCTCCTGCCGTCCTCGGTGGGCATGTAGCTGTTCCACTTCGTCCCCCAGTGCTCGACCCGCCACTCGTACCAGCTCACGGCGCCGTAGCGGCGGAGGTTCTCGAGCCCGGCCTCGCCCAGCCGCAGATCGATCCCGTAGCTGTGGTCGAGCGACGCGCGCCGGATGAATTCGGGGAGCGCCCCGGGGCCCTCGAGCCCCGCCTTCGGGCCGTCATCGCCGAAGCGCCTCAGGATGAGATCCGCGTCCCAGGACAGGGACTCCGGGACGGGGCTGCCTTTCATCAGCAGAAGCGCCGCGGTCGACAGCCCCGGCACCCCGTCGCCTTCCATCTCGAGCGAGGCGGGCATGGGGATGAGCCGGTTGAAGTCGAGCACGAGGTCCTCTTCCCCCGGGCCTCCCGGGGACTGGGTTTCGGACTTGAGGCGCTCGATCTCGGCCTCATCTCCCTCGAAGTCAAGGATGTTTTTCACGTGGTTTGGCATTGATGAAGCTCCTTTAAAAGCGTTTTTATGTACAAAATTTGTTGAATTAAATTGATGCGCCCTGTTTGGAATTCCCTTCGCCTCCCGGCGCGTTCCGGTACCAGATCTCGTCGGCCCGGCGGCGGGGGCCGCGGGCGCTCACGTGCACGATCACGTCCACCGTGAGGCCGATCAGGCGCCGGATCGCCGGCTCGGTGAGCCTCGAGCCCGCCTCGGACTGCAGCACCTTGAGCAGCAGGTACTCGAGGGCCTCCTCGCAGCCTCCGGCGTGGCAGGAGGTGATCGAGCCCCCGTGCCCGGTGAGGCAGGCGTTCAGGAACTCGTAGGTCTCAGCGCCCCGCAGCTCCGCGATGAGAATCCGGTCGGGCTTCATGCGAAGCGCGGCCCGCAGCAGCCGCCCGGCCGAAAGCGGGTCGCCGTCGCGCGCCTCCGGCGGGTAGAAGAGGTTCACCTGGTTGCGGTGCCGCGGCAGCCCCGCGCGAAGCTCCGGGACGTCCTCGATCGTGAGGATCCGCTCCGAGGCGGGGATCTCCTGCATGAGCGCCTTCATGAAGGTGGTCTTGCCCGAGCCCGTCTCGCCCGCGATCACGATGTTTTTCTGAAGCGCCACGGCAAGCTTGAGAAACTGCGCCCGGGCCGCGGGCGCCCCGGGACCTCCGGCCTCGGCGCGCGAGAAAAGCCGGCCGAGCTCTCCCGGATCCTCCCGACTCAGCGGCTCCGGCGCGTCGAAAAAGCCCTCGCGCAGGAATTCGTCCACGGTGCGCACCCGGTCCGCGGGGCGGCGGATCGAGACGTAGAGCCGGCCTTCGGGCGCGGCCGGGGGCCCCGCGAACTGCGCCCGCTCGCCGCCCGGCAGCGTCATCGAAAGCAGCGGCGAGAGGCTCCCGAAGGGCCGGCCCGCGTAGACCGCGGCCGCGTTGGCGAGGTCCGAGAGCCGCCCGGACGTGAGTCCGGGGCAGGGCTCTTCGCGCCAGAGGCCGCCCGCAAGAACGAAGGCCGCGCCCGGGCCGTTCACGCAGATTTCGGTTGCGGCCGGGTCTTCGAGAAAGGGCGCGAGGGGCTCGAGCTCGAAGGTGAGCGTCGCGTCGCGCGCAAGGCTGCGGCTCATGGCCGGGGCCCCGCTGCGGCATACACGCCGCTGAAGTCGAGGTCGCGCGCGGCGATGATCGTGAGCCTCGTGCCCTGGGCTCGCGTGAGCGTGGGCGGGATGTCGCCCGCGTGCCGCATCGCCTCGGCGATGAGCCCCGACATGCTCTCCGAGGTGTTCGCGTAGTAGTTGACGCCTCCGTTTGCGTCCGTCTCGCGCGCGACCCCGAAGTCGAAGGCGTCGGAGACGAGCGAAAAGAGCAGGGCGCTTCCGAAGCGCTCCCACCAGTGGCGGTCGACCGTGCCGTCAAGGCCCGCCCCGCCCAGCGCGTCGGCCGCGGGCGAGTTGAGGTTCACGGCGACGCCGCGCGGGGTCTCGATCCGGGTCCAGAGGAGGAAGATGCGGGCCAGCCCGTGCTGGACCGCGCCGCGGTACTCGCCGAAGGCCTTCGAGCCTTTTTCGAGCAGCAGCGTCCTGCCGTCCTTCGAATAAACGTCGCGCGGTATCACGCAGGCCGCGGGCCCCGGCACCGTGGTGTCGATCCGGGTGGTGAGGAGGCACTCGATTGCCGTGCCGCGCGCGATCCTGAGGCTGCGGCCGCGCACGAGCCCGGCTTTCGCTCCGGGCGCGGCCGTGGCCTGCAACCTCGCGTCGTCGTCCCGCGGGGCGGCCGCCGAAGCGGTCTTTCCCCCGGGCCTGAGAGCCGGGGCTGCCGCTCCGCCCGGGGCTTGTCCCCTTCCGGCCTCGAGCGGATCGGTAAAGCGAGGGCCGGCCTCCGAAGCCTCCCGCTCCGCGGCCCCGCGGATGCTGGGGACGCGGAGCGGAGCGGGAACCGAAGCGTGCGCCGGAGCCCTCTGCGCGGGCTTTTCCCCTGAGGGTGGAGTCTCCGCCGCGGGACTTGAAGCGGGCTTTACCCGCGCGTTCCTCCCCGGGGCGAGGGCGCTTTCCGGCAGGGGCTCGAGCTTCAGCGTCCTGCTGCTGGTCTCGAGCGCTCCGGTCCCGGCGCCGGAGGAGGGGCCCTGCGCGGCGGCCCCGCTCCTTCCCGCCCATTTCCAGAAGACGAGCCCTGCGGCCGCGCCGAGGACCGCCACGGCGGCCGCCGCCGCTGCCGCGGCCCTCAGGTTTTTCGCCCGCGCGTCAAGGTGCGTCACTCCGGCCTGGTCGGGCAGGGGCTTGCCCGCCTTTTCATCTTCCGCTTTCATCGTCGTCCTCCTTTGCTTTTTCCGAGGCTTCGGCTTTGAGCGCGGCCGGCTTCCGGCTCTTCATTCCGTGCTCGCCCTCCGCATAGAGCCCGACCACGGCCTGGCCGGCCCTCAGCCTCATTTCGCTGCACACGCCGTGTATAACGAGCGTCCCGTCCTCCTCGAGGTGGAAGTTCGCGATCGACTCCTCTTCCCCCCGACGGCAGAAGGCCGCGGGAAGATCCGCGCCCGGCGCGAACCTGAGGTAGGTGAAGCGCCCGTCGTCCGCCATCCAGACCGGGGCGATGGCCCGGGACTGCGGGCCGCGCCCGAGGCGCATCGACCAGTTCCCGTTGAGGGCCGCGCCCGGCGCGGGTAGGCGGGCCGCACCTCCTGCGGCGCCTTGTGCGGCGCGCTTCGCCTTGGACGCGGGGTAGAGGAAGGTGAGCCGGTAGAGCGCCTTCGCGGGGTTCTTCGCGACCCGGAGGTCGAAGAGGTAGATGCGCCGGTCGGTTGCCACCGTGAGGTTTGTGGCGGCCTTCGGGCTTTTGGGCTTGAGGTAGAGGCGGCTGCCCTCGGCCGCGAACGACCAGGCCGAGCTGTAGCCCGAGACAAAGCTCCGGATCACTTCGCCCTGCTCGAAGACCACCGTGGTCACAACACCCCCGGCGGCCACAAGCGGGACCACTTCGCCCGGGTCGTAGAGCCGCTCCTCGACCCGGGGCCCCGCCATCGCCCCGGCTGCCGAAAAAGCGAGCGCCAGGGCGGCGGGCAGCGGGAAAAGCGCGCGCTTCATGACGCCTCCTTCGGGGCCTCGGGCTCGCGCCCCACCTCCTCGTCCACCCGGTAGGAGGTCACGCGGAAGCCGAACGGGTTCACGAGCCTCGAGGCCTCGGTCGCCTTGAACTCGGGGTGGTACTCGTAGCCCAGGGTCGCGGTCCAGCGCGACTCTTTTTCCTCGAGGCCGCTGCGGGTGCTGCGCAGGGTCTTGGAAAACCGCACGGTGGCCACGCCGTTGCCGTTGGGGACCACCGAGAGGAGCTTCACGCGGATTTCCCGGCTGTCGCCGTAGAGCTTCTCAAGCGACCCCTCCTTCTGCCCGAACTGCGAGGCGTAGGGCTCGAAGACCGAGCGGGTCGAAAGCTCACGGGTTTTGATGTAGTCGTTTTCAAGCGTCCGGTAGTCGTAGGACTCGCGGGCGAGCACGTACTGGCCGAGCCAGTACTTGTCCTGCGCTTCGGAGGCGGGGATCTCGCGCGTGTTCGCGATCGGCAGCACCACGGACTCGCCTGTGCTGCGGTCGACCTGGACCACGAAGGGCACCGAGCTTTTAAGCGGGAGGAGCGCAATTAGCGCCGCCGCCTCGAGCGCGAGAAGCACTCCGAGCCCCGCGGCGCAGCGCCACGCCCGGGCTTCGCTTTTTGCGGCGAGGTCCTCACGGGCGGCTTCAAATGTGAAGGCTTCGGCGCCGGACGGGCGCGGAGAGGCCGCAGCGGCAGCCTTTTCCTCGCAGGCCTTTCTTTGGAAAATGCGGGGCAGCTTCATGACGCGCCTCCCGAGGGAACATTGACGGGAATGCGTTCGCCTGCAGGCTCCGGAAGCGCGGGGGCGCCTGAGGCGCAGCCCGCGAGGAGCACTGCCGCGAGGGCCGCGGCGGCGAAGTGAAGAAGTGGCGATTTCATTGGGTTTCTCCTTTAAGTGTCTTTTTGTCTTTGAAAAAAGCGGGAAAGAGGTGGAAAGGGGGGCGGAATCACGGGCCGCCTCCTCCCGCGCCCCGGAGGGTGCGCGAGAGGCGTCTGGCCGCTGCGGCGGAGAGCCGTCCCGCGCCGCCCGCCGCGGCGCCGAGTGCCGCCATCGGAAGGGCCCCTGTCTGCTCGAGCCCCCGACGGCCGAGGATCATTCGGCCGGCAGCGGCGATTGAACTGCTTCCGGCTGCGAATCCAAAGCCTGCTGCTGCGGCGCCGGCCGCCGCCCGGGCGGGCCCGAAGGCGCCGGCCAGCATCGAGCCCAGCCCCACGGCCTGCATCGAGGCCCCGCCCGCGAGCCCGGCCGCGATCGAGGGAATGAGCCGGATGATCGAGCTCGCGGTGAGCGTGATCACGAGCGTCACCCCGAGCTCGAGCCAGACCCCGAAGACGTCGGGACCGCCGCTGCCCGAGGCCGCGGCCGAGATGCGCGCGATCCGCTCGGTGAAAAGCCCCGAAAAGAAGAGGAGCACGGCCCCGGCCATCACGACGGTGAAGACGTAGGTGAGGGTCGAGCGCAGCCACGGGTCGAACCAGCCGCGGGCCGCGGGGAACATGAGGCAGCACAGGAACGCCGGCCCGAACCCCAGCGTGAGGGCGAGCGCGATCTTCGCGAGGAGCAGCACCCCGAGCGAGGCCGAGGTGAGGAGCACCCCGAGCACCGTCATCGCGACCACGCAGAGCGCGGTGAGGATTTCCTCCCCCAGGTGCGTCATCCCGTAGGCGTCGAGCAGCCCCCAGAGCGACTCGATCCCACCCGCGCAGGCCGCCCAGAGCGCGTCGATCGCGGCCCAGGCGCTCTTCGGAGCTCCGGGGAGCGTCTGCAGGAGCCAGGCCTCCAGCCCCTGCACGGCCGAAATCGCGTAGGAGACGTAGTTCCCGGCGTTGAGCGCGAAGAAGGCGACGAGCGCGCAGCGCGCCGCCGAGAGGATGAGGCCTCCGATCGCGCCGTTTTCGCGCCCCATCAGGATCGCCCAGGCCCGCGCGGTCACGTAGATCGTGATCGAGGCGGCGGCGATGGGGCCGAGCCCCGCGATGAGCTGCGTGGAGACGCTCTCGGAAAAGCCCGAGATCTGGGACTCGACCGCGAGTCCGAAGCTTTCGAACGCTCCCATGGCTTCACTCCAGATGCTTTTTCCAGTCCGCGCGCACGGCAAAGCGGCTGCGGGCGGCCTCGCGCGCCTCCCGGCCGGCCTCGAGCCGGGTTTCCTCTGCGATTGCCCGAAGCGCGTCTACCCGGAGCTTTTCGGCCTGCAGCGCGGCCGATTCGGCGGCGATCCGGGCCGTGAGGTCCGCGGTCGACTTCGCGTCCTGCGCCCCGTTGATCGCGTCCATCAGGGACTCGATCGTCTTTGCGCGGCGCGACATCGTCTCCGCCTCCCGGCCGAAGAGGTCGAGCGCCTGGGCCGAGGCCGCGGCCTCGCGCAGGCAGGAGAGGCGCTCCCGCGCGGCGTAGGCCTCGCAGCGCTGCCCCGCCCCCGACTCGTCGTAGAGGCGGCGCGCCGAGGCGGTGAGTCCCGCCTCGCCCAACCTCGCCGCCGCGCGCAGCGTCTCCCGGAAGTCCTCCGGCAGCGCGCTTTGCAGCGCCGGGTTCCAGAGCAGCCGCCCCAGGGCCCGCGTCCCGTTCATGGAGCGGTAGGCGCGCAGCTGCTGCTCGTACTGGCTCACGAGCATCTGGTACTGCTGCGCGAGCTGCAGGTAGTTCTGCAGCGACTGGGAGAGCGCCGCGGCGTCCACCACCGGGATGCCGGAGGCGCGCGCTTCAAGCGAGGCCGCAAGAAGAAGCGGTAAAAACCAGGCTTTTTTCATTTCTCTTCCTCCTTTTGGGATTTCATGGCGCGCAGGTATGCAGGGAGCCACTTCTCGGCCGGAACGGGCGAAACCGGATCCCGCCCGATGAGACCCTCGAGCGTCTTCACGCCGCGGGTGCTCCCCGAGAGGACGAAAAGCGCCTCGGGGAGATCCGAGAGGTCGAAGCTGCAAAGCGATGCGCGCCCGTCCTGCCGTACGAGCATCCGGTGCGAGCTCTCCGGGAGTCCCCGGATGATCTCGAACTGGTCGCGCGGCACCTTGAAGCCCTCCACGTAGTCGGCCTCCGTCGCCCGGGGGTTCGGCAGGAACACCTGGGTCGCCGACTGCTCGATCACGTCCCGGGCGGCCTTCGAGGTGAGGACGTCGGCGGGCGACTGTGTGGCGAAGACCCCGAGCCCGTTCTGCTTGCGGACGGTCTTGAGCTTGTTCACGGCAAAGCCCGAGAAGGACTCGGAGCGAAGCCACTTCCAGAACTCGTCCATGAAGAACACGAAGCGGCGGCCGTCCAGGGCCTGCTCCATGCGGTAAAGGAGATAGAAGGCGATCGGGCCGCAGATCTTCGGGCGGTCGAGAAAGGCCGTGCCGTCGATCCCGATGTTCTCGTGCTCCGTGAAGTCGAGCGTGTCGCGGTCGTTGTCGAAGACCCAGGCGAATTCGCCGCCTTCGATCCAGGGCGCGAGCCGCAGCGCCAGGTCCTCCTCTCCGCCCGAGCCGCTGCGGCTCACCAGGCTCTGGCGCACGGCGGCAAGACGCCTGCAGCCCGCGGGCAGCGCCATCACGGCCCGGATCGAGCGCGAGCAGAGCGCCCCTTCGGCGGGGCTTAAGGGCCCGCCCTCGGACTCGAGCAGCTGCCGCACGAGCTCGAAGAGAAAGGACAGGTTCTCCTCGGTGGGCTCCATCGCAAAGGGGTTGAGCCCCGTGGGCTCGCCCGCTGTGAAGCTGAGATAGGCGCTTTCGGGCAGCGCCCGGACCGCCGCCTCCGCTCCGCGGTCCTTGTCGAAGAAGACCAGGGAGAAAGGCTCTTTTTCGGTTCTGTACTTCTGCGCGAGCGCCGCGCAGGCGTTGAGAAAAACGGTCTTGCCGCTGCCCGAGGAGCCGATCACGACCGTGTTTCCGAGCGACTTCTCGCCCAGGCTCGAGCGGTCCGCGCGGCTCGCGTGAAAGCTGAAGTAAAAGGGCTCGCAGGAGGGCGTCCGAAGCAGCATGAGCGCCTCGCCCCAGGGGTTCCCGTCGCGCTTGCCCGAGCTGAGCCGGTGAAAGGGCGCGAGGTGCGCGAAGTTCACCGACGTGAGGGTGGCCGCGCGGGGCATGAGGGAGAAGTTCCCGGGCAGCCCCGCGAAGTAAAGCCCCGGAAGCGCGAGCGTCGAGCGGTAGGGCAGCAGCCCCTCGCCCTTCATCTTTTCGGCAGCGTCGAGCGCGGCGCGCCGGGCCGCATCGGCGCTCTCGCCTAAAAGGAGCAGCCCGTAGCCGTACTCGCCCATCACGAAAGAGCCGCAGGCGAGCCCGTCCATCGCCTCGGAGAGCTCCGAGACCTGCGTCACCCCGGCATCCGACGAGGCGATGAGGCGCCTCTGCTGGGTCTTGAGGAAGCGCCCGCCCTCGGCGCGGCCGAGGATCCTGAAGGCCTGGGTCTCGATAAAGCCGCTCCTGGAGCCCGCGGGTCCTGCGGCGGGGAAAAGGAGCGCGTCGAGCAGCCCCGGGTCCGAGGCCTCGCAGAAGTCCTTGATCTCAAGGCCGCAGGCGAAGCGCCGGCCGGTGGCGGACTCCACTTCGAGGAGGTCGCTGCCTGCAAAAAGCGTCGCGTTCCCGAGCGCGCCGTATATCGGGCCCGGAGGGATTCTCACCGGCTGGCGCTCGAGGGTGAGAAGCGCGTTGTAGAGCCCGAGCTGGGAAGAAAAGAGGCGGCCTCCCCGGCGGTATTCGGTGAGGCGGCGCGGCCCGAAGCGCGAGAGCGCCCGCTCGAACCCGCGGGCGAGCTCGGAAAAGGCCTCGATCCGGGCCCGCAGCGCCTCGGCGCGGACGGGTGCGGGGATGAGCCTCAGGGTCCGGCCGGGGGCCGCCGGGGCGGGGCCCTCGAGCGTGACGAAGAGCTCGGTCTTCATGAGGCTGCGGGTCGCAGCCGCGAGGCTTCGGGCGAAGTCGCGCGCGAACCCCGGCTCGGTGGGGGCCGAAAGCTCGTCCTCGAACGCGCGGCGGATCCTGTGGCAGGTGACGGCGCTGCCCGGCGGGAGGCTCCGGTAGAGGAGGTTCAGCTCCGAGGCGCCCCGGTCGAGCTCGGCGTCGTCCTCGCCCTCGAAGGGCACGCCCTCGAGCTGCCAGGAGGCGTAGAGCTCGCCCCCGCGCCCGATCACGATCCCGGGGGCGGGCTGGGAGGAGTAGGGGATGAAGTCCTCGAGCGCGGGGCCCGTGTGCGGATTTAGGCTTTTCACGGGAGCCTCCTTCGCGCCGTAGGCGCAAAGCGCACGATGCCGCTCCGCAGCCCGAAAAGCCGCAGCCGGATCGCGATCGCGCGGAACTTCTGGTCGTCCTCGCGCGTGACCTCGCGCATGAGGGCGATGAGCGGCACGCAGGCGAGCGCGGCCGGGATCCAGGTCCACATCCCGGCGATGAAGCAGCCGAGCGTGACCCCGATGAAGGGTTTGATCGGCACGCCAAAGAGGCAGGCGGGCCGGGTCGCCCCCTTGAAGATGGGGGAGGTGATGTCCATGGCGCAGCCCTCCCTTCACGACACCAGCAGGCTCGCAAGCCAGCCCGCGGCCCCGATCACGACGCCCCCGATGATGGGGCCCGCCACCTCGCGCAGCGGCGCCTGGATGAAGAGGATCTTGATGCCGGCGTAGACGAAGGCGATCGTCGCGATGACCGAGGAGACGTCCTGCATCGTGGTGAGGATCGTCGTAAAGAGCGTGTTCACGTTGTTCGTGCCGCTCGCGGCCCAGGCCGGAGAGGCGGCCGCGGCCGAAAAAAGGGCGAGTGCGGTCCTTTGGACCGCGTCAATGCGGTTTTTCATGGGAAAGTCCTTGTGTTGTCTGACTGAAAAAAAAGTTCAGAAAAGGGGCGCAGAGGTCCGGAGCGCGGCGCCTGGCGGAGCCTCGGGGGCGGCCGGGGCGGGTTTCCAGGCCGCGCCCGGGACGAGGCCCGCCGCACGGGCGACCCGCTCGCTGTAGCCCAGCGCAATGCCGCGCTTCAGGTCGCCCGAGTAGTAGCAGGAGAAGGCCTCCGAGAGCCTGCGGGCCTGCGTGGGCGCCTTCGAGCGCGCGAAGCACTCCGAGAGGATCCGCGAGCCGGCCTCAAGGCTCCTGCAGGGGTCGAAGGCGGCTTCGAAGTCGAGTCCCAGCCGCTTCAGGTTCCGCGCGCTGATCTGGGCAATCCCCAGCGCGAAGACCCGTCCTTCGCGCGCGAGCCTCGAGGCGGCCGCGAGGGCCTCGCCCAGGTTTTCGGGCTGCGGGACCGGGGCCCCGCGCACGCCCACCGCGAAGGGGCGGCCGCCGGACTCGACCCGCACGAGCGCCGCCATCGTGTCGGGGGCGGCCCCCGGGGCGCAGGAGCGGATGAGGCGCGAGAGCTCCGGGCCCTGAAGCCGCGGGGCGGCCGGGGCCGGGTTTGAGCAGAGCAGCGCGCAGGCCACGGCCGGCGCGAAAAGCTTCATAATGAGGCGGGGATCTGCCAGGCCAAAAAAGCTCGGGGGAGTGTCGAAGCGCGCGAACGCTTCGGGCTGGGCGGATCCCTTTTCTCTTATGAGCCCGCCGCGGGGCGGCGGCCTGCGGCTAGTAGCGGAGCCGCCGCACAAGGTCTCCCCCGCGGTAGAGGTCGATCGCGCGCGGGGACTGCTCCCGCATCCAGACGACCTTCCGGTAGACGACGGCTGTTTTCTCTTCATGGCTGTCTCCATTGTCTTCGCTCCATCTGTAAATCCCCTCGCGTCCCGAGACGCAGGCTTTGGTGCGCAGCGCCCCGCGGCCGCCTCCCGCGCTGTTCCAGGCGGGCGGGGAGGACAAAATCCATTTCCCCCGGCCTTCGGGCCGGCCCTCGGCCACATAGCCCTCGGGGGCGTCCTCGAGCCCCTCGGGCCCGCAGGGGTCGAAGGGGTCCGAGACCCGCTCGGCGTAGTTTCCTGCGCCCGCCTGGGGGCACTTCGGAAAGTGCGGGTGCCGCGACCGCAGCGACCGGTAGAGCCTTTCGACAGGCGGCCGGCACTCGGCTTCGGCCTCGGGCCCGCGCGGGTCCGAGAGGCAGAGCAGCACCTCGCACCCCCAGCGCTCTTCGCCCGTGAGCAGCTCTGCGGGGCCTGCCGCCCCGGCGCTCCCGCTGAGGGCGAGAAGCCCTGAGGCGGCCCAGGCCGCCTTTGATCCGACTGACTTCATGCTTTTTTCCTCCTTCCTTCCGCGCGGGGGCAGCTCCTCCTGCGGAGGGTTGTTTTTTGACGAGTTTAAAATCTATTTATAACTTTTCATCGTTAGAAATTATATATCTCGATCGCGCAAAGTCAAACGAGTGAGAAGTAGATTTTCAAACACAAAGGCCGGCGCTTTGTTAAAATGCGGGCAACCAGGACTTTCTTGCCGCCCCTGCCAACGGCGGCCGCGACCAAAATGAAAACCGCCTCTGAAATCCGTTATGAAAACCTGATGGAGCTGCTGCGGCAGTTCAAGAGCGTAGGAGACCTCAATGTCGCGATCGGGCGGCCGAGGGCGGATTCGACCTTAAGGCAGATCAAGAGCGGGACGCGCTTCTCGAACGGGCACATCAGGCTCATGGGCGATGCGGTGGCGCGCGAGATCGAGGACAAGCTGCGGCTCGAGCGCGGCTGGATGGACCACGAGCACGGGGCCGACAAGGCCCCCGAGGAGCGCGTGCTGAGGCTTGCGATCTCCAGGCCCGCGCTCACCGACGGCAGGGCCGGCTGGAGCGAAGACCCTCAGGCCGCGCCCCGGTCCGTGCTTCTCGAGGCCTCCTGGGCCGCCGAGCGCGGGATCAGCGCGGAGGGGTGCGTCGCGGCGCTCTCGGAAGACGACGCGATGGATCCCCTCATTCAAAAAGGCGACGCGGTGGTGATCGAGCGGGCGGCGGAAGACGCCGCGGGACCCTTTGCGGGCGGCATCTATGCCGTCCTCTACAACGGCCGGCTGCGCTGCTGCAGGCTGCAGACGCTGCTCGACGGCACGCTTTCGATCAGCTACGAAAACACGCGCTTTCCCCGCGAGCAGATCCCGGCCGCGATGGCTGAAAAAGGCCTTGTGGTGCTCGGGGCCGTGCTCGCCGTGAGCCGCCTGCGGGTCTTCTGAAAAAAAAGAGCAGTCTCTTTTCTCCCGGTTTCCTCCGGGAACTCACTTCTCAAAAACCGGGGGCGCAGCTGCGGGCTGCGCCCCCGGCGCTTTCTTCGGGTAAAGCCGATAAAGCCTTTTTTCGCGCAGCCCGGCCGCGGGTGCGCTCTGCGCTTCTATATTTTCTAATTTGATTTTAGTCAAACAATGACTATAAACTGCGCCGCATATGTATAAAATAAACCATAATTCCGTTGCAGAGTTATACCAGCTCTGCTTTTTTACCAACCACCCGGGGTGCGGGAGGGGAGGGCGTGAAGCCCTGATTTCCCCCGGCCCGGCCCCTGAAGACAAAAGAGACGAACATGCAGAAAAACAAAAGCCGCAAGGCTGCTCTCCCCCGAGCGATTCTGTCTGCCGCCGCCGCAGCCGCCGCTGCGGCCATCGCGCTGTCGGGCGCGGCGCAGGCCTCCCAGATCCAGATTTCCAACGACGGGGGCTTAAGCTCCGCCAATCCGCTGCCCTCGCTCGTGAACAGCAGCGTGAAGCAGTCCGAGCTTGCGAGCTACATCTCGAGCCACTGGAGCGCGGACTCGGGCCCCGACTTTTCGCAGGACTTTTCCATCGCGCTTGGCGGAAACATGGAGGTGAGCGGCTACGGGGACCTCGTCGGCACGCAGAACGTCCTCGTCTACCTCGCCAATGACAAGACGATCACGGTGACGCCGCGCGACAACCGCTCGGGCGGCACCACGACCACGCTCAAGGGCGGCAACGTCTACCTCCTTTCCAAGACCTACACGGAAAGCGTGAACACGGGCGGCAGCACCGACACGAAGAACATCAGCGTCACCTACGAGGCGGCGCAGCTGCTGGGGTCGGCGCAGGCCCTCTTCGGCACCGGCTCGGGTTCGGGCGGGAGCGCCCTCTCAGGGCAGACGCTCAGCGTGAGCGGGGACGCCTCGATCGGCGGGAAAACCACCACGGGAAGCCTCGAGGCGGGGAATTCGACCTTGGGCGACACCACGACCGGGAACCTCACGGTGAACGGCAATGAGACGGTCACTGGCAGCACCACGACCGCGGGCAAAACGACGACGGGAAGCCTCGAGGCGGGGAAGTCGACGCTGGGCGACACCACGACCGGAAACCTCACGGTCAACGGCGACGCCTCGGTCTCGGGGAACACCACGACCGCGGGCAAAACAACGACGGGAACGCTTGAAGCGGGGAACTCGACCCTTGGTGACACCACGACCGGAAACTTCGCGGTGAACGGCGACGCCTCCGTCTCCGGGAACACCACGACCGCGGGCAAAACCACGACGGGGAGCCTCGAGGCGGGGAACTCGACGCTCGGCGACACCGCGACCGGAAACCTCACGGTGAACGGCGACGCCTCGGTCTCCGGGAACACCACGACCGCGGGCAAAACCACAACGGGAACGCTTGAGGCGGGGAACTCGACCCTGGGCGACACCACGACCGGAAACCTTGCAGTGAACGGCGGCGCCTCGGTCTCCGGGAACACCACGACCGCGGGCAAAACCACGACGGGAAGCCTTGAAGCGGGGAATTCGACGCTGGGCGACACCACAACCGGAAACCTTGCAGTAAACGGCGACGCCTCGGTCTCGGGGAACACCACGACCGCGGGCAAAACAACGACGGGAAGCCTTGAGGCGGGGAAGTCGACGCTGGGCGACACCGCAACAGGAAACCTCGCGGTGAAGGGCGGCCTTGAGGTTCAGGGCGGGCTGCAGCTTTCGGACGAGAGCGCGCAGACCGTGCGGGACATCGCCCGAAGCGCGGTTGAAGTGGCCCCGGGCAGCCACATTTCGGTCGAGAAGACCGCGGGCGCGGGAGCCGCCCCCGACAGCTACCGGGTCTCCGTCGTCACGGACGGCGAGGTGGCGGATAAAAACCCCGGAGTCGTGAGCGGCGGCACGGTCTATACGGCGCTTGAAGGCGTGCGAAAGGTCGCCGAAGCGCACACGACTCTTGAATCTGCGGACGACACGCTTGTCGTGAGCGAAGGCGTGAACGGCAAAGGCGGCCGCGCCTACGGCCTGGCCGTGAATCCCAACCTCTCGCTCCAGAGCCTTTCCGTGGGCGGCTCGGGCCGCTCCGTGGTGATCACGGGCGAGGGGATCGACGCGGGCGGCGGCCGGATCACCGGGCTGGGGGCGGGGCGCGTCGCCCCCGGGTCGACCGACGCGGTGAACGGCTCTCAGCTCTATGAAGCGCAGAGCGGCCTGCGGCACAGCATCTCGGGGCTGCAGGAAGACCTCGCCAAGGTGGGAGCGGGGGCTGCGGCTCTGGCCGCCCTTCATCCCCAGGACTACGACGAAAGCCACCGCTTCAGCATCGCGGCGGGGCTCGGCCACTTCAAGAGCCGGGAAGGGGTCGCCGTGGGGGCGTTCCTGCGCCCGACCGAAAACCTGATGTTTTCGGCGGGCTACGCGGCCTCCGCGTCCGACAACCACATGGTGAACCTGGGCGTGTCCTGGCGCTTCGGCGGCCCCTCGGCCAAATCCGAGAGCGCGGCCTCGCTTCGCGAAAAGCTCGCGGACCAGGCCGTGGAGCTGCGGGACCTGAAGGCGCAGTTCGCGGCCCTTGCCTCCCGAAACGAGGCGCTGCTCGCGCGCGTTGAAGAGCCGGGAAGCGGCCGGGACTCGAAGTGAGGACGCAGGCGAAAGCCTTCCGGGCCGGTTCAGCCCGCAGCGAAGCCCAAAAGGGCCTGATCAGGGCGGGGCGGCCCGGAGAAAAGAAGCTTTTCTATGTGTAGAAAATTAGACAGATTTTGTGAAATCTTTGAAGGAATTCCGGAATGCAGGAAGTTGAATCCATGAGGGAAATGAAGGGAGACAAGCCCGCGGCGAGGCTTGGCTCAGCGCCCGAGCACACGCGGGAGCATGTGAGGCTGAAGCTCACGCTCACCGGCTCCGAGTATGAGCTTCTGAAGTCGAGGGCGCACGAGGATGGCATCAGCCGGTCGGATCTTGTCGTTCGGGTGCTGCGGGGGTATTTCCTCTCGAGGCCGTACCTCACGCGCGAGGAGGCGGCGCTCCTGCGCTCCGTGCAGCTCGAGCTCAGCAAATGCGCGGCGGGCCTCACGCAGACCTCGGCCGCCGCGATCATGGCGCTGGACTGCGGGCAGGCCCCGCGGGGGTTCGAGCGCTGCCTGGCCGGGGTGCCCAACATGCTTGCGATGCTCGAAGCCTGCGCGGCGGCCGCGCGCCGCGTGACCGAGGCCGCGGAGAGCAGGGCGCGGCTTCTGCCGCGCAGGGAGGCGTGATGAGAAGGGCAAAAGGAGTGGTGAGGGGCGCTTTGCGCGATCCCGAAAACGAGTTCGACGACCGCGCCGTCCTCCCTGCTCCGGCCGGGCTGGGTGAATTCAGAAGGCTTTCAGCCCGGCAGAAGGCCTGGGGCATGGTGCAGGGCTGGCCCGAGGTCTCTGTGCTCTGCAACATTCCTACGAGCGCCTACGCGGTTCCGGTCTGCTCGAGCGCAGCCCAGGTCCTGCACTACACGAGGTACATCTCGCGCAGCGGCCGGGTCCCGGCCTATGACGAGGAAGGCTGCGTCTACAGGACGGGCGAGGCTCTTGAAAAGACGATTCTCGCCTGGCGCTCCGGCGACGCGAAGCTCCGCCCGGAAGAGCGGGCGCTGGACCAGGTGATTCTCGGAATATCAGGGGAGGTGCCGCGCGAGCGCTTTGAGCCGGCCGTGCTCGACTGGGCCCGGGAGCACATCCGGGAGCGGCCCTGGGTCGTGTGCTTCCACTACGACCACGAGGGAAGGCCTCACGCCCACCTGCTCTGCCGACACCGCAGCTGGCGCGGGGGACGGGTCCTCAGAGTGGGTCCTGGCGGCCTGAGGCTGCTGCGGGAGGACTTCGCCTCCAGGCTCATCGAGCGGGGGATCGAGGCGAACGCAACCCGGCCCTGCACGCGGGGGAGGCGCCGTCAGTTTCTTCTGCGGCGGGCCTACGCCGCGAACAAGTCCGGGGGATTTTACATGTCGCCTTCGGGCCGCAGGGAGGTGCTGCGCCAGGTGGGCGAGGCCCTTGAGGGCAGGCCCGAGCCCGATCCCGTGGCCGATATGATGCGGCGCAACAGAGTGAAGGTGCTGGGATACGCCGCGGGGTTCATCAGGGAGCTTCGGGAAAGCGGCAGCCCTGGGGACCTGGAGCTCGCGGGGCGGCTCGCCGAATACTACAGAGCGCTGCCTCCCGTGCGCTCGATCGTGGAGGCGACCGTGGAGCGCCTCGCAAGGCAGCGGGAGCAGGAGGCGCTTCGGGAGGAGACGCCTGCGGAAAAGAAGCGGGAGCGGGCCCTCAGCGGTCCCCAGCGCTAGAGGGGGGCGCGCTTTCGGCCTGAATCTCAAGCGCGGCGCGGGAGGGATCGGGCCTGCAGCCCTGCGGGATCTCGCGCGTCACCGCCTCCACGCGGCTCCCGCGCCCGGGCTGCAGCAGGAAGCTGAAGCGCAGGGCGGGGGTGCCCGAAAGCGCCGGATCCCCGCAGGGAATGGAGACGAGGGCGGGAAGCGCCTTGTCCCCGCCGCTGCCGCCCGTGCCGGTGAGGCGGTATTCGGCGTCGGAGGCCTTCCGCAGCTTCAGGCCCGTGATTTCAGCCTTTCCGGACCGAAGCTCAGGCAGGGCCGCGTCCTTCGGGCCCGAAAAGAGATCGTCCAGGCTGATGCCGACGCCGACTCCGCCCCAGCCGCCGTGGCTGCCGCCCCAGCCGCCGTAGCCCCCTCCGAGCGAAACGCTGGAGCAGCCCGCCGCAAGGAGCGCGAGGGCGGCCGCAAGTGTGGTTCCAAAGTGCCGCTTCATTGCCTGCACCTCCGTTTTTTGACCCATTGTAAAGGAAGGGCCCTTGAGGCAGAAAAATAAGAAAAATACCCATAAAGGTATAGAACAGGGGCAAAAAAAGCCCGCGGTAAAAGCCGCGGGCTGCGAAAGAAACACTTAAAGGAGCGTGTAAAAGCCACAGCAATGGCCCTGACACTTAAATTAAAACAGAAGGATGCCTTTTTGTCCAGCCCGGCCATCCCCCTTTTGAGCGATTCTCTGTCCCAGGCGGGACGGCCGGGCGGATGGACTCATCAATCTATCTCTTTAGTGGTAAAGACCGGCCTTCGAGGCCGGAGAGCGAAAGTGAGTTGACTCACTTCGCCCCTGAAAAGCCTGTTTTAGGGGGAAGCCCTGTTCCAAAACACCGGCGAGTGAGTACAATCCGCTATTCAATAATCGTTCTTCATATTAAGAATAACGAAATATCTCTTTAATTTTTTTAAGGAAATGTAAACTATGACGCTTAAAATCTCGCGCCGTGTGCTTTTAAGCGGGCTTGCCGCCGCGTTCTCCCTGGGGATCGCCTTCTCGGGCGTTCCCGCCGCCGCGGCCCCGGCCGCCGGCAGCTGCACGCTCGTCGACCAGATGCACCGCACGGTGAAGCTCCCCGCCCGCGTGAACCGGATCGTGGTCCTGCAGCACCACTCCCTGGACATCCTCGCGGAGCTTGGCGCGACCGACCGCGTCGTGGGCGTCATGCAGAAGTGGGACAACCTCCTCGACTCGAGCTTCGCCGACATCATGCCGCGGATCAAGACGCTGCCCGAGCCCGGGTCGCTCAAGAGCGCGAGCGTCGAGCAGGTGGCGGCCCTCAAGCCCGACCTCGTCGTGGTCTCCAACCAGATGCCCAGGGAGACGGTCGACCGCCTGACCGCGCTTGGCATCCCCGTGATGGCGATCACGCTCTACGTCGCCGACAAGGAGCAGGCCTCCACCATCCACCCGAGTCTCGTGAATCCGGACGCGGCTTACACCGAGGGCCTCAAGCAGGCGATCGAACTCCTCGCCCGCGCGACCGGCACCGAAAAGCGCGGCGCGGAGCTCTGGAAGACGGTTGAGACCAACCGCCGGATCGTGACCTCGCACCTGAAGCGCGTGCCCGAGAACAAGCGCATCCGCGTCTTCATGGCAAACGAGAAGGGCTTCACCTACGGCACCGGCAAGTACGTCGGGGCCGCCATGGCCCGCGCCGGCGCGAAGAACGTGGCCGAGACGCTCAAGGGCTACAAGCAGGTGACCCCCGAGCAGGTCGCGGCCTGGAACCCGCAGGTGATCTTCGTGCAGAGCCGCTACCGCGAGATCCTGGACCAGATCCGCAGGGACCCGGCCTGGAAGGGAATCGACACGGTGAAGAACAACCGCCTCGTGCTCGCCCCCGACTACACCAAGCCCTGGGGCAATCCCGCGCCCGAGTCCATGGCGCTGGGCGAGGTGTGGCTCGCGAAGACGCTCTATCCGGAGCATTTCCGCGACGTGAACCTCGACCGGATGGTGAACGACTTCTACAAGAAGTTCTACGGCATTTCCTACAAGAAGCACTGATGCCTTCCCGCCCTTAAAAAAGGGCGGCCGGGCAGGGCCGGGGGTTTCTGCTGTTTCCCCCGGACGGGAGCCTGAAGCGCTCCTTTACCCTCTGAGCCTGGCCGGCCGCAGGCCTCTGCGGGCCGGCCGTTTTCCCTTGATATGAAGAATTCACGCTTTTCCACAGCAAAGCGGGGCGCCGGACTCATGAACGCGGTCTTTGCCGCGCTGCTGGTCGTGGTGCTCCTCGTCTCGCTTTCGGTTGGCCAGTACCACGTGCCGGTTTCCCAGGTTTTCAAAATCCTCGCCTCCTGCGTCTTCCCCAGCGCGTTTCCCGATCCCACCTGGAGCGAGCTCGACCACAACGTCATCGTCTCGGTGAGGCTGCCGCGGGCGGTGGCCGCGATCGTGGTGGGCGGGGCGCTCTCGGCCGCAGGCGCGGTCTTCCAGGGCATCTTCCGCAACCCGCTGGCCTCCCCCTATACGCTCGGGGTCTCCAACGGCGCGGGCTTTGGCGCGGCGCTTGCCATCATGCTGGTGGGCACCACGGTGGCCGTGCAGGGCTCGGCGATGCTTTTCGCGCTGCTCGCGGTCTGGCTCGCCCTTAAGTTCGGCGGCCGCGCCCGCAACTCCACCGTGACTCTCATTCTCGCCGGCGTCGTGGTGGGAAGCCTCTTTGCGGCGCTGATTTCGCTGCTCAAGTTTCTGGCCGACCCGTTTGACAAGCTCCCGGCGATCGTCTTCTGGCTGATGGGCAGCCTCTCCGCGGTGAACAACACCGCGCTGCTCGCCTCGATTCCGGTGCTGCTCATCGCGATGGCGCTTCTGATGCTCTACGCCTGGAGGCTCAACATCCTCTGCGTGGGCGATGCCGAGGCGCGCTCCTACGGCGTCGACGTATCGCGGGACCGCACGATCGTGATCGCCTGCTGCAGCGTGCTCGCTGCGGTCTCCGTCGGAATGGCGGGCGTGATCGGCTGGATCGGGCTCGTGATCCCGCATCTGTCGCGCTGCTTCACCGGCCCGGACTTCAGGCGGCTGCTGCCGGTGTCGATCCTGCTGGGCGGCGCCTACCTGCTCACGATCGACGACCTCTGCAGGACGCTTTCCTCGGCGGAGATCCCGCTGGGCGTCGTGACGGCGCTCATCGGCACGCCGGTCTTTGCCTGGTTCATGGTGAAGGAAAAGGTGAACTGGTAGGAGCGGGCGATGAAAATTTCTGTTGAGAATCTGCATTTTTCCTATCCCGGCAGCAGCCGGGAGATCCTGAAGGGGCTTTCCCTCCAGTGCGAAACCCCGGGCGAGTGCTGCGTCCTCGGCGTGAACGGCGCAGGCAAGTCGACGCTTTTAAAGTGCATGGCCGGGCAGGAAAAGCCCGGCTCGGGCCGCGTCCTGATCGACGGCCGGCCGATCCGGGAGTTTTCGGTCGCCGAATTCGCGCGCCGCGTGGCCTACATTCCGCAGTCGCACAACCCGACCTTCCCCTTTTCCGTGCTCGACGTCGCGGTGATGGGGCGCGCGGCCTATCTGCCGCGGTTTGCGACCCCGGGGCCGCGCGATTTCGAGATCGCCCGCGAGAAGCTCGAGTTCCTGAAGATCGGGTACCTTGAAAAGAAGCTCTACACCGAGATCTCGGGCGGCGAGCGGCAGCTCGTGATGCTCGCCGCGGCTCTTACCCAGGAGCCGAAGCTGCTGCTTCTTGACGAGCCGACCGCGCACCTCGACTTCGGCAACCAGCACCGCTTCCTCATGGTGCTCCAGCGCCTGGTCAACGAAGGCATGGGCGTCATCATGACGAGCCACTTTCCGGACCACGCGCTCTATCTGGGCGGCATGACCGCTGTGCTCAAGGACGGGGTCTTCGCCTTCTGCGGGCCCTCGTCGGAGGCGATCACCACGGAGCGGCTCACGTCGCTCTACGGGCTGCCCGTGACGGTGGTCGGAATTCCGGGCTCGAGCCGCAGGACCTGCGTGCCCGGGGAGCTTTGAAAGAGGAAAAAAGGAAAGGAGATGTGAGATGAAGAACCCCGAAGGCCCGCAGTCCGGGCTCATGCGTCGGATCGACGCCTACTGGTCGGGCCGCGCCCGCGAGTTCAGCTCGACCCGCATGAAGGAGTACGGCGGAAGACTGCGCGGTCTCTACGAGGAGGTGATCCTGCCGCTTGTTCCTTCCGGGGCGAAGTTCGCGCTCGACCTGGGCACGGGCGCGGGATTTTTCGCGCTGCTTCTTGCGCAGAAAGGCCTGCGGGTGACCGGGGTCGACTATTCCGAGGCCATGCTCGAGCAGGCGCGCTGCAATGCCCGGGCGCGTGGCCTTTCCATTGAGTTTCGGCAGATGGACGCGCAGGCGCTTGATTTTCCTGACGAGAGCTTTGATTTCGTCTTCTCGCGCAACGTGACATGGACCTTGCCGCGGCCTGAACTCGCCTATGAAGGCGTTGCGCGCGTCCTGAAGCGCGGCGGCGTCTTCGTCAACATCGACGCAAACTACGGCAGGACATTCCGGGTGGCGGATCAGGCCGGAGAGCCGCCCGTGCATCCGGGACAGACCGCCGCTCAGCTTCGCGAGCGAAACGACATCGCCGAGCGTCTCCCCGTCACGGATCGGGATCGTCCTGACTGGGACATCAGCGTTCTTAAAAAGGCGGGACTCAGGCTTCGCGCCCTGGACCGGGATCTGTCGCTCAGACTGAGCGATCCTGACCAGATGGTGATCGTCACCGGGGCGAAGGGGCATGTGTCCCGGCTTTTTCTCATCGCGATGGAAAAAATCTGACCGGGACTTGAAATCTCCGAAAGGGCCCCCATATTGAAAAGTGTGAGGGGCGAAAGCCCGGGGGGTTCGAAAAGAGCCCCGCGAGCGATGGACTTTCTCCCCAGATAGGCCGGGGATTCCGCCCGGCCGCCAGATTTCCTGACCGCTCGGACGACGGTCCATAATGAGGAGTAGCTATTATGGCTTCAGTTCCGACTATCTTTGAAGATTCTCCGTTCGGCGCTTTTGACCCCTTTGATGTTTTCTCCGGCGTTCGGTTCCCGGATCCTGCCGAGAGCGTTTTTGGCAAGCATGCTGACCGCGTGATGAAAACGGATGTTCGCGAGACCGACAAGGGCTATACCCTCATGATGGATCTGCCCGGATTCAAGAAAGACGAAATTTCCGCTGAGCTCAAGGACGGCTATCTCACGATCTCGGCTCAGAAAGACAAGAGCCGCGAGGAAAAGATGGAAGGGCGGCTTATCCGCTCGGAGCGCAGCACCGGCGCCTGTAGCCGCACGTTCTACGTGGGCGAGGGCGTGAAGCAGGAGGACTGCAGCGCTTCCTTTGAAGACGGCATCCTGACGATCAATGTCCCGAAGGCTTCTGCTCTGCAGCCTCAGACCCAGAAGATCGCGATTCAGTAAGTTCAAAGGTTCGGCTGAGGCTCCCCCGGGGAGCCGGGTTCGCCCGGGTTTTCGAGGAAAGCCGAAAGGAAAAAGCGCCGCGAGCAATCGCGGCGCTTTTCTCATCTCCGGAAGGGAAGGCCTGAGCGCCTTCTCTCGTTTTCATTTCTCCACTTCGTAGCGAAGCCAGACCGCGCCGTCTCCATACTGCTTGAGAGACTTGAGCGTGAGCCCGAAGGGCTCCCGGTCCCCGGCAATGCCGTCGAACACGGAGGCCATCCCTTTTCTCCCGTCGATCGCGGGGCCGATGAGAAGGCTCACTTCATCTAGAAGACCAGCGTCGAGGAACGCTCCGTTGATCGTGCCGCCGCCTACGACGGCCAGCCGCCTGACCGCGAATTCTCGGGTGAGGATATCCATCGCGTGGACGAGATCGACTTTGCTTTTCCCGCAGGCGATCCAGGAAATCCGCCGCGAGTCCAGGTAATCGAGGTACTCTTTCCCGACTTTTTCGCTCGTAAGAACTAGAAGCGGCTTTGCCGCATTCACCTGATCCGGCCAGAGAAGCGTCCCCTCGCTGTCCGCAACGATCTCGTAGCCTCCGGCGCTGCGGTTCCTTGAAAAGCCCGAGTGGCCGTAGGGCTCGCCCGACTTTGATTCAAACTTTCCCGGCAGCGCCATTTCAAGCTCTGCGGTGGTCCGGCCGCTTACGGTGCTGTCGGCCTCGAGCGCCCGGAGAGTCCCGTAATATTCATCGACGCCTCTGATCTTCGAGGTCATCGCGCAGTCAATGCGGCCGTCTGCGGACATCATCATGTGGCAGACGATATAGGGCTTAGCCATCCTGAGAAACTCCTTTTGTCGATTTGATTTTTTGGAAAGCATCGCCCGAATCCGGGGTGCCGTTGAAAACGCCCCTCCCCTCGGTGCTGCCCGAACGCTTTGCCGTTCTGCCAGTAAAGGATAACAAGGCTCACTTTCGGCGGCCAGCGGGAAGAGCCGTCCGGCACCTGTTTACTTCGCTTGGGCGTCTGGGAGCGCTCTTCGCCCGGGGGTTCCCGTCAGCCGCTCATCCTGTGCCAGGACTCGGAGCGCTGTGGTTTTCATGAAGCGCTGCACGGGCAAGGGGGCTTACGGCGGCACAGCCAAGCCGCCGTAAGCCCGCATTCTGCAGCGCCGCGCCCTGACCAGGACGAAGGATCCGATGGACATCAGGAAGATTTTCAGCGGGCGCGGGTCCGGGCGGGATTCTGCAGCCGGAAGAAGCGTCCGCACGAGATCAGCGGTTGGGAGCGTTCCACGCCGAATCAGGCCGGACTTTCCGCTGCGGCTCTGGGCAGAGCTTAGGAGGAAAAAAATTTTAGGCGGGCTCTTGAAAATTGAAAGTCAGCCCCCATATAAAAGTTAGCAAAGGGGAAAGCCCCCGGGGGAGTCCGAAAGGACGAAGACCAGGCGCTTCCCCCTTCGGGAAGCCGGTTGCAGCGAGGGCTTCCCGGAAAAGAACAGACCGCTCGGACGACGGCCCTAATGGAGGTAAGAATTATGGCTAATGTTCCGACTATCTTTGATGAAACTCCGTTCAGCGTTTTCGATCCGTTTGATGTTTTCTCCGGCGTCCGCTTCCCGGATCCGGCTGCCAGTGTTTTCGGTAAAAATGCCGACCGTCTGATGAAGACCGATGTGCGCGAGACCGACAAGGGCTACACGCTGCTGATGGATCTGCCTGGCTTTAAGAAGGATGAGATCAGCGCGGAGCTGAAGGACGGCTACCTCACGGTTTCGGCCAGGAAGGACGAGAAGCATGAGGACAAGAAGGAGGGGCGGCTCATCCGCTCGGAGCGCAGCACCGGCTCCTGCAGCAGGACGTTCTATGTGGGCGAGGGCGTGAAGCAGGGCGACTGCAGCGCGTCCTTCGCGGACGGCATCCTCACGATCAACGTTCCGAAAGCCGAGGCTCAGAAGCCTGAACGCAAGATGATTTCAATCCAGTGAGCACTGGAAAATCCGCTGATGCGCGCACCCCTTGCGGGCCGCGGTAATAGCGGATGCGGGACCGCCCGGCGGGCGGCCCCGTTTTTTTCTCTCAGGGCACAGGCCTCAATCGGCCGGCGCCCTTTTTTGTCCCCGGACTTCCGGGAGCCCGGGCAGGGGCCGTGGTTTTCTTTAACTACAATACGGGTCAGGCCCCGGGGAAGGGACCTGGCCCCGCGGCGGCTGAAGCCTTAGGCGCCGCCGCTTTCGGGACAGGCCTGCCGCCTGCAGGCCGCGGGACCGCGCCCTTTCGGGGAGCTTGCGGTCCGAACCCGATTTTTTTAAGAAAAGCCCATGCTGCCTGACTTCACCACGCTTCTCATCGTCTGCCCGCTCGTTTTCTTAGGGGGGCTTGTAGACGCCATCGCGGGAGGCGGCGGCCTCATCACGCTGCCCGGTTATCTTCTGGCCGGCGTCCCGCCGCACCTCGCGATCGGGACCAACAAACTCTCAAGCGGCATGGGCATGTGCATTTCGACCGTGAGGCTCTACCGGGGCGGGTTCATCGACCTGCGGCTCGCCCTCGTCCCGATCGCGGCGGCCTTTGCCGGGAGTCTCGCGGGAGCCCGCATCGCGCTCATGGTCCCCGCGCAGGTCTTTCAGATTCTCCTGGTGCTCTGCCTGCCGGTGGCGGCCGTTCTCGTGATGCGGCGCCGCACGCTCTCGCCCGACTCCCGGCCGATGGACGAGGGCAGAAGGCGCCGGATGCTCGCCCTCGTCGGTTTCGCCTGCGGAGCCTACGACGGCTTCTACGGCCCGGGGGCCGGCACCTTCATGCTGCTTGGGTTCGCCGCGGCCGCAGGACTCGGGGTGAGGGACGCCGCGGGCCAGATGAAGATCGTCAACTTCTCGAGCGGCATCGCCGCTCTGGCCACGTTCGCCCTTGCGGGCGAGGTCGACTGGATCCTCGGACTCATCGCGGGCGCCTTCGGCATTGCGGGCCACTACATCGGCGCGGGGCTCGTCATGAAAAACGGCAGTCGCGTCGTGCGCCCGATCATTCTCGCGGTGCTCGCCGTGCTGTTCCTCAAGACGGCCTGGGACTTCCTGCCGCGCTGACTTCTTCCGTGCGGCGCGCTTTTCGCTTCGGCTGCGCAGTTCAGGAACGGCGCATTTCCTCCTGAAGCACTGATTGCGGTGCTCGCCCAGGCGGCCTTAAAAAAAGGCTCTCCCGAACCGGAAGAGCCCCTTCTGGCGTCTTTGGGCCCTTTTAGTCTTTTCTCGGGAAATGCGGCATGGGCTGCAGCTTGTGGAGGTTCGCCGCATGCATCCGGTCGATCTTCGCCTTCAGGGCCGGGTCCTCGCATTCGCCGGTCTCGATCAGCCGGTCGAGCTGCTCATAGGTGAAGCCGAGTTTTGCCTCGTCGCTCAGGCCGCTTAAGCCGTCCGAGGGGGTCTTGCGGACGATCGAGTCGGGCAGCCCCAGGGCGCTTCCAAGCTGCCGCACCTCGGTGACCGTGAAGACGGCAAGCGGGCTCAGGTCCCCGGCCGAGTCGCCGAACTTCGTGGAGTAGCCGACCCAGTCCTCGGACTTGTTGCAGGTGTTGATGACAAGCGCTCCGCCCGGCAGAGACTGTGCGACCGCATAGAGCGTGGCCATGCGAAGCCTTGCAGGAAAGTTGATCTCCGAGTCGCGGGAAAGCGACTCCCGGCCGGCGAGAGCCGCAAAGCCGCTGTTTGCGGCGATCTCGTCCCGGAAGGCCTGGTGCATCCCGGCGATGTTGATCGTGACCGAGGAAATGCCGAGCAGACGCACCACCGCCTCGCTGTCGGCGATGTCCTTTTGCGCGCCGTCGGGCATCAGCACGCCCGCCACCCGGTCTTTCCCGAGGGCCCACGCGCAAAGCGCCGCAGTCACGGCAGAGTCCTTGCCGCCGGAAATGCCGACGACGGCCCGGCCCTTCGGGCAGTTTTGGTCGAAATAGTCCCGGATCCAGTTCGAGACGGCCCGGGCGGTCTCAGTGGGATTAGTGAGCACGGCCTTAGTCCTTGAGTTTTGCGTTTCTTTTGCGGTTCGTGAGGGACGCTTCTCTGTGCCCCGCGCTTAAGGCCCATCATAAGCTTTTCGGACACCGTGAAGAGCCGCTGACCGGAGGCTTTGCCTCCTCACCGGCGGGCGGTCTGCCGGACCGGCCGGTCCCGCGGCAGGGATTCATTTGGCGCAGGTCACATCGTGCTTGCCGCCGCATTCGAAACAGCCCTGTCCGCCGGGGCGGGCAGCTGATTTTGCATTTCAGCGGTCTCCTTCTTGTCTGCCCGTGGGCTGCGCGAGGGGGGACCGTGCCTTCGCGCCGGGTTGAAGACGGCTTGTTGTCCATTGAATTATTTGAATAAGGCCGGAGTCTGTCCCGTTTCTGTCCGCTTGTTAAGGAAAAGCGCCGGAGTTTCTGATAATATGTATTTAAAATACATCTTATACAGGCGGGAGCACCCGCCGCTTTTTTTGGAGACAGGAATACATGTTTTGCAATCAGTGTGAGCAGACGATGAACGGCACCGGCTGCACGATGGGCGGGGTCTGCGGGAAGACGGAAGCCGTCGCCCACATGCAGGACACTCTGGTGGTGGGCGCGAGAAAGCTCGCCGAGGCGATCCTCTGCGCGGACAAGGCGGGCGTCGTCGACGTCTCTGCGGACGACCTCCTTTTCTCGGCTCTCTTTTCGACCCTCACCAACGTGGACTTTGACTCCGCGGCCCTGAAGGCGATGCTGGTGCGGGTGCTTGAGACCGCCGAGAACCTGCGCGCGAAGGCGGGCTGCGAAAAGTCCGGCCGCACGGCCGCGTCACTGGCCGACGAGCTGCTGCTCACCGCCCCGTCTCCCGATGCGTTTGCGGAAAACGAAGACGTCCGCTCGGCGCTGCAGACGATTCTCTTCGGGCTGAAAGGCGTCGCCGCCTACGCCTACCATGCGCAGGAGCTCGGCTGCCGCGACCACGCGATGGTCGTCTCCGCCGCGAAGTGCCTTGCCGCCTCCGCGACTGACGGCGTTTCGCGCTCGCTCGAGGACTGGCTCGCTCTCGCCCTCGAAGTGGGCCGCATTAACGTCCGCGCGATGCAGCTCCTGGACGAAGGCAACACGAAGACCTACGGCGACCCCACGCCCACGCCGGTTTCCCTCGGGCACAGGAAGGGCCATGCGATCCTCGTTTCCGGCCACGACCTCAAGGATCTCTACGAGATCCTCAAAGCCGTTGAAGGCACCGACATCTACGTCTACACCCACGGCGAGATGATCCCGACGCACGCGTACCCGAAGCTGCGCGCGTTCAAGAACTTCGCCGGCCACTTCGGCACCGCCTGGCAGAACCAGATCGCCGAACTTCCGGCCTTCCCCGGGCCGGTCGTCTTCACGACGAACTGCATCCAGTACCCGGGCCTCTACCAGGACAAGGTCTTCACTTCGGGCGTCGTCCAGTGGCCGGGCTGCGTCCACATTTCCAACGGCGACTGGTCTCCTGTCATCCGGAAGGCGCTCGAAATGCCGGGCTATGCCGAGGACGAGGAAGGCCAGAGCGTGACGGTGGGCTTCGGCCGCAAGACTCTTCTTGATGCCGTCCCCGCGATCATCGACGCGGTGAAGGCGGGCGCCGTGAAGCACGTCTTCCTCGTGGGCGGCTGCGACGGCATCAAAAAGGAGCGCCAGTACTACGCCGACTTCGTCGAGCAGACCCCGAAGGACACGCTGATCCTGACTCTGGGCTGCGGAAAGTACAAGTTCTTCAAGAAGCAGCTCGGCAATATCGGTCCCTTTCCCCGTCTTCTTGACGTCGGCCAGTGCAACGACGCCTACGCCGCTGTGGTCCTTGCGCTGAAGCTTGCCGAGACCCTGAAGTGCACGGTGAACGACCTGCCGCTTTCCCTCGTTCTCTCCTGGTACGAGCAGAAGGCCGCGGCCATTCTCCTCTCGCTCCTCTACCTCGGTGTGAAGAACGTCCGCATCGGACCGTCGCTCCCTGCCTTCATCAGCCCGACGATCCTGAAGGTCCTCTCCGATCGCTACGGCCTGAAGCTTGTCACCACGCCCGAGGCCGACCTGAAGGCGATTCTCGGCTGACCCGGAGAGCCTCCCCGCCGGTCCTTCCCTGGCAGCTCCCCCTTAAAGGAGGTCTCCGGGAGGACCAAAGGGCGGGGAGGAGGCTCTCTTTGCTTCTCCGATCCAGGCGGCAGCGCCGGTTTTCCTGTGCCGCCGCCTTTTCTTTTTCCCCTTTTTTCCCGTCCCTCCCGCCCGATCCTTCAGGATCCGCTTCGGCCCGCAGCCCTCCGGGCGCGCGTTCACCCGCGTTTCCCCGGAAAAAGCCGGGGAAAACGCCGGCCCTGAAAGTAATACCTCAACGAACCTTCATTTGCGGCGTCATTTTTTCCTTCCGCCAGATATGCTTTTCCTACGCTTTTTACAAAAAAATCCGGCTGCGAGGGGAATTCCTCCGGGCGCTGGGAACTCTCTCACTGAAAGACAAAAGGAAAAACAAATGAACCGCCGCACCTTCATCGCTTCCGCCGCCGCAGCCGCCCTTTTCGCCTCGGCCTCCCTTCCGGCTTTTGCCGCTCCCGCCCAGAAGCTTCGGGTCGCCTGCACCCCGGTGCCTTCCGGCGAGCTTCTGAAATTCGTGAAGCCCATTCTCGCGAAGCAGGGCATCGACCTTCAAATCGTGGAGTTCACGGACTTTGTCGCCCCGAACGCGGCGCTTGATGCGAAGGAAGTGGACGCGAACTTCTACCAGCACGTCCCGTTCCTCGACAACGCCGTGCGGCAGCGCCGCCTGAAGATCGCGAAGGTCGCTCCGGTGCACATCCTCCCGATTGCCGTTTATTCCAAAAACCTGAAGGACGTGAAGAAGGTGCCGCAGGGCGGCCGCGTATCGATCCCGAACGACCCGACGAACGGCGGCCGCGCGCTCCTGCTCCTGCAGTCTGCGGGCCTGATCAAGCTGCGTCCGGGGGTGGGCTACGAGGCGACCCCGCTCGACGTGGCCTCAAATCCGAAGAAGCTGAAGTTCGTGGAGCTTGACGCGGCCCAGGTGCCGCGCTCCATCAGGGACGTGGATCTCGCCGTCGTCAATTCAAACTACGCGCTCGGCGTGGGGCTCAATCCTCTGAAGGACGCGATTTTGATTGAAAACAAGGAGAGCCCCTATGCGGTCGTGGTCGCCTCCCGCCAGGGCGACGAGAAGAATCCGAAGATCCAGAAGCTCGTGCAGGCGCTCACTTCGAAGGAAACAAAGAATTTCATCCTGAAGAAGTACAAGGGAGCCGTCGTCCCGGCGTTCTGAGATCTTCCGGCAGGGAAGGGGGCTTCTCCCGCCTTTAAGCCGGGCCCGCCGCGGCGGCTCCGGCTTAAGGCAGCCGGGGGCGGCCTGCAGTGCAGTCTTTAAGTGTCGAGCGGAAAAGAAATGGACAGCGAAATCATCAGCCGGCTGAAGGAAGCGGTCGGAAGCGACTATGTGATCACGGACGAGGAAAAGGCGCGGCCCTTCCTCATTGACTGGACGAAGCGCTTCAGGGGCAGGGCGGTCGTCGTCCGCCCGGGCAGCACCGAGGAAGTCTCCCGGGTCATGGCGATCGCCTACGACACCCGCACGCCGGTCGTCCCGCAGTCGGGCGGCACGACCCTGGTCGGGGGCTCCATTCCGGATGATTCGGGCCGGGCCATCCTCCTTTCGCTGGGCCGGATGAACAAGGTCGAGGAAATCGACACCGGCAACGACACCGTCACGGTGCAGGCCGGGCTCATCCTGGAGCAGCTTCACAGGGCGGTGGAGGAGAAAGGGAGGTTTTTCCCGCTTTCCTTCGGCGCCCAGGGATCGGCCCAGATCGGCGGGGCCCTCGCGACGAACGCGGGCGGCACGGCGGTGCTTCGCTACGGCAACATGCGCGACCTCTGCCTCGGGCTTGAGGTGGTGCTGCCCGACGGGCGCGTGATGACGGCGCTGCGCGGCCTGAGAAAGGACAACACCGGCTACGACCTGAAGCAGCTTTTCATCGGGTCGGAAGGCACCCTCGGGGTCATTACGCGCGCCGTGCTGAAGCTCTTTCCCATTCCGCGCGGCCGCCAGACGGCCCTGGTCGGGATTCCGGACCTCGAGTCCTCGGTGAAGCTGCTGGACCGCGTGAAGGCCGCGGCGGGCTCCGAACTCACGGGCTTTGAGCTGATCCAGAGAAAGTGCATCGAGCGGGTGGCCGAGCAGCTGCCCGGCGTCGAGCTTCCGGGGCCGGTCGACGACTGCCCGTGGTGGATTCTCGCGGAGCTCTCGAGCCAGGCGGAACAAGGCGCTTCGCTTGAGGCGATTCTGGCGGAGGCGTTCGAAGCGGGCGAAGTCGCGAACGCCTACCTCGCGCAGTCGCTTTCCGACTCCGAAGCCTTCTGGCGGATCCGGGAGTCGATCCCGGAGGCCGACGCGAGCGTCGGCAACAACCTCCACAACGACGTGTCGCTCAAGATTTCCCTTATCCCGGAATTCCTCGAAGTGACGGTAAAGCGCCTCTACGAGGCCTATCCGTGGCTCGACCCTTCGCTTTACGGGCACCTCGGGGACGGGAACATCCACTTCAACATCGGCTCCATTCCCTCGAACCTCGCGTTTGAAAACGAAGAGGGGATCCGCAGGATCACCTACGAGGAAGTGGTGAAGAGAAACGGCTCGATTTCCGCCGAGCACGGCATCGGACAGCTGAAGCGCGGGCACTTCCTCGCACTCAAGGATCCGCTGGAGCTCGAGATCATGGAACGCATCAGCCGGGCGATCGACCCGAGGGGAATCATGAACCCGGGCAAGCTCCTTGCGGACCGGAAGGACTAGAAGCGGCGGAGTCGGGCCGCTTCCGGCCTGAAAGCCCGGTCTTGCGCCGCTTTTTGACGAGAATGCCCCCGCTTTGATCCCCAATGCCGGCCAGATCAGACTTTTGGCCGGCAAGGCCGCCGGTCAGCGCTGTGGCTAAGCTGTGCCGCATGAAATTGAAACCGACAGATCCCGCCGCATGCCCAGATTCAGCATTTACGTCACAGCCGTGAGCCATCTGTTGCTTTCAGGCAACAATAAATGCCGCTGCATTCATTTGAAAGTGGATTGAACCGAGGGCGCACGGATTTATTCGGCGGGGTTGATTTTCCGCGGTTCGTCAGCGCATTTTTCACAAAATACAGCAATAGATTAGGTTCTACTTCTTGAAAGCCTGCGGTTGAGGAAAAGGCTCAGCCGGCTCTCAGGCCGGGCTGAAAAAGGTAGTAAATACCCTCTTCTGCACGAAGATAGCGGCATTTAAACTGCAGATAGGGCGTTTTGCCGCTTCTTTGCATAGGAGGGAAAACTATGCAGCTCAAACTCAAGACAATCCTGCCGGTAGTGCTCGCGGCAGTCTTCGCGACAGGCTCAGCGACTGCCGCCACTTACACCGAGAAGGTGGCCGGCCACAACGGCCCCATGACCGTCAAGGTCACGGTCGACCAGGGGCGCGTCACTGCGGTTCAGGTCACCGAGAACAAGGAGACCCAGGGCATCGGAAGCCGCGCGATCGCGAAGGTTCCCGGTGAGATCGTAAAGGCGGGCTCCCCCAAAGTGCAGGCGGTGAGCGGCGCCACGGTGACTTCGAAGGCGATCATGACCGCGGTCGAAGGAGCGCTTGCCAAAGATAAGAACGGCGGCCGCGCCCAGAAGGTCACCTTCAAGCCCGGCACCTATACGGCCAGGGCCTATGGCTCGAACGGCTGGGTGAACGTCGAAGTGACGGTCGACGAGCATCGGATCAAATCCATTAAGACTCCGGACTTCCGCGAGACCCGGCTGATGGGCGGCATGGCGGTGGAAAAGCTCACCGACCAGATCCTGCGCTACCAGACGCTCAACGTCGACAGCGTCTCGGGCGCCACGGTCACCTCCGCGGCCTTTAAGAAGGCGGTGGGCGAAGCGCTGAGCAAGGCGGGCGGCGGCCTCGCCCTGCTGCAGACTCCGGTTCCGCCGATGAAGAAGAAGTTCAAGGGCACGAAGACCGAGGCCTATGACCTCGTGATCGTCGGTTCGGGCGGCGCGGGCCTGTCCGCGGCCGTGACCGCGACTGAAAAGGGCGGCCGGCACGTGATCGTGATCGAAAAGATGCCGGTGATCGGCGGCAACACGCTGCGCTGCGCCTCGGCCTTCAACGCGGCCGACCCGGAGCGCCAGGCGCGTCTGCCGATGACCGACACCCTCAAGGACGCGGTCGTCAAGGCGATCAACGAGAAGCCCGCCAATCCGGAGCACGCGAAGCTGCAGGCCGACGTGAAGGCGAAGTACGAGGCCTATCTCAAGTCCGGCTCCAAGAGCCTCTTCGACTGCCCCGAGTGGCACGCCCTTCAGACCTACAACGGCGGCGACAAAGTGGGCAAGATTCCGCTGATCCGCACTTACGCGACCAATGTGAAGGGCACGCTCGACTGGCTGCAGAGCCTGGGCGCGCCGGTTCTCGACCGCGTCTCCCAGGGCGCGGGCGCGCTCTGGCAGCGCACCCACCAGTTTGACGCCCCGGCGGGCAATGCCCTGATTGAGCCGTTGCTCAAGGCGGCGAATAAGCAGGGCGTGAAGATCGTCACCGGCATGCGCGCCCAGAGCCTCATCGTGAAGAACGGCAAGGTGGTGGGCGTGCGGGCGACCGATACGTTGGGCGACAAGTATGTCTTCAACAGCAGGCACGGCGTGATTCTCGCCACCGGCGGCTACTCCCAGAACAAGCAGATGCGGCAGAAGTCCGCCCCGAACCTCACGCCTGACATGGTCTCCACGAACCAGCCCGGTGCGACCGGCGACGGCATCATCATGGCCACGAAGATCGGCGCGGGCACCACCGGCATGAACTACGTCCAGGTCTACCCGCTCGCCACGCCTGGCTCGGGCACCCTGCAGGGCCGCGCCCGCAAGATGTCGGGCCTCGACGACGTGATTGACGTGAACAAGAACGGCGAGCGCTTCGTGAAGGAAGACGCCCGCCGCGACGAGTTCGTCGCCGCGATCAAGAAGCAGCCCGGCGCCATGTGCTACGACATCAACGACAGCCAGATCGTGCAGAAGAGGAACAGCTTCAACGAGGACGTGGATACGCTCGTGAGCCTCGGCCGCATCTATAAGGCCGACACGCTCGCGGACCTCGCCAAGCAGATCGGCGTCCCGCCGAAGAACCTCGAGGCGACTGTGGCTGAGTACAACAAGCAGGTCGAGGCGAAGAACGATCCGAAGTTCGGACGCAAGCTCTTCGACAAGAAGATCGAGAAGGGCCCGTTCTACGCGACGCCGCGCGCTCCGTCCATCCACCACACGATGGGCGGCCTCACGATCAACAGCCGCGCGCAGGTGCTGGACACGAAGGGACGCGTGATCCCGGGCCTTTATGCCGCGGGTGAAGTGACCGGCGGCATCCACGGCTCCAACCGTCTGGGCGGCAACGCCACGGCTGATGTGACCACCTTCGGCCGCATCGCTGCGAAGACCGCTCTCGGGCTGAAGTAACGCGTGTTTGGCCGGGCGGCTTCCTTGAGTTCTGGGGGGCCGCTTAGGGCATGAAGCAGGCAGGCGGGGAAATCGATGGATCTCCCCGCCTGCTGCGTTTCGGGACCTGCTTTACTGCACGGCGCAGGCTATGAATGAAGTCATCAAAAGCGATCCCTTTTCAGCTGGTCTGCCGGTGATGAAGCGCCTGCCTTCAAGAGAGCCCGGCGTTCATGGAGAGTCCGTGAGCCCCTGACTGCCGGATTTCAGTCTGCAGCGTTTGAGGACAGGCTCGATCTCTTTCCAACAGCGCTCGTATTCCTTCCGGGATTCCTCCGCAAACCACTGGGCAAAAATCCGGATCCGGGGAGCCTGCCAGCCAATCCGGCTCGTTACGACGTAAAGCTCTTCGTCGGGACGGTGCCAGCCCGAGAGGACCGGAACGAGGTTCCCTGCAGCAAGTTCCGCGGCGCAGTGCAGGACAGGAAGGTCGATGGCCATGCCCTTGCCCTGCAGGACGGCCTGCTTGATGGCCGAGACGCTGTCGATGCGCAGGTATTCCTTGAGCTCCAGCTCGCATTTTTCCCTTCCGCGCACTAGAACCCGGGTGGGGGTCCTTTCTGCTCCGCCGTAGGCGAAGACGCGGACCCGGCGGAGGTCATCAGGGGAGGAGAGCTGTTTGTTCCTGTCGAGAAAGGCGGGGCTTGCAACGGGCACATAGTGATTGACGCCTCGCGGCAGAAAGACCACATGCTCGTTCTCGGGTCTGCCTGTTACTGTGACGATGTCGCAGGTGCCGCTGCGAAGGGCCGGAATTTTTCGTCCGGATGAAACTTCAAAAACAATATCCGGGTACAGGGCCTTGAAGCGGTCAAGGTAGTCCAGCAGAAAGCTGGCGGCGAAGCCGCCGGCGACAGAAAGGCGGATAGGGCCGCTTACGCCGGCGTTAAGTTTTGAAATCTGCGCGATCTGGCGGTCAAACATGTCAATGGCAGGCTTCATTAGCTTGACAGCGGCTTTCCCGCGCTCTGTCAGGCGCAGATTCCTGCCTTCGGCGCGAAACAGCGGATAGCCTAGGGAGGCTTCGAGCTCTCTGAGGGCGCGGCTCACGCTGGATGCATTGACGTCGAAATGGGACGCCACATCGCTGATGCGGCCGAAAGAGCCAAAGGCTGTCAGGTAGCGCCAGGCGGTAATGCTCTGAAGTTTCATGTTCTCGAACCTTGTCCCCGGGCAGATCCCGGGCAACAGGGAACGGCCGAGGGGCGGCTGTCCCCGGAACTATCTTGTTTTAGGATTCAGGCTCTCCTGCACGGATCAAATTCGCTTTGATTATTGCATAAAAAGCAAATAAATAATTGCTGTAAATGCTTTTTATGGGCTTATGACCGGCCGCTACTATGCTGCGCAGACGCCCGTCGATGACGGCGGGGCCAAAAAAGGAGATTGACAGATGAAACTCGGGCTTATTGCTTTTTCCGTGTCAGCGGCGCTGTTCGCACAGATGGGGTACGCTGCGGAAGCCGCGCAGCAGCGTGATGAATTTTTTTGGCTTGGTGAAATCAACAAGGCCTCGCTTGTCATCAATGCCGAGCAGGGACTGCTGCCCAAAGACGTGAGCCGGAAAATAGCCGGCGGCCTAGAGAGGGTGCTGGACAATGGCAATAAGAAAGGCGGCCCGCGCCCGAACCGTGTGATCAAATTCGAGCCCTATCTCATCAAAGAGGCGGGCATGGACGCCACAATGCTTCATGTCGGCAGGTCCAGCCAGGATATGCACGCCACTTATTATTCGGCCATCATGCGCGACAACGTCCTGCGGCTTTCCGGCAAGCTCGCCGACACCATGGCGGTGATCAACGAACTGGCCAAAAGCAACGTCGGCACCATCGTGCCCAACTACACCAACGGGGTGGCGGCGCAGCCGAACAGCTACGCGCATTACCTCCAGGGGTTCCAGTCCGGCTTTGCGCGCGATGCCGAACGGCTGCGCCAGTTTTATGCCCGCCTGAACCTTTGCCCGATGGGCACGACGGTGCTCAACGGCACGGGCTGGCCTCTGAACCGCGAGCGCATGTCGAACTACCTCGGTTTCAGCGCTCCGGTGCCCAATGCTTATGACGCCGCGCAGATCAAGCCTGTCGAGCTCGGCTCCATCCTTGTTTCCATTGCCCTGCATGTAGGTAGCTTCATTCAGGACGTGTCCGTGCAGTACGCCCAGCCCCGCCCCTGGATTCTGCTTCAGGAGGGCGGCGACAATACCTACGTCTCGTCGGCTATGCCGCAGAAACGCAATCCCGGACTGATGATCAACGTGCGCGAATCGGCGAGCAACGTCATCAGCGAGGGCCTGTCGCCTGTTATCCTCGCCCACAACATTGTCCCGGGAATGATCGATCCGAAGCGCGTTGCACCGAATTCCCGGATGGTGAACGACACCATCAAGATGCTGGATCAGTACATGCGCGTATTGAAGGCTCTTCGCATCGACCCGCAGCGCTCTCTTGAAGAGCTCAACAGCGACTGGACGGCTTCGCAGGAAATTGCAGACGAGCTGATGCGCAACTACAAGCTGCCGTTCCGCGTCGGGCACCATGTCGCCAGCAAAATGGTGTCTTACGCCAAGGCTCACAATATCAAGCCGACGGAATTCCCCTACGCAAGGATGCAGCAGATTTACGCCGAAGTCATAGACAAGGAATATCCGGCAGCCTCCCGCGAGTGCCCGATGAGCGAAGCCGACCTGAGGAAGGCGCTGGATCCTGCGGCCATCATTGCAAACCGCAAGACTGCCGGCGGCCCTCAGAAGGCAGAGCTCCAGAAGGCGCTGGCGCGTACGGACGGCGTCATTGAACAGAACAGGAAGTGGACGAAGTCTGAAACGGCGAAAATCAACGAATCCCTCGCGAGGCTCGACAAGGACTTTAAAGCCTATCTCGATTGATTGCACTGGGGAAAATCTAGTTTTCCTCCTTAACGGGAGGAGGCTGTGAAAGAGCCGGGGAGCAGCCTTGCCCCGGCTCTTGGGCTATTCAATGCTTGCAAAAAACTGTCTAGGGAGTTTTAATTAGTTCTGCCCCATTTTGGGGCAAACAAGGAGAAGAAAATGTCAGCTTTGTATCGCAGGATCATAACTTTAGGCGTTGGTCTGGCTCTGGCCGCCGGAGCTCAGGCCCTGCCGCAGGTGAAAATTCTGGCAACAGGCGGCACCATTGCCGGAACCGCTTCGAGCTCGACCCAGATGACGGGCTACAAGGCGGGTGACCTGGGAATCCAGGTCCTCATCAACGCCGTCCCTCAGATGAAGGATTTCGCCGAGGTGTCCGGCGAGCAGATCGTCAAAATCAGCTCGAACAACATGACGGACGCGGTCCTGCTCCGGCTCGCGAAACGGTGCAATGAACTCCTGGCGGATCCCAAGGTTTCGGGCATCGTGATTACCCACGGCACCGACACGCTGGAAGAGACGGCGTACTTCCTCAACCTCACGGTCCACAGCGACAAGCCGGTGGTCCTGGTGGGCGCGATGCGCCCGGCCACCGCGATTTCCGCCGACGGGCCGCTCAACCTCCTCAATGCGGTCAAGCTCGCCGCCGACCCGCAGGCCAAAGGCCGGGGCGTCCTGATCGCGATGAATGACACGATCGGCGGGGCGCGCGACACGACGAAGACCAACACAACAAACGTCGCGACCTTCAAGGCCCCGGAGCTTGGCGCGATGGGCTACATCGCGGCCGGGAAGAACTATTTCTTCAATCAGTCCACCCGCCGCCATACCTCGGCGAGCGAATTCGATGTCACAAAGCTTGACGCCCTGCCGAGGGTCGACATCGTCTATTCGCACGCGAACGCGGACCGCGTTCCGGTCGACGCCTTTGTGAAGGCCGGGGCCAGGGGGCTCGTGATGGCGGGCTCGGGCAACGGCTCGCTGCACGAATGGGAGGAAAAGGGCGCCGCGGAGGCGATTAAGAACGGCGTGGTCGTCGTGCGCTCTTCCCGCGTGGGCAACGGCCCCGTCACGGTTTCCGTGAAGCGCTACACCGACGAGGGGTTCCTGAACGGCGGCACGCTCAACCCGCAGAAGGCCCGCATCCTGCTGCAGCTCGCCCTGACCCGGACGCATGACCCGAAGGAAATCCAGAGGATCTTCGACGAGTACTGATCAGGTAGCCTCAAGGCCGCGGGGGAATGCGGCCTGAAGGTCTCCCTGGAGGCCGGCCCACCGGCAAAGCGGGCCGGCCTCTGTGGCTGATGCCGGAGATTTTTTCTATGCGCGCGATTTTCCTGCTGGCGGGACTGTCGGCCTGCGCCCTGGCGGGCGCGCAGGGCCTGTCGGAGTCCCTCGAGACCGCGTCCTGCCCCGGCCTGACAGTTCCTTATGTGCTGGACCGCGCGGAGGAAGGCTCTCCCCGCTATGTGCTGATCCTTTTCCCAGGCGGCGACGGCATCGTGAACCCGCACCGGGACGGCGAAGGCCGGATCGTCTACCGCAAGAAGGACAATTTTCTGCTTCGGGCCCGCCCTGCCGCGGTGGATGAGGAGTTCGCCGCCGCGGCCGCGGACTCGACCACGAATCTGAGGCGCTTTAAGTGCCTCGCCTCCGATCTGAAGGCCCGCTTTCCCGCCGCGGACCTCTACCTTGTCGGCACGAGCCGGGGAACCCGCTCAACGATGAGTCTCGCCCCGGACATCCAGGACGTTGTGAAGGGCGTGATCCATACCTCGAGCCTTTCGATGATCGCGGATTTTGACACGCGGGAGCTGAAAAACCGCCAGCTCATCGTGCATCACCGCAGGGACGGCTGCGAAGCCACGGACTTTGAGTCCGCCCGGCGCTCAGCTGAGAAATACGGGACGGACTTCATCGCCGTTGACGGCGGCACCGACGACGGGCCGGCCTGCCAGCCGTTCTCGCACCACGGCTTTGCGGGAATCGAGAGGGATGTGGTCGGTCTCATCAAGGCCTGGATCCGGCAGCAGTGACGGGTGATTGAAAACGGCTTTCCTCGTTTTGCCTCCGGCTTCTAAGCTTTTGCGGGACCGCCGGGGCGTGCTCGGCCCGCCGGAAATGAAGCCCCGGAATCAGGGGCTCTCCCGTTCAATGGGGAAAATATTTTTTGGAGGACGGCCCTTGAAAACCGGTCAACCGCCCCCATATAGAAGTTAGCAAAGGGGAAAGCCCCCGGGAGAGTCCGAAAGGACGAAGACCAGACGGCTTCCCCCTTCGGGAAGCCGGCAGCAGCAAGGGCTTCCCGAAAAAGAACAGACCGCTCGGACGACGGCCTTAATGGAGGTATGAATTATGGCTAATGTTCCGACTATCTTTGATGAAACCCCGTTCAGCGTTTTCGATCCGTTTGATGTGTTTTCCGGGATCCGCTTCCCGGATCCTTCCACCGCGGTCTTTGGCAAGCACGCCGACCGTCTGATGAAGACCGATGTGCGCGAGACCGACAAGGGCTACACGCTGCTGATGGATCTGCCTGGCTTCAAGAAGGATGAGATCAGCGCGGAGCTGAAGGACGGCTATCTCACGGTTTCGGCCAAGAAGGACGAGAAGCACGAGGACAAGAAGGAAGGGCGGCTCATCCGCTCTGAGCGCAGCACCGGCTCCTGCAGCAGGACGTTCTATGTGGGCGAGGGCGTGAAGCAGGGCGACTGCAGCGCCTCCTTTGCGGACGGCATCCTCACGATCAACGTTCCGAAAGTCGCGGCCCAGAAGCCTGAACACAAGATGATTGCGATTCAGTAACAGCAGCATCCCCGCGCCGCCGGAGGTCTCTGGCGGCGCGGGCAGCAGGACTGCGGCCCGGCCCGCCCTTCGGCGCGGCCGCCGCAGCATGGAGAGAGAAAGAGGCATCGCGGAATTGTTCTGCGATGCCTTTTTTATGCCCGCGTTTCCGAGGGGAAGACTCTCCTGAGGCCAGGGGCCGGGCCTCACGGCCTGCCGGGCCGGAGACTAACATCTTTTTTTCCGGGATCTCCGTCTGACCGTGGGGATCTCTTAAGCCTAAGGCTCCGGCGGCGGATGCCCCGGCTCTGTCCGGGGAAAGCTGCCGGCCCCCGCCGCCCGCTCTTCCCTCCAGAAGGCGCCCGGAGGGCGCCCCGCATTCCGCGCGCACCGGGCCCCTTTTCAGGAGAACAGCAATCATGCTCCACTACTTCAATCCCGACCTCGGGCTTCTTTTCCTTCGCCTCGCGCTCGGCATCTGCCTGCTGATGCACGGGGCTGCCAAGGTCCGCCACGGCGTCGGCGCGGTGAAGTCGATGATCACCCCGCTTGGCATTCCGGCCTTTGCGGCCTACGGCGCCTACCTGGGCGAAGTCGCCGCCCCCGTCATGCTGATCCTTGGCATCCTGACGCCGCTTGCGGCCTTCGTCATTCTCGGCAACACCCTGACGATCCTCTTCGTGGCTTACAGGAACAGCCTTGTCAAGCGCGATGCCTACGGCGGCTTCGTGGCTGAAATTCCTTATCTTTACGCCGGCATGGCCCTCGCCCTCATGGTGATGGGCGGCGGCAGCTACGCCCTGCTGTGACTGCCCGCTTCGCCCTTTGTTTAAGAGCGAAGGAGGCCGCGGCCCGGGCTCCGGGCCCGTGAAGGCCCTTTCGGCGCGGCCCTTTTTTTATCTGCACCTTTAGTACCAGTCGTGCTTTTCGCCCCGGTCGAGCCCCCGGATCCGCTCCATTTCTTCGCTGCTGAGCGAAAAGCCGAAAAGATCCAGGTTCTCACGGATTTTGGCGGGCTTTCTCGAGCCCGGGATCACGATGACGCCTTTCTGCAGGTTCCAGCGCAGCACCACCTGGGCGGCCGAAACGCCGTGAGCCCTGGCGATCCCGGTGAGGACCGGGTCGGCGAGGAGCTGATGCACGTAGCCCCGGCCGCCGAGCGGATACCAGCCCTGCACGACGATGCCCTGCTGCTGGATGAAGGGGATCACATCGTTTTCCTGGTAGTAGGGATGGATTTCGTTTTGCACGAGGGCGGGGCGGATCCTCACCTTCGGCAGGAAGCTCTTCAGCTCCTTCACGTACCAGTTCGAGAGCCCGATCGAGCGGACGCGCCCGGCGTCGACCTCCTTTTCAAGAGCCTTGTAGACCTCGAGGTCGCCGGGACCCGGATGGTGCAGCAGGATCATGTCGATGTAGTCGAGCCCGGTCTTCTCAAAGGCCTCCCTGATCGCCTGCCCGGGGCGGCTGAACTGGTCGGGGTAGATCTTCGTCGTGACGAAGATCTCGCCGCGGGGGACGGAGGAGCGCCTCACGGCGCGGCCGACGGCCGCCTCGTTGCCGTAGGCGTGGGCCGTGTCGATCAGCCTTCCGCCCGCTTCAAGCAGGGCGTTGATAGAGGCCTCGCACTCCCGGTCCGAGAGGGCGTAGGTTCCGAGCCCCAGAATCGGCATTTCCCAGCCGCTGTTCAGGAGAACCCGGCGGGTCTGAAAGTTGAATTTTCCCATGATTCCTCGCTTCGCCCGCACCGGGCTCCGAAGGGCAGAGGCGGCCCTCGCGGCCGGAGCGGACGCAGCGGACAGCCCCAGGGCGAGAAGCGCGCGAAGCACCTCCCTTCTTTGTTCCGCAAAGCTTCTGTTCATGATGTCCTCCTTCCTGCCGGATGCGGGCGGCCTGCCGTCAGTTTTGAAAAGCCCGTGAGCCTTGGCTGGCGGCGCTTCCCTTTCTCAATGGCTGCGCTTCAGGGCTTTCTGAACACGACTTCGGAGCTGCCGCTGCCGCGCAGCGCCTCGATCGCCTCCCCGCTCATGCGGCCGAGCGGCACGAGGCCCGGCGAGCGCCTGAAGGGGCCGGTGAAGGCGCAGAGGTTGCCCCAGGGGGCGTAGTAGTTGAGCTCGCCCCGGCTCGGGGTGTGGATTTTCGGCGCGGAACCGGTGGCAAGCTTTTCTTTGAGGTAGGCGACTCGCTCCACCTCTCCGTAGTCCTCGAACCGGAGCTTCAGGGGCAGCTGCGAGGCGAAGCTTCGCGCCGCGTCGTTATCAAGCAGGGCGATGGAATAAGTCTTTCCGCCCGTCTGCATCAGTATGTTTTCAGCCATGGCTGCTCCTGAAATGAGCGCCGCGGCGGCTGCGGCCGCCGCCGCGCGGAGGAAGAACGTGCGCTTCATGGAAGAGCTCCTCCTTCGGATTCAGAGCGAGGCGCGCAGGATCGCGAGAATTCCTTCGCGGTCGAGCGGCCGGAAGGCCCCGGAAAGCGGCCACCAGTGGCTGAGCACGTGGTCGGCCATCGCTTCGAAGTGCTCGTCGGTGACCCCGAGCTCGGAAAGCGTCGCCGGGATTCCGATCGAGCGGAAGAACCCGCTCGTCTTCTCGATCGCTTTTTCCGCATTTTCCATCGCGGGGGCCCTTGGATCCAGCCCGAAGATGCGCACCCCGTACTGGGCGAGCCTCGGGGCGGTCTTTTCCGTGAGGCTCCAGCGCATCCAGTGCGGGGTGATCACCGCAAGTCCCTCGCCGTGCGTGATGTCGTGCCAGGCGGAAATCTCGTGCTCGATCGCGTGGCAGGGCCAGGGCGTGGGCGTGCGCCCGATCGTGAGCAGCCCGCAGCAGCCAAAGGAGCTAGCCATCATGAGCTGCCCGCGCGCGTCGAGGTCGTTCGGGTTTTTGAGCACCCGCGGCGTGCACTCGATCACGGTCTTCAGCATCCCCTCGCACATCGCGTCGGTGAGGATGTTGCCGTCCGCCACGATGTACTGCTCGATCGTGTGCGAGAAGATGTCGGCCGCGCCCGCGGCGGTGTGCTTCGGGGGCACCGTGCAGGTGTAGGCGGGGTCCATGATCGAGGCGACGGGGGCGAGAAGGGGCGAGCCGATCGGCAGCTTCTCGTCGGTCTCGAGGTTCGAGATCACGCCCGAGTCGTCGTATTCGCTGCCGGTCGCGGCGTTGGTGAGGACGACGAAGATCGGGAGCGCCTTTTTGATCTTCGAGGAGTCGAGCACGAGGCCCCAGGCGTCGCCCTCGTAGAAGGCTCCGGCCGCGATCGCCTTGGCGGAGTCGATGACGCTCCCCGCCCCGATCGGAAGCAGCCACTCGATCCCTTCCTTTTTGCAGATCTCGACCCCCTTCCGGATCGTCGAGATGCGGGGGTTGGGCTCGACTCCGGAGAGCTCGAAGATCCTGCGGTCCCGCAGCAGCTCTCTGGCGCGGCCCAGAATCCCGTTTCTTTTGACGCTGCCGCCGCCCATGACGATGAGAACCTTCTTTCCGAAGTCCTTCGTGAGCTCGGGAAGCTTTTCAATCGCGCCCTCGCCAAAGACGAGCCGCGTGGGAAGGTGAAGCGTATAGGGATGCATGGTGTTTTTCCTCATGAAATCAATTTCGAATGAATCGTGTGAGCGGCCGCAGTCCGGGGGGCTTCAGTCAGAACCCCACGGCCTTGAGCCAGGCAAGGAGCTCCTTTCGGGAGCCCGCGGCCTGCGAGCCCGGCACCCAGAACTCCTTCTGCACGGAGGCTTTCGGGCAGAAGCGCCGGATGTCGGAGACCACGTCCTCCGGGGTGGAGCTGCCGGAGGTGATGATGGGGTAGATGTTCTTGCCCGCAAGCGGATGGTCCTTGAGGAACGTCCTCATCGGGATCGAGGCGTGCCCCCACCAGAGCGGCGTCGCGATGAACACGTTCCTGTAGCCCGAGAGGTCCGGGATTCGGGTCGCGATCTCGCGCCGCGCGTCGACTCGCAGCTCCTCGCGGGCGATGTCGGTCATGTCGCCGTAGTTCGCGGCGTAGGGCTTCTGGAGCTGCAGCCGCAGCAGCGGAAAGCCCTTTTCCTTCGCCACGGTCTCGGCGAGGAGCGCGGTGTTGCCCGTGCGGCTGAAAAGGATGACGATGCTTTTGCCCGGGGCGGCCTGGGCAAGGCCCGGGAGTCCCGCGGCGGCAAGCGCGCCGCAGGCGGCCTTGAGAAGGCTTCTGCGGGAAGGTGAGAACCTGTGTTTCATGGAATGGGCTCCTGTGCGTGGCGCACTCCGGAAAGGGGGCGCTCTTCTTTTTTCGATGTGAACAATATAGGTGAGCCGGAGCCTTAAAAATGACAGATTGTGCGCTGAAAACTGCCTGAAACGACTTTTTTGGATATTTTTCGAAGAGAAGGGAAAGCGGCTGAAACACCGCGGGCGGCCGGGCGTCCCGGCAGAAGCCCCCGGTTTCCCGGCCGCCCGCAGGCGTCCGTTCAGGGCCGCGGCCCTGAAGGATTGTTTTAAAGCGAAGCGCGCAGGATCGCGAGGATCCCCCCGCGGTCAAGCGGCCGGAAGGCTGTGGAAAGAAGGGGCCTGTGGAGGACCGCGTGGTCAGCCATCGCTTCGAAGTGCTCGTCCGTGACCCCGAGCTCGGAAAGCGCCGCGGGCATGCCGATCGAGCGGAAGAACCCGCTCGTCTTTTCGATCGCTTTTCCCGCGTTTTCCATCGCGGGGGCCTTGGGATCCAGCCCGAAGACCCGCACCCCGTACTGCGCGAGCCGCGGGGCGGTCTTTTCGGTAAGGCTCCAGCGCATCCAGTGCGGGGTGATCACGGCAAGCCCCTCGCCGTGCGTGATGTCGTGCCAGGCGGAGAGCTCGTGCTCAATCGCGTGGCAGGGCCAGGGCGAGGGCGTGCGCCCGATCGAGAGCAGCCCGCAGCAGCCAAAGGAGCTCGCCATCATGAGCTGCCCGCGCGCGTCAAGGTCGTTCGGGTTTTTGAGCACCCGCCGCGTGCACTCGATCACGGTCCGCAGCATCCCCTCGCACATAGCGTCGGTGAGGATGCTGCCGTCTGCCACGAGGTACTGCTCGAGCGTGTGCGAAAAGATGTCGGCCGCCCCGGCGGCGGTGTGCTTTGCGGGCACCGTGCAGGTGTAGGCCGGGTCCATCACGGAGGCGGCCGGGGCGAGAAGGGGCGAGCCGAACGGCAGCTTCTCATGGGTTTCGAGGCAGGAGATCACGCCCGAGTCGTCGTATTCGCTGCCGGCCGCGGCGTTGGTGAGGACGACGAGAATCGGAAGCGCCTTTTTGATCTTCGAGGAGTCGAGCACGAGGTCCCAGGCGTCCCCCTCGTAGAAGGCTCCGGCCGCGATCGCCTTGGCGGAGTCGATGACGCTGCCTCCTCCGATCGGAAGCAGCCACTCGATGCCTTCCTTTTTGCAGATTTCAACCCCTTTCCGGATCGTCGTGATCCTGGGGTTGGGCTCGACCCCGGAGAGCTCGAAGATCTCGCGGTCCCGCAGCAGCTCTCTGGCGCGGCCGAGGATCCCGTTTCTTCTGGCGCTCCCGCCGCCCGTGACGATGAGAACCTTCTTTCCGAAGCCCTTCGTGAGCTCGGGGAGCCTTTCAATCGCGTTTTCGCCGAAAACGAGTCGCGTGGGGAGGTAAAGACCGTAGGGATGCAAAGCGTTTTCCTTAAATGGCTGAATCCGATGAAGGCCGGAGGGCCGGCTGCCTGTCTTAGGGCGCCGCCCCCTCTCTCTCTTTGGGGGCGGGCCTGCGGGAAGTGATGATAGGGCAAATGTCTTTGCGGCAGGCGGGCGGTCTGAGGCCGCAGCCCTTTTTGCCTTGAACGCTGCCAGAGGAAAAAAGAAAGCGCCAGAACGCCAAAGGCCGTCCCGCGGGGGCTGATTCCCCAGGGGGCGGCCTTGAGTCAGAAGCGCCCCGGAAGGACGCTTTTTTCAGGCGCTTTTTAAAGCGAGGCGCGCAGGATCGCAAGGATCCCCTCGCGGTCGATCGGGCGGAAGGCGGCGGAGAGCGGATGCCAGTGGCTGATCACGTGGTCGGCCATCGCTTCGAAGTGCTCGTCGGTGACCCCGAGCTCGGACAAGGTCGCCGGAATGCCGATCGAGCGGAAGAATTCGCTTGTCTTCTCGATCGCTTTTTCCGCGTTTTCCATCGCGGGGGCCTTCGGGTCAAGGCCGAAAACGCGCACGCCGTACTGGGCGAGCCGCGGAGCGGTCTTTTCGGTGAGGCTCCAGCGCATCCAGTGCGGGGTGATCACGGCAAGCCCCTCGCCGTGCGTGATGTCGTGCCAGGCGGAGATTTCGTGCTCGATGCCGTGGCAGGGCCAGGGCGAGGGGGAGCGCCCGATCGAGAGCAGCCCGCAGCAGCCAAAGGAGCTCGCCATCATGAGCTGGCCGCGCGCGTCAAGATCGTTCGGGTTTTTGAGCACCCGCGGCGTGCACTCGATCACGGTCTTGAGCATCCCCTCGCACATCGCGTCGGTGAGGATGTTGCCGTCCATCACGATGTACTGCTCGATCGTGTGCGAGAAGATGTCGGCCGCGCCCGCGGCGGTGTGCTTCGGGGGCACCGTGCAGGTGTAGGCCGGATCCATGATCGAGGCGACGGGGAAGAGCAGCGGCGACATGATGGGCAGCTTCTCGTCGGTCTCGAGGTTGGAGATCACGCCGCCCGCGTCATATTCGCTGCCGGTCGCGGCATTGGTGAGGACGACGAAGATCGGGAGCGCCTTTTTGATCTTCGAGGAATCGAGCACGAGGTCCCAGGCGTCGCCCTCGTAGAAGGCTCCGGCCGCGATCGCCTTGGCGGAGTCGATGACGCTGCCCGCGCCGATCGGAAGCAGCCACTCGATTCCCTCTTTTTTGCAGATCTCGACCCCCTTCCGGATCGTCGTGATGCGGGGGTTGGGCTCGACCCCGGAGAGCTCGAAGACCTTGCGGTCTTTCAGGAGCTCTTTGGCGCGGTCCAGAATCCCGTTTCTTTTGACGCTGCCGCCGCCCATGACGATGAGAACCTTCTTTCCGAAGCCCTTCGTGAGTTCGGGGAGCTTTTCAATCGCGCCCTCGCCGAAGACGAGACGCGTGGGGAGGTAAAGATTGTAGGAATGCATGTTTTCTTTCCTTTTAATCAACTGAAAGACCGCAGGGCGGAGGGCATGAAGCGGAATCCACCGCCCGTCCCCGGCGTCCGGATGGGACGGATCCCGCCGGGCGAGTGACTGGAACTATAGGCGGGCCGGGGGGAAAAGGTGAGCGTTTTTGGAAGGGAGTTTTGCCTGAAAATCCAGAGGAAGCCTGTCCTGCCGCAGCGCCGCCGTCGCCCCGGGCCGGCCCCGGGCTTGCCATTTTTGATAAAAATGAAATCGTTTCAGGCTTCTTTCCCCTATGAATTCTGCCTAAAATGAACCCGGTTGAAGCGGTTCTTTTCTCATTCCCGCCTTTCCCGGGAAGCGCAGGAGGAAAGGCCGCGCCTTTTCTGGGGAGGGGGAGAAAGCCATGACAGAGAGCGCCTTGAGCCCGAAAATCCGCGCCATGCTGCAGATCCTCGGCCGCATGGACTTCGGCCCGGAGGCGGTGGTGACGAAGGCCTCGCCGGTGCCGGGACTTTCGGTCTACCGGGCGGAGAACTCGAACACCCTGGGCAGCAGCCTGGGCTATGTCTCCTTTTCCGTGGTGGTCCAGGGCGAGAAGATGACGACCGTGGGCGACCGCGTCTACCGCTACCGCGAGGGCGAGTGCCTCGTGTGCGGGGCGGCCGTTCCCTCGACCTTCCACGCGGTGGGAGCGAGCGCCGGGCGGCCATTCTATGCGGCAAGCCTCGCGCTCGACCCCCAGATGCTCGCCGATTTCGGGGGCTCCGAAGACCTGCAGCCGCCGCCCGCCTCGGTCGACTCGGGCGTTTTCGTCTTCAAGTCCGGGGAGCGGCTCCTTGACGCGACGCTGCGGCTGCTCGAGCTCATCGAGCGGCCCGGGGACATCCGGGCGCTCGCCCCGGTCTACAGCCGCGAGATCCACTACCTGCTCACCCGCTCGGAGTGCGGCCCGCAGCTGCGGTCGCTGCTCACCGCGGGCACCCGCAGCCACGCGGTGTACACGGCGCTCTCGTGGCTGCGCGGCAGCTTCGCAAGCGAGCACAGGATCGAGGAGATCGCCGAGCGCGTCCACATGTCGCCCTCGGCCTTCCGCCGCCAGTTCAAGTCGGTCACCGGGCTCTCGCCCCTGCAGTACGTGAAGCGGCTGCGGCTCTACGAGGCGCAGCGCCTCCTGATGGCCGGCCGCGCGAACGTCTCCTCCGCCGCCTACGAGGTGGGCTACGAGAGCCCCACGCAGTTCGTGCGCGAGTACAAGAGGCTCTTCGGCCAGCCGCCGCTGCGGGACGTGAAGAAGCGCATCGCGGCCCGCGCCTAGCTCACCCGGGGAAGGTCGGAAAGGCGCGTGGTGTAGCAGGGCGACTTGAGCGCGCGGGCCATGGCCCAGCCGTTCGAGGCCCTCTCGGTGCCGGTCTGCAGCACATCGCGCCCGTAGCGCCCGGAGAGCCGGTCGAGCGTGGCCATGAGGCTTTTCGAGCGCGCGTCGGACTGCGCCTCGAAGAGGTCCGGCTGGGCCTCGTCCTCGGGCTCGAGCCCGGAGAGCATCACGCCCGCCTTTTTCCAGGCGAACCCCTCGCGCCAGGCCCGGCGCGCGGCCTTCACCGCGGCCTCCGTGAGCACGAGCGTGTCGGCCGAAGGCCGCGAGAGCCCGCAGCTTTGCTCCGCGAAGCACTGCCGAGCCTTCGGGTCGAAGACGTTGGTCTGGAAAAAGACGCTCACGGCGCGGGCGGCGAGCCGCTGGGAGCGCAGCTGCCGGCAGGCGGCCGCGGTGTGCGAGGCCAGAGCCGCCGCCACGTCCTGGAACTCGCCGCACGGGCGGGCGAAGGAGCGCGAGCGCATGATCTGCCGGCGCGGCGGCGGGGCGCTTTCGAGCTCGATGCAGGGCAGGCCGTTGAGCTCCGCGTGGGTACGCGCGAGCACGACCCCGAACCTGCGGCGCACGGCCGAGGCGGGAAGCCTCGCAAACTCGAGCGCCGTGCGGGCCCCCATCTGCCGCAGCGCCTCGGCGCTGCGGCCTCCCACGCCCCAGACCTCCCCCACGGGCACGAGCGAGAGCGCCTTTTCGCGCCGCGGGGCGGCAAGCGCCGTCCAGTCGAGCGTGCCGCCAAGCGCCGGGTAGGTCTTCGCAAGGTGGTTGGCGAGCTTCGCGAGCGTCTTGGTCTGCGCGCAGGACACGCAGGTGGGGATCCCGATCCACTTGAGCACCCGGGCCCTGATCTGCACGAGCAGCGGCGCGAGGTCGCCCGGCATCCCCGTGAGGTCGGCGAAGCACTCGTCGATCGAGTAGGGCTCGATGCGCGGCACCATCCCCGCCACCGTCCTCATCATCCGCGCCGAGAGGTCGCCGTAGAGCTCGTAGTTCGAGGAGAAGGCGACCAGCGCCCCCGAGCGGATGAGGCCGGCGAGCCTGAAGGCCGGGGTCCCGTTTTTGATGCCCATCTTCTTGGCTTCCGCCGAGCGCGTGACGACGCACCCGTCGTTGTTGGAGAGCACCACGAGCGGCCGGCCCGCGAGGTCCGGCCTGAACACCCGCTCGCAGGAGGCGTAAAACGAGTTCGCGTCGACGAGCGCGAAGACGGGCCGCAGCCCCGCCTCCTTCATTTGCGGAACGGGTGCACCGAGCGGGTGACCACGCCCACGATCGACCACTCGTCGCCCTCCCGGGGCCGCAGCACCGGGAAGTCCGGGTTCTCAGGCCGCAGCTCCAGGACGCCGCCCCTGCGGTAGTAGCGCTTCACCGTGAACTCGTTGTTCACGTTCGCGATCACGACGTCGCCGCTGCGCGGCTCGAGCGCCCGGTCCACGACGAGCAGGTCGCCCGGGAAGATGCCCGCGCCGATCATGGACTCGCCCTCGGTGCGCAGGAAAAAGGTGCTCTCGGCGTGATCGGTCAGCATCGAGACCGGGTCGATCTCGTCCTGGACGTAGTCGGTCGCGGGCGACGGGAACCCCGCGTGCACGGGCGAGTCCATGAGCCGGATGCGCAGCCTCGTGGGGCTTCGCGAGAGCCTCGCCGCCCCGGGCGGCAGGGCGTTGAGCCTCCGGTCGATCACCGAGCGGATCCACTTGGTGCCCCCGAGCGCCGTGAAGACCTTCTTCTGCTCCGGGGTGACGCTCACCTGGATCGACTCGGTCAGGTGCAGCCCCCCGCCTTTCTTGCGCCCGGCCCCCGGGCGGCTTCCCCCGCGAGGGGAGGGGGCGTTGTCTGGCTTTCCATCCATGTTGAATTCCTCATTGGGAGAAAACGCGGATATCCTTATATTAATCTTTTTTTGAAAAATACAATAAAAATATCAATGAAAAGCCCGGAGCGCAGAAAGGCCCGGGCCGGAGCGATCCGGAACCCGGGCCTGAAGCCCTTGAAAGCCAGAGGGCTTTAGTCGTCGTAGGAGGCGATCGAGGCGTAGAGCACCTCGACCCCCAGCATGAAGTCCTCGAGCTTCATCTTTTCATAGGGGTTGTGCGAGCCGTCCTGGTTCGCGACGAAGATCATCGAGGCGGGGATGCCCTTGTTCGAGAGCACGGCCGTGTCGTGGCCCGCGCCGGAAGGCAGCCGCACCACGGCGACCCCGGCCCTGCGGGCCGACTCCTCGAGGTGCGCGGCGAGCTCCGGGTCGAGCTTCGAGGGCTGCGTGGCAAGCGTCTTGTCGAACTCGAACTTCACGCCCCGGTCGGCCCCGACGGCGGCCGCCTCGGCCTCAAAGAGCGCGAGGAAGCGTTTGAGCGTGTCCATCGAGAGGCTGCGGATGTCGAGCGTGAAGCTCACCTCGCCCGGGATCACGGAGATAGCCGCGGACTTTGCGGTGCTGAGCACCCCGGTGGTGAAGACGAGGTCCTCGCCGCGCGCGAGCCAGGCGTCCCAGTGCCGCTCCATCCGGGACAGAAGTTCCGCGGTGGCCATGACCGCGTCGTGGCGGTAGCGCTTGTCGACCGCGCCGGAATGGGCCGTGACGCCAAGACAGCGGCAGAGCTTGTGGCGGAGGTTGCCGCGGATTCCGGTCACGATCCCCACGCGCGCCTTCGGGTTCGAGTCGAGGGTCGGGCCCTGCTCGATGTGCAGCTCCGTGAAGGCGGCGATCCTCGACAGGTCGATCGAGGGCTCGGTCTTCACCATGTCCTCGGGGTCAAAGCCCGCCTCGCGCACCGCGTCGGCGAGCGTCTGGTCCTTGCTGCGGTGCCGCAGCGCGAGGTCGGCGCGGGTGAGCTGCCCGGTCATCGCAAGCGACCCCACGTAGGCCTTGCCGAACCAGGAGCTCTCCTCCATGCGGAAGACGACGAGCGTGAGGTCGCGCTTCAGCGTCACGCCCTTCTTTTTAAGCCAGTAGATCACGGTCATGCCGGCCACGACGCCCGCGAGCCCGTCGTAGTGCCCGCCCTGCGGGACGCTGTCGCCGTGCGAGCCCGTCATGTAGCAGGGCAGCGACCGGTCGCGCCCGGGCAGCGTGAGAAAGAGGTTGCCGCAGCGGTCCACCTTCTCCTCAAGCCCCATGCTGCGGCCCCAGGCCTTCACGTACTCGTGGACCTTGTTTTCCTTCTCGCTGTAGCCCTGGCGCGAGATGCCGATCACGGGGTCCTTAGAGAACTCCCTCACGTCATCGAACACTTTGCGGGCGAAATCCGCCGCGCCTTCTCTCAGAAGCTGCTCAGCCATCGGCTTCTCCTTGTTCAGAAAAAGGCCGGACCCGGAAGAAAGGGGGCCGGTGATAAAAAAGAGGTTTTGTGCTGTCAAAGCATTATAGAGGGCGTCCGCTTCAGGACCGTGCGGTTTTTCGCTGCTGCTCCCAGAAGGCGGCCGCCTCGTCGATCCAGCCCTCCGCGGCCGTCCCGCGCCCGAGCCCGAAGCCGTGCCTCAGGCCCCGGTAGACCCGCAGGACCGCCGGGATCCCCAGCGCGCGGATAGACTCGATCCGCAGCCTCATCACGCGCCAGTCCGCGATCGCGTCCTCGTCGCCCACGTTCGCGTAGGTGGGCGGGGTGCGCCCGTCCACGTCGCCCGAGAGCCCCGTGTACTGCATGATCACCGCGGCCGGGCGCGGCAGCTGCGGCCCCCCGAAGGGCGCCGTGCCGTAGGTGCCGGCCCAGGCGGCCATGCGCGCCCCGGCCGAGCCGCCCCAGAGCGAGTAGCCCCGGGTGTCGACCCTGAGCTCCTTCGCGCGGCTGAAGATGACGGAAAGCGCCCGGGCGAGGTCTTCCATCGCCCTGCGGGCGTCCGGCCTGTAAATGATCGCGAAGGCGTTGAAGCCCCTCTTCGAGAGCTCGAGGGCGTGCGGGAAGCTGTCGTGCATCGCGCCCACGTAGGCAAAGCCCCCGCCCGCGCAGCAAAGGGCGAAGGGCGCTCCCGGACGCCCCTTGAAAAAGACGAGCGAGGTGCCGCGCTTTGCGGGGTCGCGCCGGATCTCCTCTTCGGAGTAAAGGGGAAGGAACACGGGTTCGCCCGCTGCGGCGCGCTTTTTCAGCGTGTTCACGATCTCGACCGTCGCATCGGGGTCGATTTCGCTGTACCAGAGCAGCTGCAGGCTGCCCAGCGTGCGGCCGCTTCGAAAGCCTTCCGGGGGAAAGAGCAGCGCCGCATAGGGGCCGAGCGTCCGGTCCCGGAATACCTCCTCCAGCGCGCTGCCGCGCGTGAAGCCGCCGCTTCCTGCATCATGCCTCTTCCTCCTCCCAAAATTGCAGCCGCCGCCAGCAGGAGCCTGCCCGCCGCGCGCCGCGAAAATTTTCTCCCCGTCCGGGAACTCGGTTTCACTGCCATGCCGAAAGGGCCTCCCAGCGTCTGTCCGCCCCCTGCCCGGGCGGAAAAAGGATTGCGAAGGCCGGCCGGAGCGCGCCCCGGCCGGCTGACTCAAAAGAAGTCTAGGGGCTGCGGCCCGGGGCCGGCGGCGCAAAGCGGCGCGGTTTTTGCCTGATTGTGCGGGAAAGGAGGGCTCCGGTCACCTGAAGGGCAGGGCCGAGTCGATCAGCTCACGGGCGCAGCGGCTGCGGGCGTTCCGGAGCTCGGAGAGCGTGAGCGACTCCGCGATCGAGCCGCCCTCGAGGAAAAGGAGCCTCGGGCAGAGGAAGGCCGCGGCCTGGATGTCGTGCGTGATGAAGAGAAACGTCATGTCGCCCTTGAGGCCCGCGATCAGCTCGAGGATGTCGGTCTGCACCGAGGCGTCGAGCGAGCTCACCGCCTCGTCGAAGACGATGAAGCGGGGGCGCGTCGAGATCGCGCGGGCGATGCAGACGCGCTGCATCTGCCCGCCCGAGAGCTCGTGGGGCCGGCGCCGGGCGATCTCCGCGGCCAGCCCCACCCGGGCGAGGAGCCCGGGCACGGCCTTGTCCGCCTTTTCGCCCCGCACGGCGAGCGGCTCGGCGATGATGCGCCCGATGCTCCAGCGGGGATCGGACGAAGAGGTGTAGTCCTGGAAGACCGCGCTCATTTCGCCCGGGTGTTCCTTTCTCCAGCGCGGGGCCTCGACGCCTTCGATCAGAATCGAGCCGGAGTCGTGCTCCTCGAGCCCGAGCAGAATCCGCGAGATGGTGCTCTTGCCCTCTCCCGAGGGGCCGAGGAGCGCGAGGGCCTCGCCCCGGCCGATCTCAAAGCTCACGTCTCTGAGCACGGGCCTGCGGCGGTTGGAAAAAAAGCCTCCGGGCAGCCTCCGGGACTTGGCAAGGTGCGAGACCTGAATGAAGGCGCTCATCGCAGGGCCTCCAGGAAATGCCGCGACAGGGCCCGCCGGGTTTCGACAAGCCGCCGCGTATAGGGATGCGAGGGATGGCCGAAGAGCTCGACGCCGCCCGACTCCACAACCCGGCCTTTTTCCATGACGATCACCCGGTCAGCGAGCGCCTGGACCGCCGCGAGGTCGTGGGAGATGAAGACGAGCGCGCAGCCCGTTTCCGCGCGGACGCGCCCGAGGATGTCGATCACGCTCTTCTGGCTCACGGCGTCAAGCGCCGAGGTGGGTTCGTCGGCCACGAGGACCCGGGGGTGCAGCAGCAGCGCCGCGGCGATGAGCGCGCGCTGCGCCATGCCGCCCGAAAGCTCGAAGGGATAGTGCGCGAGCGTCTCCCTGGGATTCTTGAACTTCAGGCGGGAAAGCAGCGACTCGGCCTCTTCGCGCAGCTCCGCCTCGGTTTTGTCCGGAAAGGCGAAGCGCGCCGCCTCAAGGAGCTGCGGGCCCACGCGGGTGAGGGGGTCGAACGCCCCGGAGGCCTGCTGCGGGATGTAGCCGAACACTCTGCCGCGCAGGGCCGCGCGGGCGGCCGCGGGCGCCTCAAGGATCTCCCGGCCTTCAAACCGGGCGCGCCCCGAGGCGCGCAGCCCCGCGGGGAGCAGCCCCAGAAGCGCGAGCGACGCGAGCGACTTGCCGCTGCCGCTTTCGCCCACGACGCCCAGGCACTCGTGCTCGGAGAGGTCGTAGGAAACGTCCTCGACGAGGGGCCGCCCCGTGCGCTCGAGCGCGACGCCGAGGCCCCGGACTTCAAGCAGCGTCATGAGAGGCTCCTCCTGAGACGTGCTTCGGGTCGAGCGCGTCGCGGAGTGCGTCGCCCAGGTAGTTGAAGGCGGCCACCGTGGCCATCACGGTGAGTCCCGGGGGCACCATCTGCCCGGGGTAGAGCGAGAGCACTTCCTTCGCCTCGGCGAGCATCATGCCCCACTCGGGATCAGGCGGCTGGACTCCGAGCCCGAGAAACGACAGCGTCGAGATGAGCAGGATGACGCTGCCCGCGTCCACCGTGCAGAGCACGAGCAGCTCCCCGGCCGCCCCGGGCAGCAGGTGCCCGGTGATGATCGCGAGCGGCCCCGCGCCCGCCACGCGGGCGAAGTCCGTGTAGCCGCAGGAGGTGTAGCGGCGCACGATCCCGCGGGTCATGCGGGCGTACCAGGCCCATTTGGCGAGAATGCAGGCGAGGACCATGTTCGTGATGCCCGGGCCCATGAGGCCCACGATCGCAAGGGTGAGCACCTCGCTCGGAAACGACATGAAGACGTCGCAGATCCGCATCATGACGGAGTCGGTGCGGCCGCGGAAAAAGCCGGCCGCGGCTCCGTACAGGGCCCCAGCGGCGAGCGTGCCCGCCATGGCCGCGAGCGACCAGAAGAGCGTGGTGCGGATGCCGAAGATCAGGCGCGAGAAGACGTCGCGCCCGAGCTGGTCCGTGCCGAAAAGGTGCCCGGACCCCCAGGGGGCGAGCTTCTGGGCGAGGTTCACCTCGGTCGGGCTTTGCAGCGGCAGGACCGGGGCGAGAAGGCCGAGCAGGGAGAGGAAGGCGAGAAACCCGATGCAGGCCATCGCCGAGCGGCTGTGCAGTATTTTCCGGCAGGCGGGCGACATGATCAGTTCTCCTCGCGCTGCCTGGGGTCCAGCCAGGCGTTGATGAGGTCGGAGAGGAAGTTGAGGCCCACGAACAGCACGGCCATGATGAGCACGTAGGCCTGGACCACCGGGTAGTCGCGGTTGAAGATCGCGGTGACCGCGAGCCGCCCGAGTCCCGGCCAGGCGAAGATCGACTCGACGACGAAGGCCCCGGCGATGAGCTTGGCGATGCTCATGCCGAGCGCCGTGATCGAGCTCTGGAGCGAGTTTTTGAGCATGTGCATCCCGACGCGGCGCGCGGGCAGCCCCATCGCGCGCTCCCAGAGCACGTAGCCCTCGGTCTTGTTCGCGATGAGGTTGGCGCGGATGAGCCTCGTGTAGGTGCCGATGTAGGCAAGAGAGAGCGTGACCGCGGGCAGGATGACGGAGCCGCGGCCCTCCATGCCGGAAGTGGGCAGCCACCCGAGCTTCACGGAGAAGAGCCACATGAGCAGCAGCCCCGCCCAGAAGGAGGGCATCGAGGTGGAGGCAAAGAGCGTGGCGCGGATGAAGTGGTCGAGCGCCCGGCCCTCGTACTTCGCGCAGAGCCAGCCGCCTGCGGCCGAGCCCGCGGCGATGATGGCGAGGGCGGCCAGGGCGAGCTTCAGCGTCGCGGGGAAGGCGGCTGCGATTTCCGCGGATACAAGGTGCCCGTCGCTGTAGCGCCGGCCGAAGTCGCCCTGCAGCGCCGCGCCGAGCCAGCTCGCGTAGCGCTCGAGGAACGGCCGGTCGAGCCCGAGCTCGTGCCTCGTGTGCTCGAGAACCTCCGGGGTGATCTCGACGTCGTTCAGCCGCAGCGCCACTTCGGCGGGGTCCGAGGGCGAAAGGCTGATCAGGATGAAGGCGAGGAAGGTGATGCCGAGCAGGATCGGCACCATGTGCAGCAGCCTTCGCAAAACGTACGCGCCCATGCTCTCTGTTTCGGACTCCTTGTCAAAGCCCCAGGGCTTTTTTTAAAGCGCCCGGCGGCGGGATGAAAGACGGGGATGTTACCTTTTCTGCTTCTCGAAGTACATCTTCTCAAACGGGATCTCGTACTGAGAGAGGCTGAAGCCCACGCCCTTCAGAAGGGGATTGTGCACGGCTTTCGTGCGCGAGTAGGAGATCGGAACGTAGACGCCGCTGTCGTGCACATAGGTGAGCAGCTCCCTGTACATCGCGCGGCGCTTCGCCTCCGAGGGCTCGATCATGAGGGCCGTGATCTGCTTGTCAAGCCAGGCCTTGCGCGGCAGCCCCACCTGAGCCTGGTAGTCGCCGTGGGCCGGGATGCGCCAGGAGGAAATGTAGCTCTGGGGATCGTAGGGCGTGCCCCAGGAGAGCGAATACTGCAGGTCGAAGTTCCCGGACCTCTGGCGGTCGAGGAACGCCTGCTTCTCCTCGCCCACAATCTTCATCTCGATGCCGATTTTCTTCAGGTCGCTCTGGATGGACTCGGAAATCGTTTTTTCCTGGGCGTTCCTGGAGTTGAAGTAGAGGGTGACCGAGCAGCGCCGGCCGTCCTTCACGCGGATGCCGTCCGCGCCCTTCTTCCAGCCGTCCTTTTCGAGCATCGCCTCGGAGGCGGCCGGGTCGTAGGCGCGGGGCTTGAGTCCCACGTCGCAGTACTGAACGCTGGGCGACATCAGGGTGTCGGCCACCGTTTCGGTGCCGTTCAGAATTCCTTCGGTGATCGACTTCTTGTTCACCGCGTGCTGGATCGCCTCGCGGATGACGGGGTCCTTCGTGATCGGCTGGTGGGCGTTGAGCAGGATCGCGCGCGAGGCGATCGGGCTGGAGATCTCGGTCACGTACTTTCCGTCCTTCTTCAGTTTTTCGAAGGAGTCGAGGTTGATCTGGTCGCCGTCGGCGCCGAAGATGAGGTCAATCTCGTTTTTCTGCAGCGCGAGCAGCAACGTCTGCGCGTCGGGCATCACCTTCCAGCGCACGCTTTGCGCCTTCGGCTTTTCACCCCAGTAGGAGGGGTTCTGCTTGAAAAGCGCGTACTGGTTGTCCTTGTGCTCGGCAAGCACCCAGGGGCCGGTGCCCGCAAGGCAGCTGACGCCGTTCTTCGTTTCGCCGTCCTTCATGCATTTGGGGGAGATGAAGCGGAAGGGCCGCGTGAGCCCGAGCTCGATCAGGGTCGGGTAGTAGGGGTGCTTCAGCGTGAGCCGGAACGTGCGGGGGTCGGGCGCTTCGGTCTTCTCGATCTCGTTCACCATGTCGAGCCAGGCGTGGCGCATTTTGTTGCTGATCACCGCGTCGAAGTTCTTCTTCACGGACTCGGCGGTGAAGGGCTCGCCGTCGCTGTACTTCACGCCCTGCCTCAGGCGGAACGTGTAGACCTTTCCGTCGGGCGAAATGCTCCAGGACTCGGCAAGCCACGGCTTGACGCCTTCCGGGGTGTCGATCACAAGCGACTCGAAGAGCATGTTCTGCGCGGCCATCTCGCCCGAATAAAGATGCGGGTTGATGTCGCGGATGTCCTTCATGCTCGCGTAGCGGATCTCGTTTTTGTCCGCGCCGGCCGCGGCCTCGTCCTTCGAGCAGCCCGAGAGACTGATCGCGGCGGCAAGCGCCGCGGTGGTGAGAAGCAGATGCAGTTTCATGTCTTTTCCCTGAAGAATGCGAAATCCGCTGAGGGGCGGCAGGTCAGGATGCATTCTTTCTCGCCGAAGCGCCAAAATCTATGGCACTGAGGATATAGGTAATCAGTGTCGCAAAAGGAGGTATGTCCCTTTTATAAACAGAATGGCTTCAATAATGGCCTAAAAAAGCATATTTCTTGTATTAGATAAACAAAATAGTGAATGAGGGGACATGTTAAAGAAGGAATGCTTCAGAATTTGCGAGGATGGAGGTAGTTCCTTAAAGGTAGTATTTTGGACCGGTTTTCCGCTCAGGCCCCGGGCCCGAGGGACTGCGCGATCGCCGAAAGCGCCTCGGGCAGGGTCTCGAGCCTGATGTTCGAATAGCAGAAAAGGAAAGTGTGGGGCGGAGCGGGCTCGCGCCCGGAGGAGAACGAGGAGAGCGGCGCGAGGTGGATCCCCTGCGCCTCCAGCGCGCGGACGATCTCCCCGTCGCTGCGGGCGGTCCTGAGCCTGATCAGGAAATGCAGCCCCGAGCGGTTTTCGATCGTCTCGCACCGGCCGGCGAGCGGGCTTTCCGCAAAGGCGCGCAGCACCGCCTCGCGCCGCCTGCTGTAGAGGCTTCGCATCCGGTTGATGTGCTTTTCGAAGTAGCCCCTCGAGATGAACTTCGCGAGCGCGTACTGCTCGAAGTTGGAAACCGGGCAGGCCGAAAAGCGCATCTTTTCCTCGAACCGCTCAGCAAGCTCCGGCGGAAGCACCATGTAGGCGAGCCGCACCGTGCTCGCAAGCGACTTCGTGAAGGTGTTGAGGTAAATCACCCGGCCCTCGCTGTCGAGGCTCTGCAGCGGCGGCACGGGCCGCCCTTCGAGCCTGAACTCGCTGTCGTAGTCGTCCTCGATGATAAGCCGTCCGGGCTGCTCGCTCACCCAGGCCAGCAGCTCGTAGCGGCGCGCGGCGGGCATCGTGATCCCGGTCGGAAACTGGTGCGCAGGGCTCGTGTGGGCGGTGTCCGCGCCGCTCGCGCGCAGGTCGGAGACCTTCATGCCCGCCTCGTCGAGGCCCGCGCAGGCGCAGGTGATCCCGAGGCTCGCGTAGACGCGCTCAAGCGTCCGGTAGCCCGGGTCCTCAAGGCAGATCCGGCGGCTGCGGCCGAGCAGCTGCACGAGCCGGACGTAGAGGCTCTCCGAGCCCGCGCCCACGACGATCTGTGAGGGGGAGACCGTCATGCCGCGGAACGCGGCGAGGTGCGAGGCGATCGCCTCGCGCAGCTCCGGAGCGCCGGCCGCGGGCGGGCGCGACAGGAAGGAGCGGCGGTCCGAGACGGTCTCGCGCATGAGCCGCGACCAGACGGAAAAGGGAAAGCAGTCGGGGTCCGTGTGGTTGCCCGAGAGCTCGATGCGCCAGGGGCGCTCCGCGCGGGGCCGGGCGGGGGGCGGAGGCGCGGGCTGCAGGGCCGGGCGCGGCTTCACCCGCAGCCGCGCCTCCACGAAGTAGCCGCGCTTCGCCTCGGAGTGGATATAGCCTTCGAGCGCAAGCTGGCGATAAGCTCCCTCGACCGTGATGGTGCTTACGCCCAGGTTGAGCGCGAAGCTGCGCTTCGAAGGCAGCCGCTCGCCGGCCGCGAGCGTCCCGGCTTCGATGTCCTTTTTGATCGCGCGGTAGAGCCGCTCGTAAAGCGGCCCCTCCTGTCCCGCGAGGCTGTAGGTGAGCATGGGGCTTTCGCATCCTCTTCTGGCATTTTAAAAATATATTTTTTGAGTATTTTAATATAGCCAGAGTGCGCCTAGGATTTTCCTCATTCGACCGTTTTTTCATCTTATTTGAAGAAGGAAAGTCATGGAGCAGAATCGCATTGAACTGAACCGCGGGCTCGCCCAGATGCTCAAGGGCGGCGTGATCATGGACGTGACGACCCCCGAGCAGGCGAAGATCGCCGAGGACGCCGGGGCGTGCGCCGTGATGGCGCTCGAGCGCATTCCGGCCGACATCCGTGCCGCGGGCGGCGTCTCGCGCATGAGCGACCCGGCCATGATCGAAGGCATCCAGAAGGCGGTCTCGATCCCGGTGATGGCGAAGTGCCGCATCGGGCACTTCGTCGAGGCCCAGGTGCTCGAGGCAATCGAGATCGACTACATCGACGAGTCGGAGGTGCTCTCGCCCGCCGACGACACCTACCACATCGACAAGACGAAGTTCCGCGTGCCTTTCGTGTGCGGCGCGAGAGACCTGGGCGAGGCGCTGCGCCGCATCGCCGAGGGCGCCTCCATGATCCGCACGAAGGGCGAGCCCGGCACCGGCGACGTGATCCAGGCCGTGCGCCACATGAGGAAGATGAACTCCGAGATCGCCCGCGTCGTCTCCATGCGCGAGGACGAGCTCTTCGAGGCGGCCAAGGCGCTGCAGGTGCCCGTGGAGCTGCTGCGCAGCGTCCACGAGAAGGGCAGGCTCCCGGTGGTCAATTTCGCCGCCGGCGGCATCGCCACCCCGGCCGACGCGGCGCTCATGATGCAGCTGGGTGCCGAGGGCGTCTTCGTGGGCTCGGGCATCTTCAAGTCCGGAAACCCCGCCAAGCGCGCCGCGGCGATCGTGAAGGCGGTCACGAACTACACCGACGCGAAGATGATCGCCGAGCTCTCCAAGAACCTGGGCGAGGCGATGGTGGGCATCAACGAGAACGAGATCAAGCTCATCATGGAAAAGCGGGGCATCTGATGTCGAAAATCGGCGTTCTGGCGGTTCAGGGGGCGTTTGCGGAGCACGAGGCGGTGCTGCGCGGCCTCGGCGCGCAGCCCGTGGAGCTGCGCGAGAGAAAGGACCTCGAGGGGATCGAGGGCCTGGTGCTGCCCGGGGGCGAGAGCACCGTGCAGGGCAAGCTCCTCACGGAGCTCGGGATGATGGAGCCGCTTAAGGCGGCGGTCGCCTCGGGCCTGCCGGTGCTCGCGACCTGCGCGGGCCTTATCCTCCTGGCAGAGAAGCTTGAGAACGACCCCGCGGTGTGGCTGGGGACGATGCCCGTGGTGGTCCGCAGGAACGCCTACGGGCGGCAGCTCGGGAGCTTTACGGCGGAAGCCCCCTTCAAGGGGCTGGGCACTGTCGAAATGATCTTCATCCGCGCCCCCGAGGTGGTTTCGACGGGGCCCGGAGTGGAAACGCTCGCCACGGTGAACGGCCGGATCGCGGCCGTCGCTTTCGGAAACCAGATCGGGCTCGCCTTCCACCCCGAGCTCGGGCGCGACTCCCGCATCCACGCTCTTTTCCTCGAGCGCGTGCATGCGGCGGGGCAGAGGCTGCGGCTCTGAGAGTTCCTGCAGGAGAAAGGGGCGGGGCCGCGGCGGGGGAAGTCGAAAAGGGAAAAAAGGGCGCTTCGGCTCCCGGCTTCCGGCGTTAAGATCGCCTCAAAGCGTATTTCCCTTTCTCCCTTCCTTTCAAGTGGAAGGATTTCTGGCGCATCCATGGCGGATCCCTTCAGCTCCCTTCGCCCCTGGCGCATCTTTCTGCGCGTCGCGGACTGCGGCAGCGTGAGCTGCGCCTCGCTCGAGCTCGACGCGGACGCGGCCTACGTGAGCCGCACGGTCGCCTCGCTCGAGCGCGACCTGGGCGTGAGGCTGCTCGACCGCGCGGTCCGGCCCATCGTCCCCACGCCGGAAGGGCGGGCCGTGATCTCGAGGCTGCGGCCGCTGCTTGCCCAGTGGGACGGCTTCGAGCGGTTCGCGCTCAGCCCTGAGGGCGGACGGCGGGTGATCCGGCTTTCCACCCCCGTGGGGATCGGGCGCTTCTATCTCAACCGCCAGATCGCGGAGTACGCCGAGGCGGTCCCGGGCGTGACCATCGAGGCCTCGGTGAACGCGGGGGCGGGCGACGTGCTCGCGGGGAAGGTGGACGTCGCCTTCCTGCCCTGCATTCCGCGCGAGCCCGGCCTTGCCGTCTACCCGGCGATGACGGGGTTCACGATGCCGCTGGCCGCTCCGCGCTACATCGCCCGGCGGGGCCTGCCCCGCAGCCCCGAGGAGCTCGTCTCCCACACCGGGATCGTGAAGTGCGGCGAGGGCTTTCCCGCCGCAGACCACCTGGTGCGCGGCACCGAGCGGCGGCTCGTCTTCTGGAAGCGCATGGTGCGCCACACCGACATGCTCAACATCAAGGACGTGGTCGTGAAGGGCTACGGGATCGCGCTCGACCTGCCGCTCGGGATGGCGCTCGAGGAAATCCGCTCGGGCGGGCTCGTGCAGGTGCTGGACGGCTGGCACCGGGACTTCTGGTACTACAGCGTCGTCACCCGCGAGGCGGACGGAGCGGACACGCAGATCGGGCGCTTCGCCGCCTGGTACGCGAGGCGCGCCACCCGGGAGATCGAGGAGCGGCGCCGCAGGGGCTTCGAGCTCCTCGGGCTTGACGAGTCGAAGCTCTGACGTGTTGACCTTTCAGTCAATGAAGTTTGATTTCCGCGGCAGTCTCTCCGGGTCCCGCCGCGCTTAAAGTGGCCGGTGAGCCCCCGGGGTGGCGCTTCCCGGGGGACGAAAAGCAAAAGCGTTTCTGCACCAAAAAGGAGAGAAAAACATGTCCATGTCAGAACTCAGACTGTCCAGGCGGCGGCTGCTGGCCTGGAGCGCGCTTGCGGCTGCGGCCGGAACCTTCCCGCTCGGGGCGGCGGCCGTCACGGCGGTGCCCGAAAAATGGGACGAGGTCCGCGACGTGATCGTCGTGGGCTCGGGGTTTGCGGGGCTCGCAGCGGCTTATGAGGCGAAGAAGGCGGGCAGCGACGTGCTCATCCTCGAGAAAATGAGGACGCCCGGGGGCAACTCCATCATCAACGGCGGCATTTTCGCGGTTCCGGGCTCCCCCGAGCAGAAGAAGCTCGGCATCAAGGACTCGCCCGAACTCATGGAAAAGGACATGATGCGGGCGGGCGACGGCCTCAACCACGTCGAGAAGGTCCGCACGCTCTGCGAGCAGGCGCTTCCGACCTACCACTGGGCCGTGGAAGAGATCGGCGTGAAGTTCCAGAGCAGGAACATCAAGCAGGAGGGCGGCCACAGCGTCCCGAGAAGCCTCTTCACCGCGAACGGCTCGGGCTCCGAGATCGTCACGAAGGAGCTCGCGGCCCTTGAGAAGCTCGGCGTGAAGCCGCGGCTTCGCGCGATGATGGAGTCGATCATCGTCGATCCCTCGGGGCGCGTCGTGGGGCTGCGGGTCCGCGAGGGCTACCGCTTCCCCGACCGGAACTCCGGGCGGGTGCGCTGCATCGCCGCCCGGCGGGCCGTCGTGCTCGCCTACGGGGGATTCGCCGCCGACCCGGCCTTCCGCGAGATGTACGACCCGAAGCTCACGGAAAAGTTCCAGAGCACCAACCAGCCCGGGGCCACGGGGGACTCGTGGCGCGCCGCGATGGACATCGGCGCGCAGATGATCCAGAACGACCAGATTCAGATCCTGCCCCAGACCTCGCCCGACGAGAAGGGCTTCGGCATCGGGTTCGCCTGGTCGGGCCACGTGTCGATGTTCGGCGTCTGGATCGACGCCGTCACGGGGCGGCGGTTCGTGAACGAGCTGGCGAACCGCAAGGTGAGGTCGCTCGCCATCCTCGAGCGCCTCTCCCAGGGGCACGACTGCCTCGCGATCGGGGACGCGGGCACCGCGGCGAGCTTTGCCGAAATCCGCCCCGGCATGCTCCAGAAGGAGCTGCAGCGCGGCTGCGTTTTCAAGTACGACACGCTCGAGGACCTCGCGCGGGCCCGGAAGGTGCCGCTTGAGGCCCTGAAGCAGACGATCGCGGAGATGAATGAGACGGTGAAGACCCGGCGCGATCCTATCGGACGTCCTGTCAACGCGAAGGCAAAGCCCCTGGGCCAGGGCCCCTGGTACGTGGCCCGGATGTCGCCCAAGGTCCACCACTGCATGGGCGGGCTCTACACGAACAACAAGGCTCAGGTCTACCACGTCATGGGGCGGCTCATCCCGGGGCTTTATGCGGCGGGCGAGGCGACGGGCGGCGTCCACGGCGCGGTGCGCCTGGGCTCCTGCGGCACGGCCGACGCCCTGATCTACGGCCGCATCGCGGGAGAGCAGGCCGCGGCGCAGAAGCCCTGGATGTAAAAGGATCGAAACCGCATCCAAAGGGGGCGGCTCTGGCCGCCTCCTTAAGGATCCGGAGGCCTTTTCAGAGGCAGGGGGCTCCGGGCGGGGCCATCCAGGGCCTTCGCCCGCCCTGCCGGCCACCCTTTCCTTCTAGTCCCCGTCTTTTCCCGCTTCCTTCAAAAAAGCGTTTTCGTCCCGCCTGAGAGCCAATGATTTTTTCAAAACACGCCCTGAGCGAAGCCCGGGCCCGTCGGATGCGGCTGCGGCGCTTCTTTTTCCTTTTTCCCGCGGCAGATCCCTTGCCGAGAACCCCGCAGATCCGGGGTTTTCTCTGTCTTCTATCACTATAGGGTTATTTTTTCCAGTTTTTTATTTTGATCCGGCAGGGGTGAAACGGGTGCATCATTAAGTCATGGAAGCAAGACGAATGGAAGAAAAGAAAATGACTTCAAAAACAGAAAAGGGAGAATGGCGCGCGAGGGGCGCGCGGCGGGCGGGGGAGGGCCTTGAGTTCGTCTACCCCAGAACCCGCAGGGAGGCGGCGCGCGAGTGCCTCGGGCGCGCCGCGATGGGAGACCGCAGGGCGCAGTACGAGGCGGGCTCGCGGCTTGAGCGCGGCGACGGCGTGGAGGCCGACAGAGCGAAGGCCTTCGAGTGGTTCTGCCGCTCGGCTCAGGCGGGCTACGGGCCGGCCTGCTCGAAGGCGGCGCTTTACTGCCTCGAGGGGCTCGCGGGGCGGCGGGACGTCGCGCGGGGAATCGCCTTCCTCGAGCGCGGCGCTGGAACGGGCGACGCGGTCTGCCTGCTGCTCAAAGGCGAGTGCTGCCTGAAGGGCGTCGGCTGCGAGGTCTCCCGCGCCGAAGCGCTGCGCTGCTTTGAGCGCGCGGCCGCCTGCGGCCTGCCCTCGGTCCAGTACCGGGCGGGGCTTCGCTGCCTTGAAGGCGACGAGGGCTACGCGCTCGACCTGAAAAAGGGGATGGCGTGGCTCACGAGCGCCGCGCGGCACGGGTTCCCCCAGGCCGCGCTCGAGCTCGGGCGGATGAGGCTTGAGGGGCGGCTCGTTCGGAAAAGCGGGCGCGAGGCCCTGCGCTGGTTTGCGCTCGCGGCCCGGGAGGGAAGCGCGGAGGGGCTGCTCGAGCAGGGGCGGCTTCTGCTGTCCGGCCGGGGCGGCGCTTCAGGCCTCAGGCGGGGCATGAGGTGCCTCAGGGCCGCCTCCGAGCGGGGGCTGGCCGAGGCGGAGGAGCTCCTTAGGGGTTCGCTCCCGAAGGGCGGGGACAGCGGGCCGGAAGCCGCGGGCCGGGCCGCGGTCGAAAAGGCCTGAGGGGCCGGACGGACGTTTCAACCCCGGGGCTCTTTCTGCCAGTTCCCGAAGCGCAGCCTCGCGAGGAAGATGAGGCCGCGCAGGATGAGCTCGCCGCACATCGCGATCCACACGCCCCGAAGCCCCATCGACTGGGAAAGCAGCCACGCGGCCGGGATCCTCACGAGCCACATGCTCCCCAGGTTCATGAGGCAGGGCGCGAGCGTGTCGCCCGCGCCCATGAAGACGCCGTAGGCGACGATCGAGGCGGCGAACATCGGCTCGGCGAACGCCTCGATCCGAAGCACGGTGCTGCCGAGCTCGATGATCGCGTCCACGTTCGACATGAGCCCCATCATGAAGGGCGCTGCTGCGTACATGAAGGCGCCCATCAGGGTCATCACGGCAATCCCCGAGCCCACCGTGAGGTAGGCGAAGCGCCTGGCCAGCGCGGGCCGCCTCGCCCCGATGCACTGGCCGGTGAGCGACGAGGCGGCGTCGGCGATTCCGTAGCCCGGCATGTAGCACAGGCCCTCGGCAGTGATCGCAAGCGAGTTCGCCGCGAGGGCGACGGTGCCAAGCGGTGCGACGATCATCGTTGAGGCGACCTGCGCGCAGCACATGACGGTGTGCTGGCAGCCGATCGGGATCCCGATCCGGAAGGCCTCCTTAAGCCGCGCCGCCTCGGGCCTGAAGCGCCCCCGCTCGCCGCGGATCCGCAGTTCCGGCGACTTCGTGCAGACGAACCAGAGCATGGGAAGCGCCGTGAGGAATTCGGCGAGCACGGTGCCGACCGCCGCTCCCGCGACCCCGAGCCCTGCGCCAGGGGCCGTGAAGGAAAGTCCCGCGAACTGTACCTCGCGCGTGGGGAAGATGAGAAGGAAGTTGAAGACGACGTCCTCGAGGCACATGAGCACGCTCAGCAGCGAGGGCACCCGGATGTTGCCGCTCGCGCGCAGCATCCCGCCCGCGAAAGCGCTGAGGAAGAAGATCGGGAAGGCGGCCGTGTAGAGCGCGAAGTAAATGCGCGCCTCCGGGGCGACCTCGGGCGAGGCGCCGAGGAACTCCGGCAGGAAGGGCGAGATCGCAAGCCCCGCGCCGCCCAGGATGAGCCCGGTCGCGAGCGCGACGACGAAGCCCTGGCGAAGCAGCGAGCGGGCCGCACTGTAGTCCCGGGCTCCGATCCGGTGGCTCGCGAGCACCGTGTAGCCCGTGAGCCCCGCGCTGCCCAGACCCCAGAACAGCCACGTGGTCGAGGCGACAAGTCCCACGGCGGCCGCTTCCACCGCCCCGAGGTTGCCCACCATCGCGGCGTCGATGTACTGCATCATGACCGCTGCGATCTGGGCGACGATCGCCGGGAGGCTGAGCCGCACGACAAGCGCGAGCTCTTCGGAGCGGGTGAAGGAACCGCCCGAGCGGATCCTCGAGATCAGTTTTTGGGTGATGTTTTCAGTCATCGCTCACGGCGGGGGAAGAAAGGCAGCCTCCGGCCCCCGTAGAAAAAATAAGGGCGGCGGGCTTTCAAGGCAGGATTCTATTGCGAAACGCCCCGGGGCACCCGGGCCTTTCTCCTGCGCGGGCTTCGAGCCTATGATGGCGTGAGTCACAGTCATTCTTTTTAAGGAGCAAGCGAAAATGCCAGAGAAGACTTCCGCGCTTTTTGAGCCCTTTCTGCTCAACAACGGGGTGACGGCCCCGGGGCGGCTCGCCGCCGCGCCGATCACGCTTTACTGCCAGAACCCCGACGGGTCGGTGAGCGAGGCCGAGCGGCAGTTTCTCAGGGGCCGCGCGAGGGGCTTCGGGATCTACGTGCTCGGGGCCACGCTGGTCGCGGACAACGGCCAGGTTTTCCCGGCCAGCCCCGCGCCATCCGCCGCTCCGACCTGCCGGCGCTGCGCGAGCGGGCCGAGCTCGTAAAGAAGGAGGGGGCGCTCGCAATCGCGCAGATCCATCACGCGGGGATCCTCGGGCGCGCCGAGTTCCTGCCCGGGCACCGCGTCGTGGGGCCCTCGGACAATGAGGAAAAGGGCGCCGAGGCGCTGTCGGGCTCCGAAGTGAAGGAACTTGTCGAGGCCTTTGCCAGGGCGGCCCGGCTCTGCCTCGAGGCGGGCTATGACGGGGTCGAGATCCACGGCGCGAACCAGTACCTGATCCAGCAGTTCTACTCCGCGAAGACCAACCGCCGCACGGACGAGTGGGGCGGAAGCCGCGAAAAGCGGATGCGCTTCCCGCTTGTCGTGACGGACGCGGTGCTCAGGGTCCGCGAGGAGGCCGGACGGCCCGACTTTGTCGTGGGCTACAGGCTCTCGCCCGAGGAGCCCGATGAGAACGGGCTCACCATGGAGGACACGACGGCGCTGGTCGAGCAGCTCGCAGCCCGCCCCCTGCAGTACATCCACGTCTCTCAGAAGGACTTCTTCCGCAAGGCCAGACGCGGTGCGGACCCGGCGCTCTCGAGGCTTGAGATCATCCGGCGGGTGATCCGCGGCCGCACGGCGCTCATGGGGGTGGGAAACCTCATGACCGCGGAGGACTTTGCCCGGGCGCTTGCGACCGGGTGGGTTGATTTCACGGCCACGGCCCGCGCCCTGATGCTGAACCCGGAGCTGGGCGAGCTGATCCGCTCGGGCCGCGGTTCCGAGATCGCGACGCGCCTCACCCCGGAGGTCGAGGCCTCCTGCCGGACGCCTTCGGTTCTCTTCCCGAGGCTGCCCCGCTGAAAGCGGAGTGAAGGGACATTCGGGGAGGGCCTCCCGGCCCTCTCCAAAATATGCTCGAAGCCGGGCTTCGATCAGCCAGTGAGGAGTGTGCGGAATATCCGTTTGCGGCGAGGGCTTCCAGCGTGGGAGAAAGCTCTGCAGCTTCAATCCCGCGGTCAAGCTCCTCTCCTGAGGGCCAGGCGTTTTTAATGAGATGGTCAGCCCCTACAGCGGGGCCTTACTCGCGGTGACCATCCATCATGAAAACTGTAGCTGAAAACAAAAAGAGCGCCCTTGCTTCTCAGAACACAACCCCGCCCGGGGTTATAACTGAGGTATCCAAAACCAAGGAGCGCTCCGCCATGAATTCTACCCTCTCAAACAATCCCGCTGTTGTCATCGGCATCGACCTTGCCAAAACCCACTGTGATGTTGTTGGGTTTGACAAAGATCGGAAGATAGCCCTGAAGCTGCCCCGCATTTCGAAGGAAAAGCTGCTGGAAAAGCTTGCGAACATGCCCCGGGCCTCCGTTCTGATGGAGGCCTGCGGCGGAAGCCACTGCTTCGTCCGCAAGGTGAAAGCGCTGGGGCACGACGGACGCCTCCTGAACCCCGGGGATGTGAAGCGCATACGATGCGGGCATCAGAAGAACAACATGCTTGACGCCGCCTACATCGCCTGGGCCTGGTACATTCCAAGCTTCAGCTATGTGGTCCCGAAAACCCTGGCGCAGCAGGATCTCCAGTCCCTGCAGCGCATCTATCAGGGCTACATGAAGACCCGCATAGAATTCGGAAACAGAATTCACGCCCTGCTGCTCGAATATGGTTTAAGCAGTCCTCAAACCAGCCGGTTCATAGCCGAACACCTTCCGGAGTTCATAGAGACGCATACGAAAGATCTGACGCCTTTGGCCGAGGAAGCCCTCCTGATGCTGCGGGACTCCTGGCTCGAGGCCTCTGAATGGGAGAAAAAGGCCGGACAAAAGTATGACGAACTCGTGCGTGCAAACGAGGACTCGAAGCGTCTGATGACAATTCCGGGCATTGGCCCCAAATGCGCCGGCGCTCTCCTCACGCACTGCGGGGAAGCCTCCCGCTTCCGCGACAGTCGGCAGTTTGCGGCGTCTCTCGGCCTTGTGCCCCGCCAGAACTCGACCGGAGACAGGGACACCCTGGGCCACATTACGAAGAGAGGGCCGAAACACCCCAGATCCATGTTAGTTCAGGGGGCCGCGGCTTTGATGATCATGGCTGACAGGCTCGAGGGAACTCTTGGCGAATGGGTCCGGAAGATCAAGGCGTCCGGAAAGAAATACGGCGTCAAGGTCTGCGCCATCGCGCCAAAGCTCGCCCGCATCGCCTGGAGAATACTCTGTGAGAAAGGCATGGAATACAGGCCTCAGCCTATCAAAGCCGGCAGATCGAGGGCTGCGGCTTAAGTCGGAGAGCAGCTAAGAATATTTTCTCAGGACCACGAAGGCCAATGTTGTAGTGACGATCCGGCTCAAGGCGGCGGGAAAACGCAGGAAAATGCAATAGTTCAAGTCTATGAAACTGCGTTTTTTATAGTGCGCTCCCGCCGCACCCGAATATCACTAGGCGGCGAGGAAGAGAAAACCTTTCTCATGACGACCGCGGACGTATTGCTGTGAAGCCTCCTCATCACACGAAGAGCTGGCGCTACAAGTGCATCGGCAGGAATGGTTATGGGAATCAGGTTGTGGCGGCAGATGAAATTCGACGCTCGCCGCCGCAATAATGGGTGCGCGCAAGTGTTGATCATGCGCGCACTGGTGCGGCGGCTCGATGCTGATTCTTCGATTTGAGCTTTTTAATTGAGATTTTTAAAGTTGGGGCATGCTTGCGCATGCCCCGTTAGGGAAACTACGCCTCAACAGTTTGGGCTGACCACGTATTGCATCAGGAACGGTTTCACTTCGGAATCTCCGGTTTATGGATCCGAGTTCCTCGATTCGTTACTTTCTTTTAAAGCGGGACAGAGTCTTTTTCTGATTTTTTCTAGTGCTGCACTAGTTTTCCAAATCAGAAGATCATAATCTGCCATATTACGATCTTGCATATTATGATATGCCATATTATAATATGGCATATTATGATCTTACATATTACGATCTTACAGTCTTATAATCTGAAAAGCTAAATTGATTATTCACAAATCACTGGCTTTAAAAGGTATTCGATAGATTTTCAAGGAAATTGCTATGAGTGATCCTGCCTTTTTCGGTCGAACCGGTGAACTTGAATCCCTTCAGGATGCCTATGAGAGCAGGTCGGCGGAAATGGCCATCATTTATGGCCGGCGGCGGATTGGCAAGACCGCACTTATCCAGAAATTTTGCGAAGGAAAGCCAGTATTCTTTTATACGGCCAAATCCTGGAAAGATTCCTACCAGCTGGAGCAGTTTTCCCGAGCTGTCGGCATTTTCTGCGGAAATCCTCAGCTGGTCTTTCTTAACTGGGCTGCGGCGCTTAAGGCCGCCGCGACCCGCCCTGAGAAAGACCGCAAGGTGCTTGTCATTGATGAGTTTCAGTATATTGCCAAAGAGCGCCCGAGCATCCTGTCGGAACTGCAGGTACTGTGGGATGAGGTTCTTTCGCATGAAAATATCCTGCTTATTCTCTGCGGCAGCGCCGTTTCTTTTATAGCTAAAGAAGTTTTGGGCGAGAAAAATCCACTTTACGGAAGAGCCAGAACACTTATGAAAGTTCGTCCGCTGCCCTTTCAGACAGTGGCCGAGTTCGTCCCCGCTTATACGGCTGAGGACATCTTCAGGGGTTACGCTGCATTGGGCGGGATTCCTTATTTCTGGCAGGCCGTGGATCCCCGCAAGTCAATGACGGAAAACCTCGCAGTGAACCTTCTTCGTTCCAACGGCTTCCTCAATGATGAGGCGCAGTCTGTTCTCAGGCAGGAATTTCGGGATCCAGGGACGTACAACGCTATCCTGCGGTCCATTGCGTTTGGTGCGACAACTCGAGGCGAGATCTCGCAGAAAAGCCTCGTAGATCCGCGTATCCTCACCAAATACCTGTCTGTCCTGGAGGACATGGATTTTGTCGTGAAGGAATTTCCTGTTTTTTCCGGACATGGTGATTTAGGCAATACGTCACGGGGAATCTACCGAATTTCCGATCCCTACCTTAAATTCTGGTTCCGATTTTTATCTACCCCTCCCGCCCTCATCATGACTAGACAGGAGGCTCTTGCGGAATGGGACGCTTCGGTTGAGCCTTTTTTTGCTGAATTTGCTTCAGATACGTTTGAGGAAGTCTGCCGCCAGTACCTGAACCGGAAGCGTCTGGAGGGGAGACTCCCGTTCAGGCCTGCCGCCCTGGGGCGGTGGTGGAAGGGCGGCACAGAGATCGATATCGTCGGCGCCGACCACGAACGACGCCAGTGCCTCGCTGGAGAATGCAAATACCGCAGCCAGAAAACCGGCGTGAAGGTTCTGCGTACCCTCCAGGCCAAATGCAGCCAGCTGCCGGTAGAGGAGGACGCCCGGTTCGACTACTGGATCTTCTCCCGCGCGGGATTTGAGGACGCGCTGCAGGAGGCGGCAGCGAAGGACCCGTCCGTTCACCTCGTTGGGATGGCGGAGCTGCTTCGCTGAAAGAGGGGCCCTTGGGCCGCTCGCGCGGCGTGCGGGCAAAGAAAAGGCACCGGAGCTTCCGCCCCGGCGCCTCTGCTAATGACGCTGCGTCAGGAAGAGATTACTTCTTCTCGAGCGGGTGGGTCATGTTGGCCGGCACCACGGTCGCGTCGAACACTTCAGGCGTGCAGACCTTGAGCTCGAGGGCCGCCTCGCGCAGCGACAGGTTGTGCACGTGGGCGTAGTGGGCGACCTTCGCGGCGTTCTCGTAGCCGATCACGGGCGAGAGGGCGGTGACCAGCATCAGGGAGCGCTTAAGGAAGTAGTCGATCTTCTCCTTGTTGGCGGTGATGCCGTTCACGCAGTGCGTGGCGAAGGAGACCTGGACGTCGGCGAGCAGGCGGATGCTCTGCAGCAGGTTGTAGGCGATCACGGGCTTGAAGACGTTCAGCTCGAAGTTGCCCTGGCTCGCGGCGAAGCCGATCGCGGCGTCGTTGCCCATCACCTGCACGGCCACCATCGTGACCGCCTCGCACTGCGTCGGGTTCACCTTGCCCGGCATGATGGAGGAGCCCGGCTCGTTGGCCGGAATGTTCAGTTCGCCCAGGCCGCAGCGCGGGCCGGAGGCGAGCCAGCGGATGTCGTTCGCGATCTTCATCAGGTCGGCGGCGAGGCCCTTGAGGGCGCCCTCGAGGAAGACCACCGCGTCGTGGGAGGTGAGGCCGTGGAACTTGTTCGGGTTGGAGACGAACTTGAGGCCGGTCGCCTTGGAGATTTCAGCGGCCACGAGCTTGTCAAAGCCCGCCGGGGCGTTCAGGCCCGTGCCGACCGCGGTGCCGCCGATCGGCAGCTCGCGGCAGGAATCGAGGGCCTTCAGGATCTGCTCCTTGCTGTGGTCGAGCATGGAGACATAGCCCGAGAACTCCTGACCCAGCGTGAGCGGGGTGGCGTCCTGCAGGTGGGTGCGGCCGCACTTGATGATGTCCTTGAAGGCGTCAACACGGGACTGCAGGGAGGCGCGCAGGCGGTCGATCGCCGGCACGAGGAGCTTTTCGACCTCGTAGACGGCCATGATGTGCAGGGCGGTCGGGAAGGTGTCGTTCGAGGACTGGCCGCGGTTCACGTGGTCGTTCGGGTGCACGAGCTTGTCCTTGCTTTCGGCGGCCTTGTTGCGGAAGTTCCCGCCCAGGATCTCGGTGGCGCGGTTGGCGATCACCTCGTTCATGTTCATGTTGGACTGCGTGCCCGAGCCGGTCTGCCAGATGGCGAGCGGGAAGTTGTCGGCGAGCTTGCCGGCGAGGACTTCGTCGCAGGCCTGGACGATCGCATTCTTGCGGCGCTCGTCGAGGTTGCCGAGCTCATTGTTCACAATGGCGCAGGAGCGCTTGAGATACATGAACGCCCGGGTGATTTCCGGCGGCATCTTTTCCGTGCCGATCTTGAAGTTTTCATACGAACGCTGGGTCTGCGCGGCCCAGTATTTCGAATTGTCGACCTTCACTTCACCCAGGGAGTCATGCTCAATGCGAAATTCCATGTCTTTCTCCTATTGAAAGAGCTTTACCTATCAGGAGGTAGTCGCAAGAAAAACGAAAAGCCCCGACGCTGCCTAATCCTTTATGCGGAAGCGGACTAGCCGTTTGGGATACGGCGTATTATGGCCGATTTGCGCCAAAAAAGAAATTTTTTTATCCGGGGCTTGCTTAAGATCAGAAAGTAAAGACCGGGCCCGGAAGGCGGCCGGACATCCCGCCGGGAGGCTGTGGCGGGGCCTGCGGGGCCGGGCGCGGGCCGGCCTCCGGAGGGCCCCCGAGGCGCAGCCCGCAGCCCGGGCGGAGACCCCGGCATGCGCAGAAGTTCTATTTCTCTTAAGAGGTATCTGCGCGGGGGAGGAAGGGCGCAGATCCGGGGCCCCGGAGAGAAGGGAGGGGCCCGGGCAGTATAATTTTTCGGCTCAAAGGAGGGTGCCCGGGCCGCGCGGAATCAGCCGAAAGGCAGAAGGCGGCGCGGGGCAGCCCGAAAAAAATAAAACGGATTCCTTCCCGCCCTCCGCGGGAAAAGGAAAAAGCCGGTAAGAGGGATCTATGCTGGAAGCGTTTCTTCAGGCGGTGACGGCCGTCTTCATTCTGGGCTGCGTGGCGGGGATCGGCTACTATTCGGCCTCCCAGGGCTGGTACGACGAGTCGGGCAAGAAGCTCGTCTCCAAAATCGTCGGCATCACCATCCCGTTCTACCTCTTTTCCACCATCACCTCGCGCTTCACCCACAGCGAGCTGCTCGACCTGCTGGGGATCACCGGGGTGCCCTTCCTCGCCTTCGCCGTCTTCATCGCGGTCTCCGTCCTCCTCTGCCGCCTGGGACTCGTGCGCAAAGAGTGGCAGGGCACCTTCATCGCGCAGTTCTCGGGCGCGTCGCTCCTTTTCGTCGGCATTCCGGTGACACTGGCGATGATCGGCGAGAAAGGCATTCCCTATCTCCTGGTCTATTTCATCCCGAACGTGATCTTCATCTGGACGATCGGCCTTTACGGCATCCAGCTCGACGGCGTCACGAAGCGCGGCGGGGCGCGCCCGAAGCTCTTCTCGGTCAAAAGCCTGAAGATGATTTTCACGAAGCCCCTCATCGGCTTCCTGCTGGGCGCCGCGGTCGTGCTGATCGGGCTCACGGTCCCGCGCCCGATCGCGGCCGCCACGAAGATGATCGGCCAGATCTCCTCGCCGCTCGCTCTCGTGTTCATCGGCATCACGATCTACCAGATCGGCTTCAAGCGCTTCGCGCACCTGCCGCGCGAGGTCTGGCTCATCCTGCTCGGGATCAACGTGATCAAGCCTGTCATCATGTTTTTCCTCACGCAGGCCTTCGACATGGACACGCTCGCGCGCCAGATGATGGTGATTGCCTCCGCCATGCCGGTAAGCCCCATGACGGGCGTCCTCGCAAAGCTCCACGACGGGCCGGCGGAGTTCGCCTCCGCCTCGGTCGGCACTTCGGTTTCGGCGCTCGTCTTCACGCTGCCACTCATCATGATGGCGGTGAGTTTCATCAGGTAAGGGAAGGGCCCGCAGCCGGGCCCGTTTTTCAGGAAAAAAGGGGAAGAGCCCTGCCCGGGCCTTCCCTTTTTTGTAAAGCCGCCCCCGGTTTTCTGAGACGCCTCAAAGCTCCTGGGGGGTTCCGCCTAGTCCCGGGGAGCATTCAACTGCCGGTTTTTTATAATTAAAAATGCGGCAGGGCCCGCCAGCCGGGCTGTCCCCTCGCAGCCCCTTTACCGCGAGGCCCTGGCGCGGCCGGACATGGCAGCAGGCGCCGCCCGGGCGCTTCCCGCAGCCTTCAAATCCGGCCGATGGTTGAACCACAAGCAAAACTAAAGAGGCAGCCATGGACAAATCCGTTCTAAAGAAATGGGCCGTTGTGCTGGCGCTGGGTGCGATCATCTGGCTCCTGCCCGTCCCGCAGGGGCTCACGCCCGCAGCCTGGCATCTGTTTGCCATATTCGTCGCGACCATTGCAGGCTTCATCCTGCAGCCGATCCCCATGGGCGCGGTCGCCTTTCTCTCGCTCACGCTCTGCGCCCTCTTCGGCATCCTCAAGACCAAGGACGCCCTGATGGGCTTTGGCAGCGGCACGATCTGGCTGATCGTGTGCGCGTTCTTCCTCTCGCGGGGGTTCATCAAGACAGGGCTCGGCCGCCGCATCGCCTTTCTCATCATCAAGGCGATCGGCAGGAGCGCGGCCTCGCTCGGCTATTCGATCTGTCTTGCTGAGCTCGTCATTTCGCCCGCGATGCCTTCAGCCACCGCGCGCGGCGGCGGCGTCTTCTACCCGATCGTGCAGTCCCTGAGCAGCGCCTTCGGCTCAGAGCCGGGCGCGAGCGCCGGCAAGATCGGCCGCTACCTGATGCAGGTGGGCTTCCACGCCGATGCCGTCACCTGCATGATGTTCCTTACCTCGATGGCGGGCAACCCGCTCTGCGTCGGGCTCGCGGCGAGCGCCGCGGGGGTCGAGCTCACCTGGACCGAGTGGGCGCTCGCGGCCATTGTGCCGGGGCTCGTGTGCCTGTTTCTCGTGCCGATCGTGCTCCTTAAGATTGCGCCCCCCGAACTGAAGGAGATTCCCGACGCCCCGAAGCTCGCCGCCCAGGAGCTCTCCCGGATGGGCCCGATGAGCACCGACGAGAAGGTGCTGGCCTTTGTGTTCGTGATGTGCCTCGTGCTCTGGGCGACGGGCAGCCTCACCCACCTCGGGGCCACCCCGATCGCGATGCTCGCGGTCTCCATCATGCTCATCGCGAAGGTGCTCTCCTGGAAGGACGTCCTCTCTGAAAAGGGCGCCTGGGACGCCATGTTCTGGATGGGCGGGCTCATGTCGCTTGCCACGGCGCTCGCGAAGTCGGGCTTCATCAAGTGGGCGGCCGCGCTCATCGCGGGCGGCGTCTCCTCGGCGCACATGGGCTGGATCGCCTCCTTTGTGGTGATCTCCCTCATCTATATCTACTCCCACTACTGCTTCGCCTCCGTCACGGCCCGCATCTCGGCCATGTACGCGGCCTTCGTCGCGGTGGCGGTCGCCTGCGGGGCGCCGCCCCTTATGACGGCGGTCGCCTTCGGCATTTTCGCGAACCTCCCGATCTCGCTCACCCACTACGGCAACGGCGCCGCGCCGGTCTACTTCGGCGCGGGCTACGTGAGCCAGGGCGAGTGGTGGCGAAACGGCTTCATCATCTGCACGATCAACACCGTGGTGTGGTTCACGATCGGCATGGCCTGGTGGAAGCTGATCGGCCTGTACTGACAAGCGCGGGGCCGCCTCCGGGCGGACCCCGCCTTTTAAGGGAAGCGGGGCCGGCTGCAGGAGGCGCGTGCGGTGGTCCCGCCCCTTTTGCGCCAGACGCAAAAGATAGTTGCGGTAAACGCCCTCTTTTGCGTATTGATTAATACTTTGGAAGTACCTTATGATTCCCCCTGCCTAATTGCTCCGCATAAAGAGCAGGGTCGGGCGGCCGCCCGGCGGGCCCGGGGCCTGAAAGCCCCGCGCCCCGTGCGTCCGCCCAGGCAGAGCAGGTCCTGTGAAGTCAGGGCCGTCGGCTTTTTAACTATCTGAACTCATTTCAGGGGAAAAGCATGAAGATTACGAGTGTCGACATCATTGATGTCAAGAATCCGCTGCAGTCCGCCGTCTCCAAGTGGCGCCCGGTAGTGGTCCGCATCAACACCGACGAGGGGATTTCAGGTTTTGGCGAAGTGGGCCTCGCCTACGGTGTGGGCGCTTCCGCCGGCTTCGGGATGGCCAAGGATTTCGCTCGCCTTCTGATCGGCCTCGACCCGATGAGGACCGAGTTCATCTGGGACAAGCTCCAGAAGAAGACCTTCTGGGGCCAGGGCGGCGGCACGGTGGTCTCCGCCGGCATGTCCGCGATCGACGTGGCCCTCTGGGACATCAAGGGCAAGGCGCTCGGCGTTCCCTGCTACCAGCTGCTGGGCGGCAAGTGCCGCGACGAGCTGCGCACCTACGCCTCCCAGCTGCAGTTCGGCTGGGGCAACGCTGAGAAGAAGGACATCCTCATCACCCCCGAGCAGTACGCGAAGGCCGCCGAGAAGGCGCTCGAGCAGGGCTACGACTGCATCAAGGTCGACGTGAACGAGATCGACACCGAGGGCTACGCCAAGCGCCGCAACCTCTACGGGTGCTTCGCCCAGCGCGACCTGATGGTGGGCTACAACCGCCTCAAGGCGATCCGCGAGGCCGTTGGCGACCAGATCGACATCATCGTCGAGGCCCACGCCCTCACCGACACGACCTCGGCCATCGAGTTCGGCCACATGATCGAGGAGTTCCGCATCTCCGCCTACGAAGAGCCGGTGATGAGCCTCAACCCGATGCAGCTCAAGCAGGTTCACGACAACGTGAACATCCCGATCGCCGCCGGCGAGCGCGTGTTCACCCGCTGGGGCTATCGTCCGTTCTTCGAGAACCACATCATCGACCTGATCCAGCCGGACCTCGGCACCTGCGGCGGCTTCTCCGAAGCGAAGAAGATCTGCGACATGGGCCACATCTACGACACGACCTGCCAGATCCACGTCTGCGGCGGCCCCATCATGACCGCGGCATCGCTCCAGCTCGAGTGCGCGATCCCGAACTTCGCCATCCACGAGCTGCACCGCTACGCGCTGCTCGACGGCAACCGCCGCACCTGCAAGTACGACTACCTGCCGGTGAACGGCCGCTACAAGATCCCGGAGCTGCCCGGCATCGGCCAGGAGCTCACCGACGAGTGCATTGCCGAGTCTCCGAAGGAAACCGTGAAGTAAGCGGCAGGGCTCGTAAGGGGAGGGGCTTTTCAACCGGACGCCCGCCCCTTACGATAAGAAGCCGGCCGGAGCGCCCCGGCTGAAAGGCGCGGGGCCTCCGAGCCGGCCCATAGACATTTAAGGGAGTCAATATGATTGGTCTTATCATCGCGATCGTGCTGACCGTGATCGCGGGCTATCTGATCGGGAAGAAGGCCTACGCGGCCGCCGTCCTGCTCGTGGCCGGCGTCATCATGCTCGCCATCGCCGTCGCCTTCGGGATGGGTCCGGGGCTGGGGCTTAAGAAGAGCACCGGCTCGGCCTTCTTCGACATCTTCCTCGTGGTCGAGAACGTCATGTCCTCGACGCTCTCCAAGCTCGGCCTGTCCATCATGTGCATGGCGGGCTTCGCGAAGTACATGGACCGCGTCCACGCCGGCCGCGCCCTCTACGACGTGGTGGGCGGCCCCTTGAAGTACGTGAAGTCGCCCTATGTCCTCGCGGGCTTCGGCCTCATCGTGACCCAGATCGTCGGCATGGCCATCCCCTCGGCCGCCGGCCTCGCGCTCATGATGATGGTGACCCTCTACCCGGTGATGATCCGCGCCGGCGTGCCGAAGATGACCGCCGTGTGCACGATCGCCGCGAGCCGCTTCTTCGACCTAGGGCCGGGCTCCGCGAACTGCCTGCTCACGGCGAAGACCGCCAACATCGAGTGGGCCGACTACTTCATCAACTGGCAGATGGTGATCTATCCCTTCATGCTGATCACGATGCTCGTGTCGATGTACTTCGCCCAGCGCTACTGGGATAAGAAGGAAGGCGTCGAGCCGCTCACGGCCGATGAGATGGCCTCTCTTGAAATCGATGAGAAGAAGGCCGCCGACGAGGCGAGGATCCCGAAGATCTACGCTCTGCTGCCGGTTCTGCCGCTGTTCATCCTGCTCCTGTTCAACCCGGTCGTGCTCGGCCGCTACGGCATCAAGATCAAGGTGGGCGTGCCGACTGCCATCGTGCTCTCGGTCATGGTCGCCATGCTCTTTGACCTGATCCGCACCCGCAAGACGATCGAGGTCATGAACGGCCTCAAGGACTTCTTCAAGGGCATGGGCGGAGCGCTCTCCGTGGTGGTCTCGCTCATTATCGCCGGCCAGGTGTTCGGCAAGGGCCTGATCGCGATCGGCGCCGTGAAGACCCTGATCGACGGCGCTCAGGCCGTGGGCCTTGGCGCGATCCCGATGGTCCTCGCGATGTGCCTTGTGATTCTGGTGATCTCCTTCCTGATGGGCTCGGGCAATGCGCCGTTCTTCTCCTTTGCTCCGCTCATTCCGGATATCGCGACCCAGTGGGGCATCCACACCGCGACTTTCCTGCTGCCGCTGCAGACGATGACCGGCCTCGGGCGCACGATGTCCCCGGTGACCGGAGCCATTGTGGCCGTGGCCGGCATGGCCAACGTCTCGCCGTTCCGCATCGTGAAGCGCAACGCCGTGCCGCTGATTCTCACGACGGTGGTCTGCCTGCTTGTCACCTTCATCCTGATGTTCTAATGGTCTGACAAGACGCAAGGGACCCTCCCCGAGGGTCCCTTTTTTTAACCTCTTTTCAAATTTTGCAGGTGGTGCGATATGGAAGAACCGATTCAAAAGGGACTGGCCGAATTCACGGCCGGCTGCGATTTTGAGAAAATCCCGAAGAAGTTCGTGGATGACGCGAAGCTGCGCGTTCTCGACTGGTTCGGCTGCGCGCTGGCCGGAGCCCATTATCCGCAGATGAAAATCGCCGGGGCCTACCTGAGGCAGGCCGGGGGCCGGCCCGAGGCGACGGCGCTCTCGATCGTCGAGAAGCTGCCGGTGCGCTCCGCGGCTTTTCTGAACGGCATCGCAGGCCACGTCTGCGAGCTCGACGACGGGCACCGCACGGCGATCGGCCACCCGGGCTCCATCACGCTGCCCGTGGCGCTCGCCCTGGCCGAGGCGAACGGAAAAACCGGGCGCGAGTTCCTGCGCTCCGTGATCGTGGGCTACGACATGTTCGCGAGGCTCGGCCGCACGGTGAACCCCACCCACTACCGCACCTGGCACACGACGGGCACCTGCGGCACGATCGCCGCGGCCGCCACCGCGGCGAACCTCCTCGGGCTCACCCCCGAGCAGGCGAACAACGCGATCGGCATCGCCTGCACGATGGCGGGGGGACTCGTCGAGTCCTTCGGCACGCACGCGAAGGCGGTGAACATCGCCGAGGCCTGCCAGTCGGGCGTTGACGCGGCGATGCTCGCGCTGCGCGGCCTCACGGGCTCGCACAGCGCGCTGCTGGGCAAGAAGGGCTTTGTGGCCGCGACCTGCACGGACCCCCACATCGAGAACCTGAAGAACCCCTCCGAGGAGAACCTCGTCTCCGACACGGCCTTCTTCAAGGTCTACGCCTCCTGCGGCCACACGAACTCGCCGCTTGACTGCCTCTACGCGATCATGAAGGAGCATCCGATCGACCGCAGCCAGATCGAAAAGATCTCGGTGAAGACCTACAAGGTCTCGGTCGACGTCGCCGGTGCGATGAAGACCGAGTCCGAGGACGTCGCGAAGTTCTCGATTCCCTACTGCTTCGCCATCTCGCTCAAGTACGGGACGGTGGGCCTGCCGCAGTTCGCCGAGAGCGTCCGGCGCGACCCGGAGATCCTCGATCTCGCGCGCCGCGTCGAGGTGACCGAGGACCCGGAGGCGACGAAGCTCTTCCCGAGGCGCGTGGCCGAGGTGACGATCACCTTCAAGGACGGAAGCACCGTCTCCCACAAGGTCTGGAACTCGAACGACCAGGCCGATCCCTCCGTGATCGTCGCGAAGTTCAAAAACGCCGCCGCGATGCTGGGCGAGAAGGGGTGCGAGGAGGTGATCTCCTTTGTCCGCGGCATCGAGAACCAGCCTGACGTCGGCGTGCTGCTGAAGTACATGCGGCTCGTCTGATCCCGCCGCTCCTCAGGGCCGCGAAGGTCTTGAGGGGGGCTTTTCCACCCGGCAGAAAAAAGCAGCGTTTCCGGCGCTCTTTTTTCCTCCGGGGGATTTTTTGTGCCCCCTTTGTTTTTCAGACCGGGAAGTCCGGATGCCGCTCGTAGAGGGAGAGGAGCGTCCGGAGGAAGCGCGAGACCATCGGGCGGCGGTCGCCGCGGTGCGTGCAGAGTACGCAGGAGATCGTCTCCCCGCACTCAAACGGCACCCAGGCGAACATTCCCGAGTGGTCGTTCAGAAAGCCCGGGGAGAGCACGACCCCGGTGCCCGAGGCGACGTAGGTGAGCGACATGTCGTGGCTCTGGCTCGTGAAGTAGCTGCAGCCCGAGGCCTTCGTCACGCGCTCCTGCACGGCCCGCAGCGGCGCGGGCGAGGGACCGCCCACCATGAGGGTCTGCCCCGCGAGGTCTTCCGCGCGGGCGGTTTTCTTCCGGGCAAGCGCCGAGCCCTTCGGGCAGACGAGGTAGATGCGGCTTTTGAAAAGAGGGGTGAGGGCGAGCTCCGGGATCGCCTTCACGTCGTCCTCGAGCGCGAAGAGGACGTCGCTGCCGCCGCGCAGGAAGATGTCGAGGCCCCGGTCCCAGTTGAAGCCCGGGGTGACGGAAATGCCGGGGTTTGCGGCGCAGAACTCCCGGATCGCCTCCGGGAGGAAGAAAAGGGCCGAGCGGATCGGCATCATCACGCGGATGTCCGCGCTGTAGCGCGAGGCGAAGTTGCGGCACTGCTCGATCGAGCGCGAGAGCTCCCCGGTGACGGCCTGCAGCGTTGCCGCGAACTGCTCGCCCGCCGGGGTGAGGGCGACGCCTTTCGGGGTCCGCAGGAAGATCGGAAAGCCCGCCGCCTCCTCGATCTGCCGGATCTGGTAGGTGAGGGTGGGCTGAGAGACGAAAAGCTCCTTTGCCGCCCGGTTGAAGTTCTTGACGCGGGCGAGTTCGAGGACGAACTCCATCTGCCGCACGGAAATGTTGATCGTCATGGGGACTCCCGGAAGGCTGCCAGAGAGCTTCTATGGTAGCGCGGGCGTCGCGGCGCAAAACCGCGCTGGGAAAGCCCGCCGTCCTTTGGATTCTCCCTCTTCCCTCAGGCGAGGCAGCGCCGGGCCCAGGCTTCGATCAGGGCGCGGCTTTGGTCGACATCGGGCCCGCAGACCGCAAGCCCCTCTCCAAAGGCGGCCCCGCGGCAGGCGCGCTTCGCGTCCCGCTCGGCGCGGCCGAACCCCGAGCCCTCATGCGTCACGAGGACGAAGACCTTTTTCCCGGTGAAGTCGAGCGCCTCAAGCTGCGTGAAGAGCGCCATCGGGAACGTCCCCCACCAGCACGGGCCCGCGACCACGATGCGGTCCCAGCCGGAGAGGTCGGACAGGCTGCGCTTGAGCGCCGGGCGGGCGCCCCGCTCGAGCTCGTCCTTCGCCTGCTCGGTGCAGGCCCGGTAGTCTTCGGGGTAGTCTTCGACGGCCTCGACCCGGAAAAGGTCGGCGCCGGCCGCCTCCCGGATCATGTCCGCGGCCCTTTCCGTGTTGCCGCGGGCGAGACGCACGATGCGGCCCCGGGAGTAGTTTTCGCCGGAGCGCGAGTAATAAATGACAAGAGTCTTTGACATGGCTTGATTTAAAGGGGCCGCCCGGAGAGAAGGGCGGCCCCGGAAGTCTTGAGAAGAAAGACCCGGGACGGCTATGCCGCCGCCCGGAGTCGTCAGTACTGCCCGGTCTTCACGTGGGGGACGTAGGGGGCTTCAAGCGCCTTCACCTCGTCCTCGGAGAGCCGGACGTCGAGCGCCTCGACCGCTTCTTCGACGTGCCGCACGGAGGTCGCGCCCACGATCGGCGCGGTGACCGCGGGCTTGCTCAGCATCCACGCGAGCGCCTCCACCGCCATCGAGCGCCCGTGCGCCTTCGCCACGGCCTCGAGGTTGTCGACGACCTTTTTGTCCTCGGCCTCTGTCGCGCCCCAGACCATCGGGGAGACTTTGTCCACCGCGCTGCGGCGCGTCACCGTCCCCCAGGGGCGGGCGCAGCGTCCGCCCGCGAGCGGGCTCCAGGGCACGACCGCCATCTTCCGGTCCGCGGCGAGCGGCAGGATCTCGCGCTCCTCCTCGCGGTAGATGAGGTTGTACTGGGGCTGTATCGACACGAATTTCGTCCAGCCGTGCGCTTCGGCGATGCCCTGCATGCGCTCGAGCTGCCAGGCGAAGATCGTGGAGGCGCCGATGTAGCGGGCCTTGCCGCTTTTCACCACGTCGTGAAGCGCCTCCATGATCTCCTCCATCGGAGTGCCGGGGTCGAGGCGGTGGATCTGGTAGAGGTCCACGTAGTCGAGCCCGAGCCGCTCGAGGCTGTGGTCGATCTCGGCCAAGATGTTCTTCCTCGAGAGGCCGCCCCCGTTGGGGCGGCCCGGGCGCATTTCGAAGTTCACCTTGGTGGCGACGACGATTTCGTCGCGGTTCAGCCCGAAGTCGCGGATGAAGCGCCCGGTCACCTCCTCGCTTGTGCCCATCTGGTAGACGTTGGCCGTGTCGAAGTAGTTGATGCCGAGGTCGACCGCCTTTTTGAAGATCTCGCGGCCCTCGTCGTAGCTCTTCGCCCAGGGGAAGACCCCGTGCTCTTCGCCCGGAGCGCCAAAGCTCATCATGCCAAGGCAGATGCGGGAGACGTCCATGCCGGTGCTGCCGAATTTAACGTACTGCATTCAATTCATTCCTTGTCTGGTTTTGCGGGAGAAGGAGATGGTATGCGCCGGATTGAAAATAATCCAATTGAAAATAGCTAGATTTAATTTAAATTTTCTATTGAATAGTGCGCGCGGGAACGGCTGAGAACAGGCCGCGGGGAGAGGCCGGCGGGTTCTTCGGCCGGACAGAACAAAGGGGGAAGGAAAAGCGGCGAGTCCCTTTCGGTCAGGCCGCGCCCGAGAGCTTTTCCTCAAGCCAGGCCTTGAGCACCTGGATGTGGTTTTCCTTCCTGCGGGTCGCAAATAGAAGGATCACGTCCTCAGTCTTGAGCTTCTCGCGGCACCATTCTGCAAACTCAGCGGCCTTCGGGTTCGCGCGCAGCTCCTCGAGGTAGCGGGCGCTGAAGTCCCTGAACTCCTCCGGGTGGCTGTGGTACCAGACGCGCAGGGCGCTTGAGGGCGTCGCGTCCTTCGCCCAGAGGTCAAGCGAGGCCGCTTCCTTTTTGACGCCGCGCGGCCAGAGCCGGTCGACGAGGACCCGGGAGCCCGGAAGCCGCTCGGAGTCGTAAATGCGCTGCAAAAGGATCTGATGCGAAGCCATCGCCGCAAGCTCCTTTAGAAAAAAGGGAAAGTGCCTTGGAACTGCTGCTGAATCATAGTCCGAAAGGCAGCGCCGGGGTCCGGCGGCGCGTTGCGCGGAACGGGGGTCTTGCGGATGCTTTGCAGGGGGCGCTCCGAGTGCAGTGCCTTTTAGAAATGTAAAGATTCTGCTGCGAAACTTGGACTTTGGAAGCCCGGGGAAAAGGATTTCTTCTGCCGCAAAATGCTGCCAACACGCGGTAAAGCGTCCAGATTTGCACGCATTCAAACTTAAAAATAAGTTTTTCGGCGGATCTTATGCCGCATTGGCGGTTTAACAAAATTTAAAAAAGCTTTAAACTGGAAAGCCAGTCCGCGGCCTTTTTCTGCAGGGTTTCGCGGAAAGAAAAAAAGCAAACGGATTCATCACACTATTTAAAGGAGAGAGCAGATGACAGGCAAAAGACCAGGTCTTCAGAAACACCGAACTATCCGCGCCCATGGCGCAGCCTTTGCGGGGCTGGCCGCCGCCGTGGCCGCAGCGCTTGCGGCCGCTTCCTGCCCGGCCTTGGCAGCGGGAGACTTCTCCTACGCAGGTACGGTGGCCAAAGGCGATGACATCTACAGCCCGAAGATCCACGGCTACAAGCTGGGAAGCGAAAACGGCAGCTTCTCCTTCAAGGTCGACTGGGACTACCGGGGCACCGGCCTGTACGGCTACGTCGCGGACTTCCAGAAGGACCAGTGCGAGGCAGTCGAGGGGAACACCTATTCGATCAAGAGCCTCGATGTCACTTCGACCGGCAGGATCCACGTCTCGAAGGACTCCGTCTATCAGATCCAGGAGGCCCTCTTTGCCAAGGAAGGCGCGACCTACAACGTGGGCTCCTACACCGCCAGCATCGACATTACGGGCGTTGACGACCGCGCCTCCGGCGGTTCCCCGGTCCAGGTGAATTCCACGGCCCTCAATGCCATGTACAAGGCGGTCGTGAACCTCGGGGACGTCAGTATCACCTCCAGGGTGAGCGTCCAAAACCCCGAGTCGCTCACGGTGGCGAACAATGCGATTTATGCCACCGGCGACGAGGTGCGCGTGAACCTTCTGGGCAACGTCTATGTCAACACCATTCTGAGCGAGGGGCTCTCCGAGGCCTATGAAAGCGGCTACGGTCCCGGCATGAGCAAGAACGACGCCCTGTCGGCCAAAAACGGCGCCACCATCAACGTGAACCAGGCGGGCGGCCACACCGTGCAGCTGCTCGGGAACCTGGATACGAAGAAGGGGACGATGAACGTGAAGCTCGACAACGCCGAGTCCTACTGGCACGGCCACGGCACGAACCTTTCGGACAAGAGCAATCTCACGGTTTCGCTTTCCAACGGCGCCCAGTGGGTGCCTGACCTGCCGATTGAAGTGATGCAGAACCTCGAGGTCAAGGACGGCGGCATCGTCAACCTGCACGGCTTCAACCGCCATACCGGAAAATCCGGGCTCACCCAGCAGCTCTCCCTCTCAAGCCTCACGGGCGAAGGCGGCATCTTCATGATGGACCTCACCTCGGCCAACAAGAGCGGACCGCTCAAGGAGCCGGGCTACGAGGTCTCAGACAGCGACTGGGAGGGAAAGGATTCAAGCCACACGGCGGTGGAAGGCCGCAACGACTTCCTTTACGTGAAGTCCGGCAGCGGCTCCTTCAAGGTCCTTCCGGTGGACCGGCTGAAGCTTGACGGCGTGAGCCGCGAGAGCCCGATCTGGTTCGCCAACACGCCCGCAGGCGTCGCCTTCAGCGCCTACACCGAGAAAACGGAGCTCTCCGACGGCTTCGTCTACGACTACACCCCGGTCGTCGACCAGAACGTCAACAGCACGGACGAAAACAAATACGGCACCAACTGGTACATCGTGGGGCTGCAGAAGGATCCGACCCCCGCGGCTGAGGTCGTGATCGCCGACGCCTCGCTCAACTACGCCGCGGCCACCTCGTTCCTGGAGCTCGACACGCTCAACAAGCGCATGGGCGAGATCCGCCGCTACGGCGCCGACGCTGCGGGCGTCTGGGTGCGCGCCAAGGCCGGCCGCATGACTTCGAACGCGAACGGCAGCTTCCGCGACAACTACCAGTTCTACCAGCTGGGCGCGGACTACGCCTTCCGCCCGAAGAACGGCAGGGGAACCTTCATCCTGGGCGGGGCCGTGCACACGACCGACAACGACCCGAAGTTCACGAACGGCTCGGGCGACCTCGACTCCGTGGGCGCTTCGCTCTACCTCTCCTGGAGCAACGACGCGGGCTGCTACGCCGACGTCATCGGAAAATACACGCACCTCAAGGACGACTACACGATCACGAGCGGCGGCCAGAAAGCCAAAGCCTCCTACAGCAACGACGCCTGGTCGTTCGCGATTGAAGGCGGCAGGAGGTTTGAGCTCCCCCACAGTCTGATGATCGAGCCCCAGGCTCAGCTGGTCTACACCTATCTCGACAGCGCGAGCTACGGGTTGAGCAACGGCATCCGGGTCCATCAGGACTCCACCGACAGCGTGATCGGAAGGCTCGGGGTGCGCTTCGGCCGCGACTTCCGGTTCTCCGAGTCGCTCGCGCCCTCGAAGGTCTACCTCAAGTTCGACCTCTACCATGAGTTCTCGGGCGACCGCAGCGTGGTGCTCACGGGCCGCGACGCGGTGTACCGCCGCGAGGCTGACGGCGGCGACACCTGGGTGAGCTACGGCATCGGCGCGGACTTCACCCTGCGCCGGAACGTCTTCCTCTACGCCGATCTCGAAAAGAGCTCGGCGGGCGACATCAAGACCAAGTGGCAGGCGAACGCGGGCCTGCGCTGCGCCTTCTGATCCGCCTAAGGGCTGAGGCCCCAGGGTCTCCCGCCTTAAAAGCTTCAGGGCCTGGGTTTCTTCCAGAAAAAAAGAAGCCCCGGCCCTTTTTCTGCGCTTGCCAAAGCATGGAGGGCGTTTCCTGACAAAGGAACCGGGGAAGGAAAAAAGCAGGGGCCTCGGGCGGGCGCAGCTCAAGGCCGGGCCGCAGCGCCAGGGGCCCGCGGGCCCGGAAGCGGAAAGCCTCCGGCCCTTGCCTGCGGCGCGCAAAAAAAGAAACCGGCCCGGATTCGATCGGAATTCGGGCCGGCTTTCCGCCGTGCTCCTCCCGGAGCTTTTGTTAGGCTTCGGGAATGAAGCGGCTTTACTTAAGGGTGGCGAGGATCTCTTCCTCGACCTTCACCTCGTGCTCGTGGATCTCGTCGTAGCGGCTCTTGCCGTAGGAGTCCATGGTGACCAGGAACGGGCCGAAGTGCTTCGCCTGCAGAGGCCACATGGCCTCGGGCATGCCGTGCTCGAACCAGTGCGGGGCCTTGGAGCCGACGATGCCGGCGGCGAGCACCACGGCGCACCCCGGGCAGGCCTGGACGTAGACCTGCTTGTACTTCTGCAGCGCGGCGCGCGTGCCGGGGCCCATGCCGCCCTTGCCGATCAGGATCTTCACGCCCTGGGCGCCCACGAAGTCGGCGTGGGGCTCCATGCGGATCGAGGTCGTGGGTCCGATCACGGAGAGGTGCCAGTTGCCCTGGGCGTCCTTCTTCATGACGGGGCCGGCGTGGAAGATCGCGCCGCCGCGCAGGTCCTCGGGGAAGGGCTTGCCCTGCTCGGCGAGCTCGCGCAGCTTCAGGTGCGCGATGTCGCGGGCCGTGCAGACCTGGCCGTTGAGGTAAATGATGTCGCCGACATGGAGCTTTTCGATTGTGGCGTCGTCGACCGGAAGCGTCAGTTCATAAGTAGCCATCTCTTATTCTCCAGCCTGGAACAGTTCTTCAGTGTGGCCGTCCGGATAGAAGCGGATGCCGAAGCGGCGGGCGACCCAGCAGTGGAAGTTGATGACCACCGGGCAGATCGCGGTGTGGGTGCAGGCCCAGCCGATCTTCACGGCCAGGGCCGTGGTGTCGCCGCCGATGCCCGCCGGGCCGTTGCCCAGCTTGTTGATGTCGGCGAGCAGCTCCTGCTCGAGCTCGTCAAAGAGCGGATCGGGGTTGTGGTCGAGCCAGTTGCGGGTGGAGATCGCCTCGCGCGAGAGCTTGGCCGCGACGTCCATCTGGCCGCCCAGGCCGATGCCCAGCGAGAAGGGCGGGCAGGGATAGCCGCGCGCGCCCATGAAGCCGTTGTTGCCGACCACGGTGTCGAGCACGAGCTTCTTGAGGCCCGAGTAGTTCTTGCCGAGGGTGGCCGGGGTGAGGATCTTCGCGACGTTCGGCAGCTCCGCGCCGCAGCCCTTCGCGCTCACCACGATCTCGCAGTAGGGGAGGTCCTTCTCATAGCGCAGCTCGTAGTTCGGCACGCCCTTGCCCGAGGAGTCGCCCGGGTTGAAGCGGGTGAGCGGGTGCACGATCGAGGGGCGGATGTAGCCCTGCTTGGTCGCTTCGATCACGGCCTTCGTGATGTTGCCCATCAGGTTGGTCAGGTTCGGCTGCACGGCCTCGCCCCAGCGGATCCACACCGAGGGGAATCCCGGCGACTGGCACACCGGCTTGTCCTTCTGGCCGGCGAGCTCGACGTTCTTCAGCATGGTCTCGAGGAAGGTCTTAGCCTCGGCGTTGGTTTCCTTCGCCGCGCTTTTCTTCATCAGGCTCAGGCAGTCGGGCGAGACGGTCGTGCACATTTTGTGCAGGAGGTCGAAAACCTGGGAGTAGGGTAATTCAAGGACACTCATGTCGTCCTCACTAGTTTTTAGGGTTGTTCTGGATTCGGCGGGAGCGAGGCCTCAAAAAAAGCCCTCCGCTCCCGCTGACACCGGTTCATTCTACGTAGATGGGTCCGCCGAAAGTAGAGGCCTAAAACCCTTGAGCGCCTTTCATTTCAAAAACCTTCATTTTCAGTTTCTGAAACTGCCGCAGGGTCCCATGCGCTGGCGGTCATCCGCGCGTTTCCAACGGTATACCAGTATACTACAAAGGGACGAGGCCATCGCCTACAGGCGTAATAAACTAATCAGATTATCTGGTCCGCGGACATTTCGCATTCAATCTCAAAAAAGGAAGGACATGCAGACGAAAGCCCAGGTGCATCTCGATCGTGATTCCACGCCGCTGTTTCGCCAGACGGCGGAGATACTGCGCGAGCGCATCCTCTCCGGGGAGTACGCACCGGAGTCCATCCTGCCCTCCGAGCGCGAGCTCTCCGAGTCGCTCGGCGTGAGCCGCGTGCCGGTGCGCGAGGCGATCAAGGCGCTCGAGTACGTGGGCATCGTGAAGCAGGAGAGGGGCCGGGGCGTGGTCGTGCAGAGGGCCGACCCCGGGGCCGTCTTCTCGAAGATCGGCCCCTTCCTCGCGCCGCTTTCCGTCGAGTCGATCCTCGACCTCTTCGACCTGCGGATTCAGCTTGAAAGCTATTCCGCAAGACTTGCCGCGCGCCGCGCGACCGAAGCGGACGTGAGGGAGCTGCGGGGGTATGTGGCGGCCTCGAACTCCCCGGACTCCGATGTTGATGCGCGCGAGAGCGCCTGGGCGCAGTTCCACCGCAAGGTGATCGCGATCGGCGGCAACCGCATGATCCAGATCGTGAACAGCTTCTTCGCCGAGGTCCAGCGCTACTCCTTCCATCTCACGCTCTCCACCGAGGCGCGCCGCCGCGAGTCGGTCGCCTTCCACGGCCGCATCTGCGAGGCGATCGCCGTCCACGACGAGGAGCTTGCCGCGCGGCTCATGCGCGAGCATCTCGAGGGGGCGAAGGCCGAGCTCATCCGCGAGCAGAAGGCCCGCGGCTGGAAGTACAGCCGCGGAAGCCTAAAATAACGCGCTGAACACGAAAGAGGCGTTCGGGGTACCGGAAGGCTGCGCAGGCCTTCGGTTGAGAAAGACCCGCGAACCTGATGCGGCCAATACCGCCGAAGGAAAACGCCCCGGACGCGCAGGGCATCGGCCCTGCGCCCTGCATCTGCAGGGTTTTCCGCCGGGATTTCCTTCGAAAAGCAGACACGCATGAAAAGGAGATCCCCATGACTGACAAGATCGAAATCCATCCCGAAGGACGCGCGGAGCCCCGCCCCGACGAGACGCTGCTTCAGGGGCTGGGGCCCCTGCCGGGCAGCCGCCGCGTCTACGTCCGCGGCTCCCGCCCCGACATCCTCGTGCCCATGAGGGCGGTCGACCAGGATCAGACGCAGCTGCCCGACGGGCGCGTCGAAGTGAACCCCCCGGTGTTCCTCTACGACACGTCGGGCGACTTCGGGGATCCGGAGAAGAAGGTGGACATCGCGCGGGGGCTTCCGGCGCTGCGCGAGCCCTGGATTGAAGAGCGCGGGGACACGGAGACGACCGCGGCTCCTGCCAGCCGCTTCGGGCGCGAGTGCGAGGCGGACAGCGAAGCAGCCCCCCTGCGCTTTAACCGCACGAGGCCCATCCGCCAGGCCCGCGGGGGCCGCAGCGTCACGCAGCTGCACTACGCGAAGGCGGGCATCGTGACTCCGGAAATGGAGTTCGCCGCGGTCCGCGAGAACATGAACCGCCGGGCCTACGAGGAAAGCCTCCAAAAGCTGCCGCCCGAAGAGCGCCGGCTTCTTCTCGCGCAGCACCCGGGCCGCCCCTTCGAGGCGGAGATCCCGCCCGAGGTGACGGGAGAATTCGTTCGGCGCGAGATTGCGGCCGGGCGCGCGGTGCTGCCCGCCAACATCAACCACCCGGAGTCCGAGCCGATGCTGATCGGCCGCAGCTTCCTCACGAAGATCAACGCGAACATCGGCACTTCCGCGGTCTCCTCCGGCATCGCGGGCGAGGTCTCCAAGATGCTTTGGTCGGTCCGCTGGGGAGCCGACACGGTGATGGACCTCTCCACCGGGCGCCACATTCACGAGACGCGCGAGTGGATTCTCCGCAACAGTCCCGTGCCGATCGGGACGGTGCCGCTCTACCAGGCGCTTGAAAAGGTGAAGGGCGTCGCTTCCGACCTCTCCTGGGAGGTGTACCGCGACACCCTCATCGAGCAGGCCGAGCAGGGCGTGGACTATTTCACGATCCATGCGGGCCTGAGGCTTGAGCACATCCCGCTCACCCTCCCGAGGCTCACCGGCATCGTCTCGCGCGGGGGCTCCATCATGGCGGGCTGGTGCATCGCGCACCGCGAGGAGAACTTCCTCTACAGCCACTTCGAGGAGATCTGCGAGATCCTGCGCCGCTACGACATCGCGGTGAGCCTGGGCGACGGGCTGCGCCCGGGCTCCATCTACGACGCGTGCGACGCCGCGCAGAAGGCGGAGCTGCGGACGCTTGGCGAACTCGCGCGGGTGGCGCGCTCCCGCGACGTCCAGGTGTTGATCGAGGGTCCGGGCCACATCCCGATGCAGCGCGTGATGGAAAACGTCGAGGACGAGCTCGCCGCCTGCGACGAGGCTCCCTTCTACACGCTCGGGCCTCTCACGATGGACTGCGCGCCGGGCTACGACCACATCACGAGCGCAATCGGGGCGGCGATGATCGGCTGGCGGGGCACGGCGATGCTCTGCTACGTCACCCCCAAGGAGCACCTGGGGCTGCCTGACCGCGAGGACGTCCGCGAGGGGATCGTGGCCTACAAGATCGCGGCCCACGCGGCCGACCTCGCCAAGGGGCTGCCCGGGGCGCAGATCCGCGACAACGCGATGAGCAAGGCGCGGTTCGAATTCCGGTGGCTCGACCAGTTCCACCTGGGGTTCGACCCCGAGAAGGCGCTTGCCATGCACGACGAGACGCTGCCGAAGGAGAGCATGAAAAAGGCGCACTTCTGCTCCATGTGCGGCCCGAAGTTCTGCTCGATGCGGATCAGCGAAGAGGTGAGGCAGTGGGCCCTGAAGGAGGGGCTGGCGGGACGGGCCCCCTCCGGGCGCTGAAAAAAAAGCCCGGCCGCTTCCAGGGCTTCGCGCTTTAAGACTGCGCGGGGAGCGGGCCGTCCGGCCGCAGAGCCGGCCGTCCGCTGCCGGTCTTCCCGCGCAGGCCCTGGGCTGCCGCTGCGCGCAAAGCCCGCCCGGGCGGGGCAAAGCCCTGGGCGAGGAGGCTCTCCGGCCCGCTTCAAAGACAAGAACGAAGGCACCGAAAAGCAGAAGGAGTACGGGGCCAGGCCCTAAAGCGCCGTTTCCCCGCCGCAAGAGCGGCAGAAGGCAGAAAAAAGACAGGGAAGTTTGGAAGGAGATTTCTTTGGGTGCGCCGGAGGCCAGGCGTTATGATGGCTGAAGTCTGCTTATAAATTTCCCGATACGACAAAAAGAAGGGGAGGATCCTATGGGCGCAACCGGCATTCGGATCAGCGCGCGCGACAACGTGGCGACGCTGCTTTCTGACGGCAGGAAGGGAGAGGGGCTTGTAGTGCGGGGGGCTGCCCCGGTCCGGCTTCTCGAAGACGTGCCTTTCGGCCACAAGGCCTCGCTCGTCCGGATCTCAAAGGGCGGGCCCGTGCTGAAGTACGGCGAGGAGATCGGGCGCGCCGCCGCGGACATCGAGCCCGGCGCCTGGGTCCACGTGCAGAACCTGGAAAGCGAGCGCGGCCGCGGCGACCTGGCCGCGGCATCCGGCGAGAAGCGTCCGGGCGAATCTCTGCCTGAGACCTTCTATCCCGGCCGGGCCGCCCTGGAGCCCCCTCTTTTTGACGCCCGGGGGCTCACTTTCCAGGGCTATCCGAGGCCTGACGGGACGGCGGGCACCCGGAACTTCGTGGGAGTGCTGGCCGCCGTGGCCTGCGTAAACGACGTCGTGCTTCGCGCCGCCTCGCCCCACGCCGCCCTGTTCACGCACCAGCAGGGCTGCTCGCAGACTGCGCCCGACGTGCGGCAGGTCGAGCGCGTGCTCGTGAACCTTGGCAGGAGCCCCAACCTCGGGGCCGTCGTGCTCGTGAGCCTCGGCTGCGAGAGCGTCCGCTCGGAGTGGGTCGCGGAGGAGATCCGCCGCAGCGGCCGCCCGGTCGAGCTTGTCGTGCTGCAGAAGGAAGGGGGGCTCGAAGCTTCGGTAGAAAAGATCCGCGGGGCGGTCGGGCGGCTCTGGGAGAAAATCGAGGCGAAGCCCGTTCCGGTTCCGATCGCCAAGCTTCGCGTGGGGCTTAAGTGCGGCTCCTCGGACACGACCCAGGGGCTTTCGGCCAATCCGGCGATCGGACGCGTGGTGGACACGCTTGTTCACGCCGGCGCGCGGGTCGTGATCGGGGAGACCACGGAATTCATGGGGGCGGAGCACATCGCAGCCCGCCGGGCTGCGAACCCCCAGGTGGCCCGCTCCATTTTCGAAGCGGTCGCCGCCATGGAGGCGAGGGCGCGCGCGATGGGGGTCGACATGCGCGGCGGTCAGCCCACCCGCGGCAACATCGCGGGCGGCCTCACCACGATCGAGGAGAAGTCCCTGGGGGCCCTTGCGAAGGCGGGCAGCGCGGTCTTTCAGGCCGTCGTCCCCTACGGGGCGGTCTCCGAGGCCCCGGGGCTCACGATGATGGACGCGCCGGGGCGCGAGCCCGAGATGCTCACGGGTCTTGCGGCGGCCGGCTGCAGCGCGATCCTCTTTGCGACCGGCCGCGGGGCGCCGCAGGGCTTTCCCTTCGTTCCGGTCGTCAAGGTGACGGGCAACGCCCGGACCTGGAGCCTGATGCGCGGGCACATGGACTGCTCGGTCGCGGGCGTGATCGACGGGACCGAGCCGCTCGAAGAGGCCGCGCGGCGCGTGTTTGACGCGCTGATGCGGGCCTGCGGGGGCGAGCCGACGGCAGCCGAGCGCTGCGGCTACGTGAACTCGATGAACATCTGGACCACGGGTCCGACGATTTAACCAGGCGGCGCAAAAATGAGAAATCGAATCTACCTCGCCGTCGCGCTCCTCACCTTCAGCTTTTCCATCATCCGCATGGGCTCGAGCCTGGACGCCCTCGCACACGGCTACGGAAGCCTTGCCGTGGGCGTCCTGATCAGCCTGCTCGCCGTCTTCCCGGCGCTGCTGTCGCTCTCCTGGGGGCGCTGGATCGACCGGGAGGGCGAGCGAAAGCCCGTGCTCGTGGCCGGCATTTTCACGCTGCTGGGGCTTGCCATCCCCGCGGCGCTCCCGACCGGAAGCTTCGGCCTCGTGCCGCTCGGGCTGGGCTGCTGCTTTGCAGGCGTCGGGCTCATGTCGGCGTCGCTCTCCTCGCAGAGGATGATCGGCGCTCTCTCTTCCCCTGAGACGCGGCTTGCCAATTTCGCCTGGCTTGCGACCGCCACCGCCGCCGCGGGCTTTGCCGGCCCGATCGCCGCGGGCTTTGTGATCGACCGCGCGGGCCATCAGGCGGCCTTTGCGCTGGGCGCTGCCGTGGCGCTCCTCGGGCTTGCCGCCGCGATCGACCTCTCGCGCCGCCTTCCCCGCGCTCCCGGGCGCAAGGCGGGCAAAAAGAAGACCGGGGCGTTCGACCTCTTTCGCCATCCGCCCGTGCGAAACGTTCTCATCATTTCCGCGATGGTGACGATCGCCTGGGACCTGCAGACCTTCGTCTTTCCGGTCTACGGGAACGCCGTCGGGCTCACCGCGACCGAAATCGGCTGGCTCGTGGGCACGTTCTACGCCGCGACCTTCTTCGTGCGCCTCGTGATGCCGTTTGTCTCCGGGCGCGTGAGCGAGTGGCAGTTCATGGTCTTCGTGATGCTGATGGGGGCGGCCGCCTACTTCCTGTTCCCCTTCTTCACCTCGATGCCGCCGCTGCTGGCCTGCGCCTTCGTGCTGGGCACCGGGCTCGGGGCGAGCCAGCCCAACGTGATGAGCCTGCTGCAGACGCAGAGTCCCGCGGGGCGCACCGGCGAGGCGATCGGGCTGCGCTCGATGCTCACCCAGGCCGGGCACGCCGCGCTGCCGCTCGCCTTCGGGGCCCTCGCCTCCGTGGCCGGCGTTTTCTGGATTTTCATGGCGATGGCGGGCTCGCTGGGCGCGGCCGCGCTCTTTGCGCAGACGATAGGCCGCTCGCAGGCCCTGGAGGAGCCCAAGCCCCTTGCGAAGAAATAAGCGGGCATGAAAAAGCCCCGGGGTTTAGGGATAGCAGACCAAAATGGCGCTTTCAGCCCGGGGCTTTTATTGCCGGAAGAGCGGCCCGCGATGCTTTCACCATCCGCGCCTTTTCTCCGGCCACGAGAAAAGTATCGCATGGGGGACTGTTTTCCGCCATATAGAAAATCTCTATTGTTTCCGCCGGGTTGCCTGTGACATAATTAAAAACTGTGCGCCGCCGGGGCAAGGGCCGTTTCCTTTCCCGGCGGCCTTCTCTTTCCGGCCTTTGCGCGCTCCGGTCAGTCCGGATCCCTCGCCTTGAAGTCCAGCGAGAACCAGTTGAACTCCGCCTCCTTCGGGCCCGCGGGCTTCACCCCGAAGCGCCTCGGATCCCCGCCTTCCTTTTCCGCGAGCCAGGCCTTGCGGCATTTGAGCATGTAGTCCGCGTCGAACAGCCATTCGCCGCGCCGGTTGATGCCGACCGGCCGGCAGAAGGCGTACCGGTGCAGCTTCTCGATGTCGGACCGGGGCAGGTCGAGCAGGTTTTCGAGCCCGCTCGAGGGCACGAGGTCTCCCTTCCAGAGCAGCACCTTGAGCGCCTCGACCGGGTAGAAGCGCCGCTCGATCCAGGAGCCGTTGTAGTCCAGGTATTTTTCATAGCGCACGGGCACGGGCGCGTTTTCATCCTCGAGCCGGTCGGGCAGCGACTGCAGGTCCACCCCTTCGTAGTCCGCGTAATACTCCATGAGTTCGTCTAGCGTTGCAATGTCCCAGTTGTAGGGAAGTGCCATGTCTTCTTTCTCCCAATATTGAAACGAGGGCGTCCGGGCGGCGCAGGGCGCGGACGGTGCAAAACAGCGGTATCTTCTCGTGAGCGCGGCGGGATCCTGCCGGCGGAAGCCGGGGCCGCATTGTCCCTTTCCTCTTCACCGCGCCTGCAGCGGTGCTCCGGGTCTTCCGGTGAATCTTACTTGTTGGCTGGCGGCCTGATTTTCAGCCTAAGTATGCACGAACGGAGGACTTTTCACAAGGCGTGAAGCGCGTCCTCCGCCCGGGGCGCTTCTAGGTTCCTTGGTTTTTCGGTTTGCTTTATCTTTAGAATGAGGATAGCCTCCTACAGGATTGGCACAGTTTCTCTCCGGGAGTTTTTCATGCCCTCCTTGCGCTTCATCACCGGTTTTTTCGAGCGGTACACCTACCACAGACTGCTCAACTACAGATTGTCCGCGCAGTTTGTAAAGGATGAGCTCAGGCGAAGCGGCGAGGAGAAAGTCCTGGAGGAGCCCGAGCTGCGGGCCGCGCACGTGCTGCTGAGGGCCGCGGTGCGCCTCACCCGCGGGATCGAGCGCTCCTACAGCCTGCAGCCGCGGGCCGAGAGCCTCCTGATTCAGGAGACCGCGGCGCTTGCCGGCGCTTTCATCCCGGTCTCCGGCGTGGGCGGTGTGCCTCTTAAGGCGGCGCTTTCTGCGACGATCTGCGCGGAAAACTGGGCTTCCTCCGATCTCTCAGGCGAAGAGAAGGCAAGTCCCAGGGCGACGTCCGAGTACCGGCAGCTGCTGCTCGCGGGGCAGGAGAAGAAAGCCTTTGCGCGCTTTGTTTCCCGCGCGAAAACGGCCTTCGCCGGAACAAGCCTCACGGAGGGAGAGCGCGAAAGCCTGATCGACGCCGCCCTTTGCGACGCGAAGGCACTCGAGCGGATCGCGCGCTGCGCGGCCGCGGCGCTCGAAAAGAAAAAGCCCTGAGCTTGAGGGGAAAGCCTCCCCTGTCAATTACTGGACGGAACCGGACTCCTTCAAAAGCTTCAACTCCCTGGCGGGGACAAGCCCGCCGCGCCGAATGCCGCAGCGGGCAAGCATCTTTTTCTCCCGATCGGCATCCTCATCAAAATGATAGGCAGCGGCCAGGCCAAGCCGCACTTCCGGAGATGCTGCAAATAGAAACCGGGCCTGGGCTTTTAGCCAGGCTTGTCATGCCCTTCGCGTCAGAGCGCGGGCCTCTTTCGGAAAGCCGGAGAGACAGCGGCGCCCACATCCCGCCGGCTGGCTTTCCAACGGGCATCGGCGCATGCCGGGGCTTCGTCCCGGAGCCGGGCAGGGGCGGGGCGCTCCTTGCAGCATTGCCGGAAAAGAGCCGGAAGGGCGGATTCCGGCCGAGGACTTTTCTTTTGTCTGCAGGTTCCCGGGGTTGGACAGGGCGCGGCCCCATGCTTTTCGTGGATCGGAAGGAGCGGCTTTAAGGCTTCGCCGCGGCCTTCTGGCGGCGCGAACTCGTCGTTTAAGAAAGATGGGGCGTATGCTACATAGATCGGGCAACGGCTGCGGCCGCCCGGGTGCCAGATGGCATCAGGGAGGCTGCGCAAACAGGGAGAGAAGCAACTTGAACGCTGTGGACTTTGATGTGCCCTTATTCCTCCGCCCGGACCGCACGTCCGGATGGGAGAAGGGCGGCGGAACGGCGGAGCATTACTGGGTCGACGGAGTGCTGGTGGGCTCCGTGGCTCAGGACAAGTCCTCCGGCAGCTGGGGGGTGAGGATGTCCACGCCCGGAGCGGAGAATGACGAAGACGCTCTCTTGAGATTTAAAACGCGGAAGGAAGCGAAGCAATGCGTGATGGCGATTTTTATGGCGTGGGTTTCGATGAGCGGCACCGGGGCGAACAATCTGCCTCTCAATGTGGTTCTGACGGCGAAAATCGATTTGAGAAAGCTCGGCTTGCTGAGCAGCTAGACCGCATCGAGTCCAAGCTGACCGAGATCCTCTGCCGCGTGAACCGCATTGAGACGAGGCAGTGCAAGCTCATGGAGCTTCAGGGCCTGGACCCCATGCACCTCGCTTCGAGCTACGGCAGAAGGCGCAGCAGCGACATCATAGAGGGCTGAGAGCGGCAATGGGACTGCCGCCGCCTTCGGAGGCTCCGGCTGCCGGGCAGCCCCGGGGCAGGCCAGGACCGCTGAAAGCGGTGAACGAAAAGGAAAAGGGAGGCCGCGGTCCCGAGGACACGAAGCGCCGCGTCGGTCGAGTCAGGCGGCGGAAAGGAGCGGATCAATGAAAATCGGATTCAGAAAGCCCTCGCTCAAGGCGAGCATCAGCGCGCGGACGACGGGGAGGCTCAAAAGGTCAGTCAAGCGGGCCCTGATTCCCGGGTACGGGCGGCGCGGCATGGGCCTCCTGCACCCGAAGAAAGCCCTCTACAACCGGGCCTACAGCCGCACGACCTTCGGGCTGCTCGACCTCCTCAAGGCGCTCTTCAAGTAAAGCCCGGGCGCCTGAGGAGGAAAAGCACGCGCGGGCAGCGGAGCCTGCCCGCGCTTTTGGGGGGCGGCGCCTTAGAGCGAAGCGAGGAAGTTGCGGATCATCGCGATCCTCTGCTCGATCGTGTTCACGAGCATGTATTCGTTCTTCGAGTGCGCGCCGCCGCCCGCGGGGCCGCAGCCGTCCACGGCGGGAATGCCGGCACGGGCCATGTAGCTTGCGTCCGAGCCGCCGCCCGCGTCGGCCCACAGCGGCTCAAACCCCGCCTTGCGGGCCGCCTCGGTGATCTTTTCGACGAGCGGGCGGCTCAGATCCGAGTAGGGCATCGCGGGCCTGCCGTGGTCGGTTCGGAGGGTGACGCCGATCCCGTCGCCCCAGCTCTTCGCGGCGAGCGCGCGCATCGCGCGGTCGAGCGCCGCGCCCTGCTCGTCGGTCTTAAAGCGGGTGTCGAAATAGACCTCCGCCGTGTCCGAGATCGAGTTCTGGATCGTGCCGCCCTTCACGAGCGTCGCGCTCACCGACACCCCGGCGGGCAGGTCGTTTAACTTCACCGCCTCGAGCGTGAAGCGCATCATGGCGAGGTTCGCGTCGCGCCCCTGCTCGGGGTTGTTGCCCGCGTGCGCGGCCCGGCCCGTGAAGCTCACGATGTAGCCTTCGATGCCTTTTCTCGAGCGGATGAGCGCGTTGTTCGGACGCCCCGGCTCGCCCACGAGCGCGCAGGAGGATTTCTTCGCGAGCCCGGAGAGCCATTCGTGGGAGTTCTTCGAGCCCGTCTCCTCGTCCGGGTTGCAGGCGACCGCGATGGAAAGCCGGTCCAGCGTCTCCCGCGGCAGGGTCTTCAGCGCATAGTAAAAGGCCATGACGCCGCCCTTGCAGTCCATGCAGCCCGGACCCGTGATCCGGTCGCCTTCGAGCCTGAAGGGGCGCTCGGCCGCGGTCCCGTCCGGGAAGACCGTGTCGAGGTGGGCGTTGAGAAGGACGTCGTAGTGCGCGGCCCCGGGCTTGTTCACGGCGAGCATCCCGCGCCCGACCTCTTCGCCCAGGTCGACGAGCTCGGCCTTGAAGCCGATCGACTCGTAGTGGCGCTGCATGATGCCGGCGGCGCGGGTGACGCCCGCGGCGTTTCCGGTGCCGCTGTCAAAATTCACGATTTCCTTCAGGTCTCGGATGTAGTCTTCGAGCAGTGACATGGTGCCTCCTCCTCAAAAAAAAGGATTTGAATGACTGAGGAGCATACACGCCCGCGGAATTTCCGGGGAAGAAGCGCCGGCCCGTGCTCAGCCCGGCTAGAAAGAATCCTTATTCGCTGAAGAGCGCGCATTTTTCCCTGACGGGTCATGCCGGCTCATGGCATATTAGAGGTATCGAAAATACATCTTTAAGTGCCTCCATCAGAAATGAAAGCCAACATCAGAACCAACGGGATGCCCCGCGTCGTCATCGCGGGCGCGGGCCTTGGCGGCCTGAGGCTCGCCATGGAGCTGCGCGGCCGCGGCTTCCAGGTCGTGGCGGTCGACCGGAACAATTACAGCCAGTTTTCGCCTCTGATCTACCAGGTGGCTTCGGCAGGGCTTGAGCCGAGCAGCATCTCCTTTCCGCTGCGCCGCCTCTTCCAGGGCTGCCGTGACTGCCTCTTCCGGATGGCGGAGGTCCGCGGGGTCGACCCCGGCGCCAAAGTGCTCCTCACCTCGGTGGGCCCCATCGGCTACGACTATCTGGTGCTCGCGATGGGCGGCGAGACGAATTTCTTCGGCCAGGCCGGCATCGAGCGGGAGGCCCTGCCGATGAAGACCGTCGAGGACGCGATGGTGCTGAGAAACCGCATCCTTCTCGCCCTCGAGCGCGCGCAGACCGAGGAGGACCCGCAGAAGCGGGAGCGGTACCTGAACTTCGTCATCGTGGGCGGCGGCCCCTCGGGGGTGGAGATCGCCGGGGCGCTCGCCGAAATGAAGAAGGACGTCGTGCCGAGGGACTATCCGGATCTCGCGGGCCGCATGCACATTCACCTTCTCAATTCCGGCCCGAGGCTGCTCAAGTCGATGGATCCCGCCTCGTCGGCCAGGGCCGAGAAGGACCTCCTTAAGATGGGCGTGCACGTGCACAACGGCTGGCGGGTGACGGACTGCAGGAACGGCGTGGTGAGCGCGGGCGGAGGGACCCTGGAATCGGCCACCGTGATCTGGGTGAGCGGGATCCGGGCGGTTCCGGTCGAGGGGCTGCCTCCCGGGGCGCTCGGCCGCGGCGGGCGCATCCTCACCGACCGCTGCTGCCGGGTGCGGGGGCTGGAGGACGTCTTTGCGATCGGCGACCAGAGCCTGGTCCTGGGCGACCCCGAATGGAAGGACGGACACCCGCAGCTCGCGCAGGCGGCCCTGCAGCAGGCCTCGCTTCTTGCGCGCAACCTCGAGCGGAAGGAAAAGGGCGGGGCGATGCAGCCCTTCGTCTACCGGAACCTCGGCACGATGGCCACGATCGGGCGGAAGCGCGCCGTGGCCGAAATCGGGCGGATGAAGTTCGGGGGGCTGCCGGCCTGGACGTTGTGGCTTGTCGTGCACCTGCGCCCGATTCTCGGCGTGAAGAACAAGTTCTTCGTGCTCCTGAACTGGATCTGGAACTACTTCACCTACGCGCAGAGCCTGAGGCTGATCCTGCGGCCGAGGCCAAGGCCCCTCGAGGAGCCGCAGGAAGGGAAGCCGCGGGGCGGGGAAGCCGCCCCGGGCGGCCAGGCGTGAAAAAGAGAGGGGGAGCGGGAAGGCCAGGCGGCGGACGGGAGCGGCCCCGCTCCCGCCCGCTGAAAGACTCGGCCTATTAGAAGAGGAGGATGGTGAGGGCGAGCGCGACCGCGAGCCCCGCGAGGCACGGCAGCCAGGTGCGGCGCACGACGGTGAGGGGAGAGACCCCGGCGAAGCCCGCCACGATGATGATGACGCCGGCCACGGGCGAGAGCGGGCGGAGGAACTCGCTTGAGAGCTGCATCATCATCGCGAGCACCGCGGGGTCGCCTCCGAGGCTTCCGGCCACCTGCGGGGCGATCGGCACGAGTCCGGTGAAGGAGGCGACGCCCGAGCCCGTGAGCACGGTGACGATGCCGATCACGGCCGAGACGACAAGGCCCGTTCCGGTCATGCCGAAGCCCGCGCCCCGGGCCGCGTCAATGAGCAGCGACACGAGCCCCGCGTTCTTCAGCCCCGCGGCAAAGAGCGCAGCCACGAAGATGAGGCCCACGACGCTCTGCATCATGTGGCCCATGCCCTTGAACATCGCGAAGCCGTCCTTGAAGCACTCGACGAGATTGCGGCGGCAGGCGAGGTCGACCAGGATCGCGAACACCCAGCCCATGAACATTGCGGTCGCGACATCGAGGACGACCGTCTTGTAGACCATCTTGTTGAAGATGAAGAGCATCACGATCGGCGCGATCGGCAGCAGCGCGTAAAACCAGGGCTTGCCGGCCGCGCGGTCCGCCTTTTCAGCGACCGTCTTCGGGTCGATTTTGACGAGCAGCCCCCGGGCGGCGTCCCTGCGGTCGTACCAGGACTGCACGAGCACGTGGCAGACCGCGGTGGCGAGGATCGCGGGCACTGCGACGGGCAGCTGGTAGTGGATCAGGTACGTCATGGGGTCCACGCCGGCCGTGGTGGCCGAGAGCACCGCGATAGCCGAGGACGGGGCGTAGCTGATCACAAGCACCGAGCCGATCACAGCGGCCGCGGCCACTCCGGAGACGCCGATGCCGATCAGCAGCGGATAGACCGAGACGGCAAGCAGCATCGCCATGCCGGCCGCGGAGGTGACGACGAGCCCGAGGAGGTTCCCCATCACGAAGACCGCGCCCAGGATCAGAAAGGGGTTCGCGTGAAGCTTCTGCAGCGGCTTCATGCACACGCTCACGAGCTTGTCGGTCGCCCCGATCTGGTCCATGTAGGCCGCGAAGCCGCCGGCCACGAGGATGATGAAGCCCGTGGTGGCCGCCTGGTTGCGCGAGAGCGCCGAAAGCAGCGCGAAGAGGTCGAACCCGATGAAGCCCGTGGAGCGGGCCCCCTTGGGCATCAGGTTGTCCACGCCGCCCAGGATGGCGAGCAGGTTGAGGGCGAGTCCCGCAAAGAGCAGCAGGATGTTCACCTGGAGTTTTTTTACGATCCCGACGCCTGTGAGCACCACCACAAGCAGCGCGAGGTAGGGCATGAGTTCGTTCATTGAGTCTCTCCTTTGTTTGGACCGCGGGGGCGGCATGCGGCCCCCTCCGGCGATGGCACGGAAGCAATGATCGCGGCGGGCGGTTTTTCAAACAATGGCAAAAGACTTAAGAATGATTTGTGCTTTCTGCTAAAAGAAGGGGGCTCAGAGCAGGCCGCAGACCCGCAGCGCCTCGTCGCGCAGGCGCAGCGTCTCGGTGATTTTCCGGCGGAACTCGCCGATGAAGGTCTTCACGCGCCTGAAGCGCAGGATTTCGGGCCGGGTGTAGATGTAGAGGTCGAGCGGCTCGCCCCTCCAGTCCTTGAGGACCGGGACGAGGGAGCCCTTCATGATTTCCCGGTAGCAGTGGATGTCGGCCATGTCGGGCTGGATGCCCGCGCCGATCAGGACGGCCGCCTTCGCGGTCATGACGGAGTTGAAGGAAAGCTCGCGATCGAAGCGCAGCGGCACCGTGCGGCCGCCCTGCCGCAGCTCGCGCAACGTCCCGCGCAGCGGGCTGTTGAACCGCACGCCGATGTGGCGGATGAGGTCTTCGGGAGTTTTCGGGACGCCGTAGCGCGCGAGATAGACCGGGGAGGCGCAGGCGATGGTGCGGCCCGTGCCGTAGTGGATCTGCACGAAGTTCGGGTGCGCGGGGTCGGGGCCGAAGGAAATGACGACGTCAAGCGGCCCCGAAGGCGAGGCGAAGCTCACGGGCAGGCCCTGGCTGTACTCGCTTGCCTCGAGATGGATCTCCGGGTAGCGCCGGGCGAAGTCGACGAGAAAGGGCATCGCGAAGTCCTGCAGAACCGCCTGCGGAATCCCCACCCGGACCGTGCCGCTCATCTGCTCGGTGTCGGTCTGCAGGCCCCGCATCAGCTCGTCGTGCAGCGTGAGCATCTGCTCGGCGGTCTGCAGGGCGAGGCGCCCGCTTTCGGTGAGCGCGAGCGAGTGGCTGCTGCGGTCGAAAAGCGGCGCGCCGCCCACCGCCTTTTCCAGCGAGGAGAGCACGCGGCTGATCGCGGGCGGGTCCATGCCGAGCGCGGACGAGGCCGCGGTGATCCCGCCTGAGCGGGCCACGGCCGCGAAGACGCGCCAGCTTTCGAGGTTCATGTCTCTGCGCATAGCGGGGGAGGCTCCTTACCGATGTCCGGGGTTGATTTGCCATTAATGATAATTTATTTTTGTTTTTATTGACCTTCAGAACAAAAGCAAAAGGCCGCATACTGATGCCGCGCTGTCCCCTTCGGCGGGGCGGCTTGTCCAACGTATCCAGGAGAATTGACAATGGCGTTAGGTGTTCCTTCAACCGGCGAGGCCGGCCGGCTCTCCGATCTCGAGCCCTGGAGCGGCGAGCCGCCCCGGGACGAGTTTTTCTGGCTCTCGCAGATCAACAAGGCGACTTTTGTCGTCAACACGCGGCTCGGGCTCCTCGACCGCTCGAAGGTGCCCGCCTGGTGCCGGGCCCTGAAGCGCGTGATCGCGCGGGCCGCGAAGCCCGGCAGCCCGCGGCCCCGGATGTACGTGCGCTACGAGCCGCTGCTTGTGGCCGAGGCCGGGATCGAGGTGACGCTGATGCACGCGGGCCGCTCCTCCCAGGACATGCACGCGACCTTCCAGCGGGCGATGATCCGCGACGAGACGCTTGCGCTGATGAAGGCGCTCAACCGCGTGCGCGCGGCGCTGCTGCGGCTCTGCGATGAAAACCGCTCGACGATCGTCCCCTGCTACACGAACGGCGTGGCCGCCCAGCCCGACAGCCTCGCACACGCCTGGCTCGGGCACCTTGAGGGCTTCAGGCGCGATTTCGACAGCCTGCGCGAGTTCTGGGCCCGGCTCAACCTCTCGCCCATGGGCACCACGGTGCTCAACGGCACGCCCTGGCCGCTCGACCGCCGCGCGATGGCCTCGTACCTGGGCTTTGACGGCATCGTGGACAACGCCTACGACGCGGGGCAGATTTCGGCGGTGGACGTGCCGGTCGAGGCGGGGCTCAAGCTCGCCGGACCGCTGCTTCACGTCACCCAGTTCATTCAGGACGTGATGACGCAGTACGCGCAGCCCCGCCCCTGGATCCTCGTGACGAGCACCTACGCCTCCTCGGCCATGCCGCAGAAACGGAACCCGGGCAGCCTGATCGACGTCCGGCGCGACGCAAACGAGGTCCTCGGCCGCGTCTCCTCCATCCTTTTCCGCGCGCACGACCTCGCCCCCGGCATGTACGACGTGAAGGACGAGCAGCTTAACCGCACGATCCTCGCTGACGCGGCGCGTGTGCTCGAGGCCTTCGCCGGGGTGCTGGGGCTGCTGCGCGTGAACGCGGAGCGTGCGCTCGAGGAGCTCAACCTCGACTGGACCGCCTCGCAGAACATCGCCGACGTGATGATGCAGCGCTTCGGCATCCCCTTCAGGGAGGGCCACAGGTTCGCGAGCGAACTGGTCACCTACGCGAGGCAGAGGTCGCTCACGCCGCTCACGCTGAGCTACTCGGAAGCGAAGGCGGTCTACGAGGGCATGGTTGAAAAAGAGGGGCTTGCCGGCATTCCGAAAGAGTTCCCCTTTGGCGAGAAGGACTTTCGGGAGACGCTCGACCCCCGTGCGATCGTCGAGGGACGGCGCACCGAGGGCGGCCCGCAGGCCCCGGAGCTCGAGCGGCTCTCGAAGGGAGCCCGGGAGCGCCTTCAGGCCGACGAGGCCTGGACGGGCGGGGTCGAGTCGAAGCTGCAGGCGGCCGAGAGCCGGCTGGAGAAAGACTTCACGGCGCTCTGCGCGTAAAAAGGAGGTGCAGGCGGGCCGGGGGCGATGCCTTTCAGATGCGGCGCCCCAGCATCCTTTTGGGGGCCGCAGGACGCGCCGGGAGGAAAAAATACGGGGTCGCCCCGCCTGCCCCCGGGCGGAGAGAAGCCGTGTAATCCTATTCGATCCTCACCTTCTCGTAGAGCGGATTACGGGCTAGCTCGCCTCCTTTTCTGAACACGGCGCCGGCCGCCTTGTCGCCCTGCAGCCAGTAGAGGAACCAGGCGGTCACGTAGCCGTCGGCTTTGTAGAGCATCTCTCCGTGGTCGGACTCCCTGCGAATGGCCATGACTCTGAAGGGGCTTCGGGAGGAAAGCTCGAAAAGGCGCAGCAGCTCCTGGGGCGGGATGATGATCCGGCTGTCGAAGAATCCGCTGCCCGCGAGGTAGAAGACCGGGATCTCCACCTTCTCAGGGGCATAGGTCCATTTGAGGTTCCGGGCCAGGGGCAGCCCGGTGGGCGACTCGACTGCGGCCGCCTTGTAAAGCCGGCGGCCGGGCTGGACCGTTACGGCGTTGACGGCGCCCACGCCTCCCTGGGAGTGTCCGAAGGCGCCGACCGCTTTCCGGTCGACGCGGCGGTAGAAAACGCTGCCCTTCCTCTCGTTTTCCGCGAGCAGCCACTCGAGGCTCTTCTGTGCGGACAGACCTTCCCAGGAGTTCTCGTCCTCGCTGCCGAGGATAATGAAGCCCCAGGAGGCGAAATGCCTCATCATGGCCGCGGCGCTCGAGGCGCGCACGCCTGTTCCGTTGCATAGGACGAGAACCGGGCGGGCTTTCTCCGCTTCAGCGAGGCCGGCCGGATACCAGACGATGTACTTCTTCCATTTCTCAGGGACCGGATGCTCTAGGTTTGCCGTGGGAAAAGGCCCTGGCCGGAGATATTTCTGCTCCAGGGGCGCCTGCGTCTTCACGGCGGTCTCATACCGGTCGGGAACCGCCGAGCCCAGGGCGGCCCCGGGGGCGGAGAAGAGGGCGGACAGGCTGCAAAGAGCCAGCACCCCCTGCACAAGCCTCCTGGCCCGGCCAAATAAAGAATGCATGGGGCAGTTGCCCTCCCAATTGGTGATGTTCTTTAAACGCAAAAAACTCCCGGCCGAGGCTCCCTTGACGCACGCGGCTGGGAAGCGCCGCGCCTTTTAGGAGAAGCGGTGAGCCGGGAGCGCTGAAAAAGCCCCGGGGCTTTTAAGACTTTGAAAAGATCAGTGGCAGCCGCAGCCGCACGCGTGGACGGCGTCTTCCCGGTTCTCGAGCCGCCCGGCGAGGTAGGCGCTCACGGCGTCGTCGGCCCGGCCTGAGGCCCCGGCCACGAGCTTCGCGCCCGAGGACTCGACCGCGGCGACGGCTCCGGTGCCGATGCCGCCGCAGATCACCACGTCGGGCTTCACGGCCGCGAGGTCCGCGGACTTTGCGGTGTGGCCCGTGCCCTGGGAGGCGACGAGGGACGAGGCCTTCACGGCACCGTTTTCAACCTCGTAGACCTTGAAGGCCGGGGCGCGGCCGAAATGCTGGAAAATCTCTTCGCCTTCGACGGGAACGGCAATCTTCATGACAGACTCCTTTTCTAAGCAGGTGGTTTCGATAGGGGGGATTCTATGCCTGAGACCGCGCCGGCCGGAGCTTTCCTTCAGGCTCGCTTTCCCATAGAAGCGGCTGTTCCGAACTCACAGGACTGTTACCGGGCGGGAGGCTCTTTCCCAAGCGGAAGGGCGGCTTCCGGGCCCAATGGAAAAGGGGCGCCCCGGAAGGATCCGGCGCGCCCCTTTGGAGAGTCCCTGCGGACGCCCTCCAGAGAGAGCGCCCGCAGGGAGTTCCTGGTCTTACTTCTTCAGCTGCGAGGTGCGGCTGTAGATGTAGGCCTGCTGGCCCGCGATGTGGCCGAAGGTCACGATGTCGGCCTGGGCGTTGCCGCCGAGGCGGTTGCCGCCGTGCACGCCGCCGGTCACTTCGCCCGCGGCGAAGAGGCCCGGAATCACGCGCCCGGTGGTGTCATAGACCTGGGTCTTCGTGTCGATCTTCACGCCGCCCATCGTGTGGTGCACGGCCGGGGTGATGGTGATCGCGTAGAACGGGGCCTTGTTGAGGGCGCGCGGAAGGTTCTCGCGGCCGAACTGCTTGTCGCTCTTCGCGGCCACGGCGGCGCCGTAGTCCTTGAGCGTCGCCTTGAGGGCGGCGGCCGGGACCTTCATCTTGGCGGCGAGCTCATCGAGCGTGTTGGCGCTCAGGCAGTACTTCTGCTTGATGTAGCCGTTGGTCGCCTTCAGGGACTTCTGCATGTCGGAGTCGAAGAAGAGCCAGGCGGTCTTGCCGGGCTGCTTGAGGATCGCGGCGGAAACCTTGTCGCGGGTCTCGAGCTCGTTGTAGAAGCGCTTGCCCTCGTTGTTGACGAGGATGGCGCCGTTGCCGCGCACGGCCTCGGTGATCATCGTGCCGTCACCCGGAACCACGGTCGGGTGGGTCTGGATTTCGGTCATGTCGATCAGGGCAGCGCCCGCCTTTTCAGCCATCTTCAGGCCGTCGCCGGTCGCGCCGGGATGGTTCGTGGTGGAGAAGCCCTTCAGGCGCGGCACGTAGGAGGCGACCATCGCGTTGTTCGCGCCGAAGCCGCCGGCCGCGATCACCACGGCCTTCGCGTTGATCGTGTACTCGCCGTCCGGACCCTTCACGGTGATGCCGGTCACCTTGCCGTTCGCCTTGTTGATCGACTCGGCGCGGGTGTTCACGCGGATGTCGATCTTGCGGTTTTCAGCGGCGGTGTAGAGCGTGCGGATCACCTCCGGTCCCACCAGGGCGCCGCCGGTCGGGCGGTGCGTGCGGGGACGGGTCGCGCCGGCCATGAGGCCCACGTCATGGAAGTCGCCGCCCAGGGCGAGCAGCCAGTCGACGGAGTCCTTCGCGTGCTCGGCCAGAGTACGGACGAGGTCCGGATTGTTTTTCCAGTGGCCGCCCTTCATCGTGTCGTAGAACATGATTTCGGGGGTGTCGTAGATGCCCTTGGCCTGCTGCAGGGGCGTCGCGGCAGCGTTCAGGCCGCCGGCGGCGCGCGTCGTGTTGCCGCCCGGGAAGGCCATCTTCTCGACCACGATCACCTTGGCGCCGAGGTCGTGGGCCTCGACCGCGGAAGCAAGGCCCGCGCCGCCCGCGCCGACCACGACCACATCGGTGTTCACATTCTGGGCCGCGTTCGCGGTGCCGAAAGCCGCAGCAACGGCTAAAGCAAGAACAATCTTCTTCATCATCTCTCCACTATTGGAGGCGGCCTCTTTGCAGCGAAAGAGCCCGCCGGTTGAAATCTGCCTCTGTGCCCCGGGGGTACAGTGCGCAAACTGAAACAGATGTGATTATAAAGAAGAGCGCGGGCTTAAAAATACTACCAAATAGGTATTTATGGAAATTTACATTTAAAGCCGCTTCATCGGAAGGACACTCATCTAACTGTATTGAGAAAAAAGAGAAAAAATAGGTAAAAGTGTGTTGCGTAAAAACAACACTGCCTTTGTGCGCAATCAATAAGTGGGTATGATCCGAATGTTTCCAGGGCTGTCATCCTCAGCGGCGGCCCTGGTTTCGATCTACAAGTTTTACAGATCATCACGAAGGAGAAAAAATGAAAAAGTCTCTCGTTGCGGCCGTCCTCGCGGGCGCTTTCGCCACTTCGGCCTACGCTGCCCCCTCGGTCACGCTCTACGGCCTGATCGACACGGGCGTGAACTACACCCACTACCGCGCCGACGACGGCACGGACTCCACCGACACCTTCTCGATGAAGAGCAGCCAGGCCGCCGGCTCCCGCTGGGGTCTGCGCGGTTCTGAGGACCTCGGCAACGGCGTGAAGGTGGGCTTCACGCTGGAGTCGGGCATGAACACCGACGACGGCACGCAGACGATGAGCCGTCTCTTCGGCCGTGAAGCTTCCGTGAACGTCTCGGGCTCCTACGGCACGCTCTACGCCGGGCGCCTGGGCAAGGTGACGAGCACCGCGGGCTCCATCGCCATGGGCTCTGCGGTCACCCCGTTTGGCGTCCTCTACGGCGACGCGGGCGTCGAGTACTTCACCGGCACCGACTGGGGCCGCACCGACAACACGATCGCCTACCGCACCCCCGCGGTCGGCGGCCTGAGCCTCACGGCCGAGTACTCCTTCAAGACCGACCAGGTCTCCAACACCACCGGCGTTGAGAACAAGGCCTCTGCCGACCGCTACGCAGCCCTGGGCCTCAACTACAAGGCCGGTGCCTTCCACGGCGTGCTGCTCGCTGACTACACGATGTGGAAGAACAGCGGCAACACCGCCAACACCGACAACGGCTACAGCATCCTGCTCGGCGGCAACTACAACTTCGGCTTCATGACCCTTTACGCGCAGGCCAACTACTTCGACAACCAGGCGATCGTGCGCAAGGGCCTCGCCAACCTCACGCTGGGCGACGTGAAGCACACCGCCACGCTCGCCAATGAGGGCTACGAAGGCTGGGGCGTGTCGGTTGGCGCCAAGGTGCCCGCCTTCGGCGGCAACTTCCTCGCTCAGGTGGGCTACCGCGACGCCGAGGGCGTGAAGGGCGACGAGGAGTACAAGCGCTTTGGCGTGGGCCTCGCCTACACCTATCCGTTCTCGAAGCGCACCAATGTCTACGGCGCTGCGACCTACGCTCAGGAAAAGGACGATCTGAAGGATCAGACCCCGAACGCGACCTCCGTCATGGTGGGCCTGGTGCACCGCTTCTAATGGGGGCGTAAAGCCTGCCGCGGGGCAGGCGGCCGAAAGGAACTCCTCCCGGCCGCTCCCCGCCTGAAGGCTTTTGAAAGTCAGAAAGAGCCGCCTTTCCCTTGCCGGGGAAGGCGGCTCTTAAACTGTCGGGGCTCCGGATTGCGCGCGGCTTTCAGAGGCTTGCGATCTTGCCCGCGAACCCGAGGAAAAGGGAGCCTTCGAGCGCGCTGCCCAGCCGGCCGAGCCCGGGGCGGGCGGCGACCAGACGGCTGATCCTCGAGCCCGCGAAGGCGAGGCTGCTCATATAGAGCACGCTGAAGGCCTCGAGAATCGAGGCGAGCACGAGGTAGGGCACCCAGGGTCTCGGGTAGGCCGGGTCGATGAACTGGACGAAAAACGAGACGTAAAAGAGGATCGCCTTCGGGTTCGTGACGGAAAGAAGGAGCGCGGTCTTAAAGGGAGCCTTCCCTCCGGAGGACGGGGCGGCGCCCTCCTGCGGCGCGCGGCCGCGCCGCCTCATGGTTCTCGCGAGCGCGCCAAGCCCCAGCCAGGCGAGGTAGCCCGCGCCCGCGAACCGCACCGCGGTGAAAAGCGCGGGGTGGGCCTGCAGGATCGAGGCGATCCCGAGGAACGCGCAGGCGATGAGGATGGCGTCGCCCAGAAAGACCGCGCAGGCGGCCTGCATGGCGCTGGGGGCGCCTTTGGTCACGCTCGTTTTGAGAACGAAAAGAGAGTTGGGGCCGGGCATGAGCACAAGCACGAGCGCGCCGAGCGCGTAGGTCCAGAGGTTGACGACGCCGAGATTTTCAAGCATGGGACAGGACTCCTCGCGGCCTTCGGTCTTCGCCCGGAAGGGCCGCGGACAATAAAAAAAGCGGATTCGGTTTCTCGCCCGACCGCTTTTCACCGCCGGCCGCTCCGCTCCGTTCTTACGCATTCATCAGGAGAAGAGCTGCCGGCGTGGTCCGCGGGCGGGATCTCTTGGGACTGAATGCATTCAAAAGAGGGAAAGACCTGCTTTTTCCTGTCTTCCAATCTGACGCGCGTTCCAGGCCGCGTGCGGCCTGAGCGCAACGGGATTATATTCAAATTTCTGTGTTTTTGTCTTTCTGCCGCAGCGTAAAAAAGAGGACGGGCATAAATGGACAGCCTTTATTTCAATGCGAAGGTTTTCACCGGCGAGGGGCCGGACAAGTTCGCGGACGCCTTCCGGATCAAGAACGGGCGCTTCGCCTGGGTGGGCAGGCTCGAGGGCGCGCCCGAGCCCGGCGCGGTGGACCTGGGCGGCGCCGCGGTGGTGCCGGGCTTCATCGAGGCGCACACGCACCCGCTGCTCGTCGCGCAGACGATTCACGCGGTGCCCTGCACGATCCCCGCGGTGCACAGCATCGCCGAGATCCTCGAGGCGCTCAGGAAGCACCCGAACTTCGGGCGCGGCCCGAATGACTGGATCATGGGCTGGGGGCACGACGAGAGCAAGCTCGCCGAGCACAGGACGCCCACGCGCCACGACCTGGACCGCGTGAGCACCACCCAGCCCGTCTACCTGCTGCGCTCCGACGTGCACTCCGGGGTCTGCAACACGCGGGCCCTTGAGTTGGCCGGCATCACGCGCGACACCCCCGATCCCCAGGGCGGGAAAATCGGGCACGACCCCGACGGGGAGCCGAACGGCGTCTTCACCGAGCTCTCCGCGAACCGCCTGATCCAGCGCGCGATCGAGCGCCCGGACTTCGAGAACGCCGTGCGGGCGATGGCCGAGTGCGCTCCGCACTACCGGGAGCGCGGCTATGCGGCGATCACCGAGATGATGGCGAAAACCGGGG